>CAXTNN010000214.1:0-6435 GCA_964245545.1 uncultured Acetobacteraceae bacterium | reverse complement strand
GCCACGGGGCGACCACCTCCCTGAACACGGCGGCCGGCCCGGCGCCGCCGTCGCGCGCAGCGTCGATCAGGCCGGGCGGCAGCGCCGCGCGCCGGGCCGCGACCATGATGACGGCATAGGGCGTGGCATGGATGGCGTGGCCCAGCAGCATGGCAAACGGCCCCGGTGCCAGCCCGATCACCTGCATGGCCATGCGCAGCGCGATGGCATGGACCAGGCCCGGGGTGACCAGTGGAACCAGCGCCGTGCCGAGCAGCAGCAGGCGGGTTGCGGCCGAGCGGATCACGGCCACGGCCAGCGCAATGGCCGTGCCAGCGGCAACGGCGAGCAGGGCCGAACCCCCGGCCAGCGCGACGGACAGGACGAAGGCGCGCTGGAACGCCGGGTCGGTCAGCGCGGCACCATACCAGCGCAAGGTTGGGGACCCCAGCGGCACGCCCACGATGGGGCGGTTGGAAAGGCTGGTCAGCGCCAGCAGGCAGAGCGGCAGCGCCAGCAGGAGGACGGCCATCCAGTAAAGGCCGGCCAATGCGTGGCGCCAGGTCACGCCCGGTGGAGCCGGCGCAAGCCGAGGGCGAGGGCGGCAAGCCCGGGGGCGCAGGCCGTGCCGGCGAGCAGCAGGATGAAGCCGAACGCCGCCCCCAACGGCCAGCGCCCGCTGGCGGCCCCAAACAGGTCGGCAATCGTGACGGCAAAAACCGGGGTGGAGACGCCGCCCAGCAGGGCGGGAGCGGCAAACACGCCAAGGCTGGCGAGAAAGGTGAGCACGGTGCCGGCCGCCACGCCGCGGGCAGTGAGCGGCAGCGTCACATGCCAGAACCGCTGCCATGCACCGGCGCCCCCGTCGGCGGCCGCCTCCAGCAGTTCCACCGGCAGCGCGTCGAGCACGGCGTAAAGCGGCAGCAGCATGGTAAGCAGCACGGTATAAACCAGCCCAGTCAGCACCGAGCCCGTCCCATAAAGCAGCGCAAGGGGCGTGGGGATCAGCCCGGTGGCGCTGAGCAGGGCGTTGACGCCGCCGCGGTTGGCCAGCAGCAGCACCAGGCCGAACATGCGCAGCACCTCGTTGGCCCAGAACGGCGCCACCAGCAGCATCAGCCGCCGCCCGCGCCGGGCCGGAGGAACGTGCTGTGCCACGTGGTAGGCCAGCGGATAGGCCAGCAGCAGCGACAGCAGGGTGGCGGCACCGGCCAGAGTGAGGCTGTGCAACAAGGAGGCCCGGTCGCCCGGGCTGTGCAAAAAGGCGCTGTAGGCGGCGGCGCTCCAGGCGGGGGCGGTGCCCGGCGCGGCAGGGTAGGCGGCCAGGGCGCTGATCCGCGCCATGGCGATCAGCGGCCCGAGGTGGGCGGCGGCCAGCCAAACCAGCGGCACGGCGAGGAGGAGCAGACGGGTCCAGCGCCTCACCCGGTCTTGACCTGCTCCACCGCCGCATCGATCAGCGCCGAACTCAGCGCCTGCCCCTGGTAGCCGGCGAAGCGAAGCCGGCCGAGCGCCTCCTCCGGTACGCCATAGGCGGCTTGCTCCACCGCCGTCAGCCCAGCGCCGGGGTCTTGGAAGCTGGTCATGTAGCCGGCCGAGCGGGTGAGGATGGCGGCAATGCCGGGCGTGCCGAGCAGGGTGTCCAGGAAGTGGTAGGCGGCGTCGCGATGCGGGGCGTCCTTGATGATGGCGAAGGTGTAGACGAAAGCCATGCTGCCCTCGTCGGGGACCACGCGGCGATAGGGCAGGCCGTCCAGGATCAGCTTGCCCGGGGTGCTGGCATAGGTTTGCGCCAGCACCGCATCGCCGCCGGTCAGCAACTGCTGCAACTCGCTGCCTTCATCAAAGAAACGTACGACTTGGGGCTTGTTGCGGATCAGCAGGTCCCGCGCGGCGTCCACCGCCTGCGCCGCGGCCGC
Organism: uncultured Acetobacteraceae bacterium; assembly: GCA_964245545.1. GTDB lineage: Bacteria > Pseudomonadota > Alphaproteobacteria > Acetobacterales > Acetobacteraceae > LMUY01. The sequence goes on along the minus strand of CAXTNN010000214.1, from coordinate 4,537 downwards.
CGGGTTGCCGCTATAGGAGGCGAAGGTCGGGTCGGCGCCCTGCAGCAGCATGGTGCAGAGCAGGAAGTCCTCGATGTCGTAGGTGGTGCGGCCGCGGTATTTCGGGTCGAACATCGCGCCCCAGCTTGCCGGCGCCGGAGACACGGCGGCCGTGTCGTACACCAGCACGTTGGCGCCCACCACCAGCGGCACGCCCATGATGGCGCCGTCCACCCGGTTCCATTCCGCCTCGGCATAGAGCGGGTTGAGCCGGTGCCAGCTCTGCAGCCGCCCCGTGTCGAGCGGCTCGATGATGCCGGCGGCGACAAACTGGTGCAGCCGGCTGCCGGCCACGGTGCAGATGTCGGTGAGCGGCTGTCCGCGCTCGGCGGTGAGCAAGGTGAGCTCCGGCGCTTGGCTGGCGGCCAGGCGGACGCGCAACTCGGTGCCGGTCGCCGCTTGGAAGCGTTGGCGCACCTCCGCCGGCACGAAGCCGTCATAGGCAGTGACGTTCAGCACGCCGGCCGCCGAGGCGGCGGAGGGGCGTAGAATGGCCGGCAGCGCCATCGCCCCGGCCAGAATGGCCCGGCGCGTGACACCCTGGCGCGTGACAAGGGCGGGTGGCCCATCTAATGACAGAGGCATCGCGGTCCCCTCTGATATGACGTTCCTGGCCAAACATCATACTGCGACAGAGGTCGCTGAACAGGGGGCACGCTTGCAGCGGGTGACCATCACAATCGAGGAGGACCTGCTGGCGCAGGTGGACGCGCTGAGCGCCCGCCGCGGCTACCAGAACCGCTCGGAGGCGCTGCGCGACCTGGCACGGGCCGGCTTGCACCAGGCCGAGCCGCCTCCCCCCGACGCAGCCTGCGTGGCGGCGCTGGTGTATGTGTATGACCATGCCAGGCGGGACCTGCCGAACCGCCTCACCAATGAGTTCCACGACCATCACGACCTGGCCATCTCCACGCTGCACGTGCACCTGGATGCGGGACGCTGCCTCGAAGTCGCGGTGCTGAAGGGGAATGCAGGCGATGTGCAGCACATGGCTGATCACGTCATGGCGGAGCGCGGCGTGCGGTATGGCCAGTTGGTGATGCTGCCGGCTGGCGCGCACCCGCCCGCCATGGCGGGCAGCGACGGCGGCGCCGGGTGACAACGGCGTTTTCTGTTGACGTTAATGATGTGTAACAGTAGGTGAGCATTGTCGCAGCCTGTCTCAGCAAGACATGTTATTTAGCCGGATGATTGCTGACTTCATACGTATTGGATGATGCTGACATGCATGTTCTGCTGACCGGCGGCTGCGGCTTCATTGGCTCGGCGGTGGTGCGCCACTTGGTGCTGGGCCGCGGCGACATCGTGGTCACCGTGGACAAGATGTCCTACGCTGCTTCGGAGGACGCGCTGGAGGGGGCGCGGGGCCATCGCCGCCACACTCTGGTCAAGGCGGACATTACGGACGCGGCGGCGATGCGGGAGGTGTTTGCCACCCATCAGCCGGACGCGGTGATGCACCTTGCGGCCGAGACGCATGTCGACCGTTCCATCGACGGCCCGGCGCCGTTCGTGCAGAGCAACATCGTCGGCACCTTCGTGTTGCTGGAAGCGGCGCGGGCGTATTGGTCGGGTCTCGCCGGGCCGAAACGGGCGGCGTTCCGGTTCCACCACGTGTCCACCGACGAGGTCTTCGGTGCCCTGGACGCGACGGACCCGCCGTTTACTGAGGCCACGCCGTATGATCCGCGCAGCCCCTACTCGGCCAGCAAGGCGGCGTCCGACCATCTGGTGCGGGCGTGGTGGCACACCTATGGCCTGCCGGCCTTCGTCACCAACACCACCAACAATTACGGCCCCTGGCAATTCCCCGAAAAGCTCATCCCCCTGGTGACGCTCAACGCGTTGGAGGGCAAGCAACTGCCGGTCTATGGCGACGGGTCCAACCAGCGGGACTGGTTGTTTGTGGATGACCATGCCGAGGCGCTGGTGCTGGCGCTGCAGCGGGCGGAGCCGGGCAGCACGCTGGCTATCGGCGCCCGCCAGCCGCGCAGCAACCTCGCCGTGGTGCGGGCGATCTGCGCCACGCTGGACCGGCTGGTGCCGGACCTGGCGGGCCCGCGCGAGCGGCTGATCCACTTCGTCGCCGACCGGCCCGGGCATGATTTCCGCTACGAGATCGACCCGGCGCGCGCGCAGGCCGCCCTCGGCTGGGCCGCCCCGCATGACTTCGAGCGCGGGCTCGAGCGGACGGTCGGCTGGTATCTAAGCCCCCGCGACTGGTGGGAGCCGATCCGCGCCGGCCGCTATGCCGGGCAGCGGCTGGGCACGGCAGCATGAAAGGCATCCTGCTCGCCGGCGGCTCCGGCACCCGGCTGCACCCGATGACCTTGGCCGCCTCCAAGCAGTTGCTGCCGGTCTATGACAAGCCGATGGTCTACTACCCGCTGTCGGTGCTGATGCTGGCTGGCATCCGGGACATCCTGGTGATCTCGACGCCGGTCGACCTGCCGGGCTTCCAACGCCTGCTGGGCGATGGCAGCCATTTGGGTTGCCGCATCGACTATGCCGAGCAGCCGAGTCCCGACGGCTTGGCGCAGGCCTTCCTGATCGGGGCCGACTGGCTGGCCGGCGAAGCCTGCGCGCTGGTGCTGGGCGACAACATGATCTTCGGCGACCACCTCAGCCGCACCCTGCAGGACTGCGCCGCCCGCACCGCCGGCGCCACCGTGTTCGCCTACCAGGTGCGGGATCCGGAGCGTTATGGCGTGGCCGTGTTCGACGGCGATGGCCGGGTCACCGAGATCGTCGAGAAGCCGGCCGAGCTGGTTTCGAACTGGGCGGTGATCGGGCTCTACTTCTACGACCACCGGGTGAGCGAACTGGCCCGGCAGGTGCGGCCCTCGGCGCGCGGCGAGTTGGAGATCACCGACCTCAACCGCCTCTACCTCGAGATGGGCGAACTCTCGGTAGAACGGCTCAGCCGCGGCTATGCCTGGCTCGACGCCGGCACGCCGGACAGCTTGTTGCAGGCGTCCGGCTTCGTGCAGACCATCCAGCAGCGCCAAGGCATGCTGGTGGGCTGTCCGGAGGAAGTTGCGTTCCGGATGGGCTTCATCGACGCACCGGCGTTGCGCCAGCGGGCGCGCAAGTTGAGCAAAACTGATTTGGGTCGGCTGCTGCTGGAACTTGCGGACGGGTTGCATCCATGACGGTCGAGCGGCTTGCCATTCCGGACGTGCTGCTGCTCACGCCGCCCCGCTTCGGCGACGCGCGCGGCTTCTTCTCCGAAACGTGGACCGCGCGCGGCATGGCCGAAGCCGGCATCACCCTGCCGTTCGTGCAAGACAACCACAGCATGTCACAGGCGCGGGGGGTGCTGCGCGGGCTGCACTGCCAGGTGGCGCCGCATGTGCAGGGGAAGCTGGTGCGGGTGGTCCGCGGCGCGATCTGGGATGTGGCGGTGGATGCCCGGCGCGGCTCGCCCAGCTTCGGCCAGCACGTCGCCGCCGAGCTGTCCGCGGCCAATTGGCGCCAGCTCTGGGTGCCGCCCGGCTTCCTGCACGGATTCTGCACGCTCGAGCCAGATACCGAGGTGATCTACAAGACCACCGGCTATTACGACCGTGAGTCCGAGCGCGGCGTGATGTGGAACGACCCGGCCTTGGCCTTGCCCTGGCCGCTGAACGCCGCCGCCGTGCAGCTTTCCGAGAAGGATCAACGTCTGCCGGGCTGGGAGGAAGCGGCGGAATGGTTCACCCCGTGATCCTGGTCACGGGGGGCACCGGCCAGGTTGCCACCGAGTTAGCGGCATTGGGCGGCAAACGGGTGGTGCGCGTCGGCCGGCCGGAGTTTGATTTCGACCAGCAGGGGAGCCTGGCGGCCACCTTGGCGCGGGTGCGGCCGGCCGCCGTGGTGAACGCTGCCGGCTGGACCGCCGTCGATCTGGCCGAGCGCGAGGAGGGCGCCGCGTTCCGGGCCAACCGCGATGGCCCGGCGGAGCTGGCGCGGCTCTGCGCGGCGGCGGCCATCCCGTTGGTGCATCTTTCGACCGATTACGTGTTCGACGGCCGCAAGCCCACACCCTATGTCGAGACCGACCCGACCGGGCCGCTCGGCGTGTACGGGCGCAGCAAGCTGGCGGGGGAGCAGGCGGTGCTGGCAGCCGGCGGCCGGGCCGCGGTGCTGCGCACGTCCTGGGTGTATAACGCGACCGGCAAGAACTTCGTCCGCACCATGCTTGCCGCCGCGCTCAAAACCGACACGCTCCGGGTGGTGGCGGACCAGCAGGGCTGCCCTACCCATGCCGCCGACCTTGCCGCGGCAATCCTGGCCGTGGTGGAGCGCATGGCCACCTGGCGCGTGGAGTACGGCGGGGTGTTCCACGCCGCCGGGCAAGGCAGCACCACCTGGCACGGCTTTGCCGAGGCGATACTCGAGGCGGCGGCCAAGCACGGGCGGCGCAAACCCACCGTGCTTCCGGTCACCACCGAAGATTGGCCCACCCCGGCCGCCCGCCCGGCCAACTCAAGGCTGGACTGCACCAAGTTGCGCGCCG
>CAXTNN010000213.1:0-6471 GCA_964245545.1 uncultured Acetobacteraceae bacterium | reverse complement strand
CGCCCATCGGTGGCGCACAGCGCGGCCGGGCCGTCCCACGGCTCCATCACCGCGCTGCAGTAGAGGAACATGTCCTTGTGCGGCTGCTTCATCGTCGCATCCACGCTCACCGAAGCGGGGATCAGCAGCGCCTTGGCCATGGGCGCGTCCCGCCCGGCCCGCACCAGCAGCTCGAACGCGCTGTCCAGCGCCGCCGTGTCGCTGCTGCCGGCCTGGATGACGGGCTTGATGTCTTCGATGAACGGGTCGAGCGCCGGGTCGGAAAACCGGGTCTCGTGGCTGGTCATCCAGTTCACGTTGCCGGACAGCGTGTTGATCTCGCCGTTATGCGCCAGCATCCGGAACGGCTGCGCCAGCCGCCAGGTGGGGAAGGTGTTGGTGGAGTAGCGCTGGTGATAGATGGCGAACCGGCTGACGAAGCGCTGGTCCAGCAGGTCGGGGTAGAAGTCGGTCAGGTTGGCCGCCAGGAACATCCCTTTATAGATGATCGAGCGGCAGGACAGCGAGCAAATGTAGAGGTCGCTTACCTGCGCCGCGATCGCCGCCTTCTCGATGCGCCGCCGAATCACGTAAAGGTCGCGCTCGAACGTCGCTTCGTCCGCCCCCGTGCCGTTGCGCACGATGATCTGCTCAATCTCCGGCCGGGTCGCGTTGGCCTTCTCGCCGATCCAGCGCACGTCGATCGGCACCTGGCGCCAGCCGTAGATGGTGTGGCCGAAGCCCAGGATTTCCAGTTCGACGATGGTGCGGCAGCGTTCCTGCGCCGCCAGGTCGGTCTTGGGCAGGAACACCATGCCTACGGCGATCCGCTCGTCCGGGGTGGCGTTGCTGCCGCGCTGGATGTGCTCGGCAAAGAAGTTCTGCGGAATTTCGATGTGGATGCCGGCCCCGTCCCCGGTCTTGCCATCCGCATCCACCGCGCCCCGGTGCCAGACCGCCCGCAGCGCGTCGATCCCGGCCTGGACCACGTCGCGCCGCGCGGTGCCGTCGAGCGAGGCCACCAGCCCCACCCCGCAGGCGTCATGCTCGTCAGCAGCGCGGTAGGTGTCGCGCAGCAGGGCAGCATTGGCATTCCAGTCGGCGATATGGTCCATGCTTTGCTCCCCTCTTCGTAACGTCTCCCTCTCCCTCTGGGAGAGGGCCGGGGTGAGGGGCACGCGCCACGGATGTTACCCGGTTGGCCCCTCACCCAACCCTCTCCCGGAGGGAGAGGGCTCTCTTGTTTATGATCGGGCGTTTTTACTCCGCCGCGACCGCCATGCCTGCGCTCTGCGCCTGCAGCCACTCGTGCATCCGCCCGGCGGCCTCGCGGCCGTCCTTGATCGCCCACACCACCAGGCTCGCCCCGCGCACGATGTCCCCCGCGCCGAACACCCCCGGCAGGGTGGTCATCTGGGTACGGTGGTCCACCGCCAGCGTGCCCCAGCGGCTTACCTCCAGCCCCTCCACGCCCCAGAGCCGCGGCAACTCCTCCGGGTCGAACCCGAGCGCCTTGATCACCAGGTCCGCCTCCAGCGCCACCCGCTCGCCAGAGGGCTCCACCGAGCGCCGGCCGGAGGCGTCCGGCATGCCCAGCCGCATCCGCCCCACCATCACGCCCGTGACGTGGTCGTCGCCCAGGAAGGCGTCCGGCGCGGAGAGCCAGACGAACTCCACCCCTTCTTCCTGCGCGTTCTTCACCTCGCGCATCGAACCCGGCATGTTGGCCTGGTCGCGCCGGTAGAGGCACTTCACCGAGGCGGCGCCCTGGCGCACGGCGGTGCGCACGCAGTCCATTGCCGTGTCGCCGCCGCCGATCACCACCACCCGCTTGCCGTCCGCGTCCAGTTCGCCGCTGTCGAACCGTGGCACGTCGTCCCCCAAGCCCTGCCGGTTGGAGGCGGTCAGGTAGTCCAGGGCCTTGACGACGCCCGGCAACCCGGCGCCGGGCCCCCCGATCTCACGCGCCTTGTACACTCCGGTCGCGAGCAGCAGCGCGTCGTGCCGGGCCCGCAGCGCCTCGAACGCCACTTCCTCACCGATGCCGCTGCCGAGATGGAACTGGACCCCGCCTTCCTCCAGCAGCTTCCATCGCCGCAGCACGATGTCCTTTTCGAGCTTGAACCCGGGAATGCCGTAGATCATCAGCCCGCCGACCCGGTCGTAGCGGTCATAGACATGCACCTGGTATCCGCGCACGCGCAGCAGCTCGGCTGCGGCCAAGCCCGCCGGCCCGGCGCCGATCACGCCCACCGATTGCGGCCGCTCCTCCCGCGGCCGCACCGGCTTCACCCAGCCGTTGGCGAAGGCCGTGTCGGTGATGTGCCGCTCCACCGCGCCAATGGTGACGCTCTCGAAGCCCTTTTCGATGACGCAATTGCCCTCGCACAGCCGGTCCTGCGGGCAGATGCGGCCGCAGATCTCTGGGAATGTGTTGGTGGCGGCGCTGACCTCATACGCCTCCTCCATCCGCCCTTCCGCGCACAGCTTCAGCCAATCCGGGATGTTGTTGGATAGCGGGCAATGGATGGAGCAGAACGGAATGCCGCACTGGCTGCAGCGGCTGGCCTGGGCCGCCGCGGCACCCTGGTCGAAGCGGCGGTAGATTTCCGAGAAATCCGCACGACGCTCCGCCACCGCGCGCTTTTCCGGCGTCTGCTGATGCAGGCGGACAAATTGCAGCATGCGGTCAGCCATTGGCGATCCCTTGTTCGCTACGCTGGCGCGATATACGGTCGCTAACGGCGTGTGAAAAGAGAAAACCAACGCGCTAGGGCAGTGAAGCTGCCCAATTTAGGACTGAAACGACGTAGCTCCCCTATGTCTGCCTTCAATCTTCCTGAACTAGGACCGAGTTGGACCTATGCCGGCAGGCGCTCCACCTTTCCGCCGCCGGGCCGGTAGCGCAGCAGATATTCTGGCACCACCAGCTCCACCGGTGTCGGTGCAATCCTCAGCTCGTGCAGACCGGGCGCTCCTGGCGCAACCACATTGTCCCGCGACAGCAGCAGCAATTGGTCGCGGGTAAACGGCTTGGTCGGCAGCAGCTCTGCCAGCCCTGCCTGGGCCCGCGCCAGACCCATGGGAATTTCCACCAGCCGCCGGCGCCGGTGCGTCTCCTTCAGGATGAAGGCGAGGATGTCCCGAAACGTCCAAACCCGCGGGCCGCCCAGCTCGTAGGTCTTGCCCGCGGTCGCCGGCTCGGTCAGCCCCAGCAAGAGCGCATCTGCCACGTCCCCCACGTAAACCGGCTGCATCTTGGTGTCGCCGGCGATCACCGGCATGAACGGCAGGAACTGCGCCATGGCACCGAACCGGTTGAAGAACTTGTCCTCTGCCCCGAACACCAGCGATGGCCGCAGGATGGTGGCGTTCGGCATGGCATCGCGCACCGCCGCCTCCCCTTCCGCTTTGGTGCGGGCATACAGGCTGGGGCTCGCCGGGTCCGCCCCGATGGCCGACACATGGGCCAGCCGCGATGCACCCGCCGTCGCGGCGGCCGCGGCAATCTGCCGCGCCCCCTCCACCTGCACCCGGGTGAAGTCGCCCGCCCGGCGCTCGGCCAAGATGCCGATCAAATTCACCACCAGGCTGGCGCCGGCCACTGCCCGCGTTACCGTCGCGGCATGGCTCAGCGAGCCATAGAGCGGCACGATCTGCCCGACCCGGCCCATTGGCCGCAGGTTGCCGCCCTCGATCGGGTTGCGCCCCACCACCCTCGTGACATAGCCCAGAGCGGCTAAGCGCTTGACGACGTATCGCCCCAAAAAGCCCGAGCCGCCGAACACGGCCGCCACTTTGTCATGCGCCATCGCCCACCCCTGTTGCCGCCGTCCCCTCCATATGTGCCGCTGGAGAAAGGCTCAAGCGCCCGTCCCGCCGCATCGCCCATTGACGCCTTCCGGCTCCCCCGCTATGTCGCCGCTCCACCGCACGCCGCGTGCATGCCCAGGTGGCGGAATTGGTAGACGCGCAGGTTTCAGGTACCTGTGTCCGCAAGGACGTGAAAGTTCGAGTCTTTTCCTGGGCACCACACGGCTGTTAATTCGGCGCCTTCACCCGCCTCGTTTCCTTTTCCAACGTCCCGATTAGCGCCCGCATTTCCCCCGACACCCTGGCATCCCCGCTGGCCATGCGGCTCAAGTTGCGCAGGATGGTGCCTAGCTGCCGATCGTCGCCGCGTTCCAACATCAACCGCGCCAGCGCGGACTGGCTCATGCCCGGTGTCATCAGCTTGGCCCGGAACCACTCCGCGCTTTCTGTGGAGCCCCGGCCCGGGGCAACTGTCTCCTGTTCCATCTTAGCCTCCATCTGGTATGCTCAGGAAACCGGAGCCGCTTTCGCGACTCCGGCCCCGGTGGGGCGTTAGACCTGGAAGGTGAGGTAGAAGCTCACCGACCATTCCTTCCACCGGAAGTTCAGAGCGATGCAAACCGGCATCGTCTTTACCCTCCGTGTTCCAGGCCCCATTGCCTTAGGACAAGAACAGCATACGACGGAATGTCTTATCACTCTAGAAGGATGAGACATTTCGCCGTATTGTTTTGAATAGACGCAGACCTTTTTCTGGCATCATGGCAAGAACAGGCGATCCCCCCCCGCGTGAGCATCACTCAATTCGCCCCCAATGCAACCATCCACCTCCACCAAGGCGATTTGCCGCCGGACGTGAGCTTTGGTGGCTCGGTCGCTGTCGATACCGAAACGATGGGGCTTAACTGGCATCGCGACCGGCTTTGCCTGGTGCAGCTCTGCGCCGGGGACGGCGTGGCTCACTTGGTCCAGATCGTCCCCGAGTCGCTTGGCGGCACGGGGCTCGACTGTCCCAACCTCAAGCGCCTGCTCGCCGACCCGGCGGTGCTCAAGCTGATGCACTTCGCCCGCTTCGACGTCGGCATCCTGCAGCACAGCCTAGGCATCACGGTGGCGCCCGTGCGCTGCACCAAGATCGCCGCCAAGCTGGTCCGCACCTTCACCGACCGTCACGGCCTGCGTGACCTATGCCGCGAGCTGCTTGGTGTGGAGATCAGCAAGCAGCAGCAAACCTCCGATTGGGGCGCAGTGGAGCTCACGCCGGAGCAACTGGCCTACGCCGCCTCCGACGTACTGCATCTGCACGCGCTCTGGGCCAAGCTGGAGGCGCTGCTGCGGCGGGAAAACCGCTTGGACCTCGCGCTCGCCTGCTTCGAGTTCCTGCCCACCCGCACCCGGCTGGACGCGCTCGGCTACGAGAGCCCCGACATCTTCTCGCACTGACTGGATCCGCTCATCCAGCGCACCCAACCACGTCGAACGGGACGGCGGTGGGAATGCCGCCAACAACGGTGATTTCCCGAACCACATCACCCTTTCGCCAATCCGCTGCGAGCGTGTAATCGGCAAAGGCGCGCTGCCGCGGCGGGCTCGACCGGTCGAGAAAGCCGTTGTTCCATCGGCACAGCCGCAGCTCGCAGCCTGCCTGCAAAAGCCGCCGCGTGCTGCAGCGGAGAATGACCTGATGGACCTCCGCATCGGCTGGCGCGCTCATCAGCCGCTCCGCTTCGGCCAACGACGCAAACAGGAACACCATGCCGTTGATGAAGGCGCGCCATTGCTGCGGCGTGATGGTCGCCGGCAGCCGCTTGAGCAAGCCGTGATCGGACAACCGCTGCCAGCGCAGCCAGGCGGCGGCATCTCCGGCGGCGGCCACCGGCGTCCACCTCGCCCGGTTCGCGTCAGCCTCACCGGGGTCCCGGTCGCGAGCACGGAGCGTGGCTGCGGCCAGCAGGCCGTGCTGGCGGATGCCGGCCAGCGCGGTTTGCCTTGTCACGTGGAAGAGGAATGGAACGGCGGCGGCGAACGGCAGCACTGCTACGCGCCGGGCAAGGTTTCGACCAGAGGAGCCACGTTCAGCGCCGCCGCCAGGCGGTCCAACCGGCGCGCCACGCCCTCGCCTTGGAACGCGCCGCCGCCCTCGGCCAAGCGCAGTCGCAGCCGGCCGGGCTCCACCCGCAAGCTGGTCTCGGCGAGCAAAGCGGGCGTGCCGGCCGACAGCGTGTAGGCCAAGCGCAGCGCATGCCCGAGGCACTCGGCCCGCGCCGCCGCTTGCGGCTCCAGCAACTGGTAAGCCGTCTGCAGGAACGGCGCCGCTGGTTCCGCCTCGTAGCGGACCGCCACCGCCAGCGCCAGGAACGCGCGGCCGTGATGGTCCAGCGCGATCCCCGGCTGGCGCAGGATGCGCAGGAAGCTCATTTCCGCCCGATATTCCGGATGGTCGCGGCTGCCCACGTCGGAGAGGAGGCAGGCCGCCTGGCGCAGCCGCCCCTGGTGCTGGCTTTCCCCCCCGAACAGCGGCGCGGTCCAGGCCGCCAGGGCGGGCGGCATCGCCGGGTCGCGGCCGTGATGCGCCCCCATCTCCTGGCTGGCCGCGAGCACCGGATCCTGCTCCGCCACGCCCGGCGGCAGCCGCGCCATGTACCACCCTTCCCGGATGCCATTGGCACTGAACACGAC
>CAXTNN010000212.1:0-6478 GCA_964245545.1 uncultured Acetobacteraceae bacterium | reverse complement strand
GTTCGACACCGTGGTTTTGCAAATGGTGCTGCACCACGCCGAAGACCCGGCGGCCGTGCTGGCGGAGGCGCGCCGGGTGCTGGCGCCGGGCGGCATGCTGGTGGTGGTGGACCTGCTGCCGCATGACCGTACCGAGCTGGAGGACCAGCTCGCCCATCGCTGGCGCGGGTTCGACCCGGCGGCGCTGGCCGCCCTGCTGGCCGATGCCGGGCTCCATGCCGCCCCCGCCGCTACCATCCCCGGCGCCTTGCCCGTGCAAGTCTGGCGCGCCGCCGCCCCCATTCCCGCCGAACTGACACCGGCAAAGGAGATGGCATGACCCGCCCTGCCCTGCTCGACGCCCTGCGCGACCGCGTGCTGCTGTGTGACGGCGGCATGGGCAGCCGGGTGCAGGCGCTCACGCTCGACGTGGAGCGCGACTACTGGAACCGGGAGAACTGCACCGAGGTGCTGAACCTCTCCCGCCCGGACCTGGTGCGTGACATCCATATTGGCTATTTCGCCGCCGGCGCCGACATGGTGGAAACCAACAGCTTCGGCGGCAGCCCGATCACGCTCGGCGAGTTCGACCTGCAGGACCGCACGCATGAGATCAACCAGCGCGCCGCCGAGCTGGCCCGCGAGGCCGCCGAGAGCTTCGCCGATGGGCGCGACCGCTGGGTGCTGGGCTCGGTCGGCCCCGGCACCAAGCTGCCCAGCCTGGGCAACATCGCCTACGACCCGCTCGAGGCGGCACTGGCGCAGCAAGCGGCCGGGCTGATCGCAGGCGGCGTGGACGCCATCCTGATCGAGACCTGCCAGGACACGCTGCAGATCAAGGCGGCGGTGAACGGCGCCAAGATCGCCCGCGCGGCCGCCGGCACCGCCACGCCGATCTTCGTGCAGGTGACGGTGGAGACTACGGGGACACTGCTGGTCGGCCCTGACATCGCCGCCGCCGCCACCGTGGTGCACGCGCTGGACGTGCCGCTGATGGGGCTGAACTGCGCCACCGGGCCGCAGGAGATGGCGGAGCACGTGCGCTGGCTCGCCGCCAACTGGCCGGGGCTGCTGTCCATCCAACCCAATGCCGGCCTGCCCGAGCTGGTCGATGGCGTAACCCACTACCCGCTGGGCGCCGCCGAAATGGCGAGCTGGGTCGAGCGGTTCGTCCGCGAGGATGGGCTGAACCTAGTCGGCGGCTGCTGCGGCACCAGCATCCCGCACATCGAGGCGCTGGACGCCATGCTGCGCCGGCTGGGTGAGCCCCGACCCGCCCCCGTGGCGCGGTCCCATCACTGGGTGCCGGCGGTGGCGAGCCTCTACGGGCAGACGCCGTTGCGGCAGGAAAACAGCTACTTCTCCATCGGCGAGCGCTGCAACGCCAATGGCTCCAAGAAGTGGCGCGAGCTGCAGGAGCGGGGCGACTGGGACGGCTGCGTCGGCATGGGTCGCGACCAGCTGGGCGAGGGCTCCAACAGCCTGGACGTCTGCACCGCCTTTGTCGGGCGCGACGAAACGGCGGAGATGACGCAGGTGATCACCCGCTTTACCAGCAGCGTGAACGCTCCCCTGGTGATCGACAGCACCGAGACGCCGGTGCTTGCCGCCGCACTGAAGCTGCATGGCGGCAAGCCGATCATCAACTCGATCAACTTCGAGGACGGCGAAGCGGCGGCGCATGACCGCCTGTTGCTCGCGCGCAAGTTCGGTGCGGCGGTGATCGCGCTTACCATCGACGAGACGGGGATGGCGAAAACCCCGGACGCCAAGCTGGCGGTGGCGCGCCGGCTGGTGGAGTTCGCCTGCACGGAGCATGGCCTGCCGCAGAGCGACCTGCTGATCGACCCGCTCACCTTCACCGTCGCCACCGGCAATGAGGACGACCGCAAGCTTGCCGCCTGGACGTTGGAGGGTATTGCCGCCATCCATGCCGAGTTCCCAGACATACAGATCATCTTAGGCTTGTCCAACGTCTCGTTCGGCCTCAACCCGGCGGCGCGCGCCGTGCTGAACAGCGTGTTCCTTGACCATGCCGTGCGCGCGGGGATGACGGGCGCCATCGTGCATGTCTCGAAAATCCGCCCGCTGCACCAGATTGCGGCCGAAGAAGTGCAGGTGTGCGAAGACCTGATTTTCGATCGCCGCCGCGAGGGCTACGACCCGCTGCAGCGCCTGCTGGAGCTGTTCGCCGACCGCAAGGCCGCCGACGCCACCAAGAAGCAGCGTGCCGCGACCGTGGAAGGGCGGCTGCGCGACCGGATCATCGATGGCGACCGCAAGGGCCTGGCCGACGAGCTGGACGAGGCGCTGCAAACCTTGGCGCCGCTGGCCATCATCAACGAGGTCCTGCTCGACGGCATGAAGGTGGTGGGCGAGCTGTTTGGCGCGGGCAAGATGCAGCTCCCCTTCGTGCTGCAATCCGCCGAGACCATGAAGGCGGCGGTGGCCCACCTGGAGCCGCACATGGAGCGGGTGGATGGGCAGGAGAAAGGCACGGTCGTGCTCGCCACGGTGAAGGGGGACGTGCACGATATCGGCAAGAACCTGGTCGATATCATCCTCACCAACAATGGCTATCGGGTGATCAACCTCGGCATCAAGGTCCCACTCGCCGACATGGTGGCGGCCGCCCGGGAACACCGCGCCCACGCCATCGGCATGTCGGGGCTGCTGGTGAAATCGACCGTGGTGATGCGGGAGAACCTGGAGGAGATGAGCCGGCAAGGGCTCGACATCCCCGTCATGCTGGGCGGGGCGGCGCTGACCCGCGGCTATGTGGAAGACGACTGCGTCCAATCCTATGCCTGCGGCCGAGTGGCGTACGCGCGGGACGCGTTCGATGGCTTGCACCTGATGGACCGCATCACCGGCAACGGCTTCGACGATTTCCTGGCAGCGATGCAGGCCAAGCGCGCCGGGAAGGCGCGCAACACCAAGCGCACCTTGGGGGCGGCCGACCGTGCCGCCTTCCGCCCAGTCGACCTTGCGGCGGTACGGGAGCGTAGGCAGCGCCTAACGCAGGAGCCGGTGCTGCAGCCGCCATTCTGGGGCGCCCGCGTGCTGCAGAGCACGCCCAAGGCGGTGCTGCCGTTCCTGAACGAGCGCAGCCTGTACCAATTCCAGTGGGGCTTCCGCAAGCAGGGCCGCTCGCTGGAGGATTTCCTTGGCTGGGCCAAGCAGGAGCTGCGCCCGGTGATGAAGCGCATGTTCGCGCTGTGCGAGGCGGACGCGATCCTGGCGCCACAAGCCATCTACGGCTATTGGAAAGCCGCCGGACAAGGCAACGACCTGATCGTGTTCGCCGAAGACGGTAGCACCGAGCTCGCGCGCTTCACCCTCCCCCGCCAACCGCGCGAGGACGGCGACTGCATCGCGGACTTCTTCCGCGACGTGGATGATGGCGAGCGCGACGTCCTCGGGCTGCAGGTCGTCACCGTCGGGCAGAAAGCCAGCGACACGGCACGGCTATGGTTCGAGGACAACCGCTATCAGGACTACCTGTATCTGCACGGGCTGAGCGTGGAGATGGCTGAGGCGATGGCGGAATACACCCATAAGCGCATCCGCGCCGAGTGCGGGTTCGCCGCCGAAGACGACCGCGATATGGACCGCATGCTGGCGCAAGGCTACCGCGGCAGCCGCTACAGCTTCGGCTATCCGGCTTGCCCGAAGCTTGAGGACCAGGGGCCGCTGCTGACGCTGCTGGGGGCGGAGCGGATCGGCGTGTCGCTCAGCGACGAGTGGCAGCTCCATCCCGAGCAGAGCACCAGCGCCATCGTGGTGCTTAACCCGCGCGCCAAGTACTTCTCCGTGTAAGCCCCGTCACGCGGGAACGCTTTGCAGGCGGGGCGGGGCGCAAGCCACGGGGCTCCCGAACGACGCGGCTTCGATCGCCTCGCGCATGCTGCTGAACAGGCCGAGATCCTGCCCATCGTTGCAGCGCCATAGCAGTAGCTCGCTGCCGCGCCGGGCCACACCCCAGCGGGCCCAAGGCACGCTCGGGGCATACAGCAAGGCCACGTCGGCATCTTCTTCGCAGATGCCGTTGCCTTCATGGATGGCGATGCGGGCGACGCCCTGGGAGCCTCCCTCGGCTTCCCAGCGGCAAATCTCGATCTTGTCGGCAGCCCGCAGCTTAAAAGGCTCTATACCAACGTATGCGGGACGTCTAGGCTGGCGCGGAAACATCACGATGTTGGTACCCATGGTCTGGCTCCCCGTTTCGTGACTTAGGTAGCTTATAAGATCAGGAGCACCTTTGACTTACGTCACACTCAACGACCGGGCGGCGGTCGCTCATGCGATAAAATCGTGATAGTTGCTCAAAAGCGGCTACCTCGTGGGCTTCATGATGGATGCTGACGCAATCGACCATATTACCGAATATGAGCGGCTGCTCGCTCGGACGCCGATGTTCCGCAATATCGCCCGCGCAGACCTGCGGGCCCTAGCGGCGCGAACCCGCGACCGGCCAATGCGCTTGGGCGAGGTGCTGTTCCGGCGCGGCGACAATGGCAGCAGCATGCTCGTTATCCTCACCGGCCGGGTGCGCATCGTGCTGCCGAGCCGCGAGGGCAAGGAGCAGGTGTTGCGGGTGCTGCAATCGGGCGAGGTGCTGGGCGAATTGGCGCTGCTGGATGGCCGTAGCCGGACCGCCGACGCGGTGGCGGAGACCAATGGCCGCCTGCTGACGATTGACCGGCGTGACCTGCTGGACGTGCTGCGCGGCCATCCGGACCTGGCGCTGGCGGTGCTCACCTTGCTCAGCGAGCGGCTGCGGGCGACCAATTGGCTGTTGGAAGCCATGCTGTTCCATGACGCAGGGGGACGTTTGGCGTTGACGCTGCTGATGCTGGGGCATTCGCAGCCGGGCTATCGCGTTTATATCACCCAGGGCGCGCTGAGCGAACGCATCGGCACGGCGCGCGAGACGGTCAACAAGAAGCTGCGCGAGTGGCAGGCCGCCGGCATCATCACCGTGGAGCCCGGGCGAGTGACCGTGCTCAACCCGGCGGCCTTGCGCTTGCAAGCGCCACCAAGTGACTTGCTCGATGCCGACATGCCGCAAATTTGGTGATGCGTCTTAAAATTTAACGCGCGTTAACGATTTTGATTGTGCAGTGCGAGGGCTCGGGTCTAGCTTGCTTCCGTCGGCAAAACAGCGATGTGGCAAATTACAGCGTCGAGCTCGGTATTCTGATGAAATCCCCTTTGAAGAAAGACCGGCGTGGCGTTGTTGCGCTGGAGTATGCGTTGATTTCGGCAATGTGTGCCGTCACCTTGATTGCGTCGCTCGAACCGCTTGGCGTTTCTATGGGCCACGTGTTTCAGGATCTGAATTCAACCTTGAGTGCCGCAATTTCCAGCGCTGAGTTGAACCAGCATCGTTTCTAACCGCTCGGCGTCTTCGGCGGCTGGCTGACAAGAAGGGTGCACGCGGGGCAGGGCAATGTTATGTCGTGCCTATGCTCAAGACCCTTCTCGCTGCCTCGGTGTTGCTCATGCCGGCCGCTGCCATGGCCGGCGAGCTCAACGTGCTTTACGCCGGCTCGCTGGTGAACCTGGTGGAACACGGCCTTGGCCCGGCGTTTGACCAGGCGACCGGCGACAGCGTCCGCGGTTTCGCCGCCGGGTCGAGCGCGCTGGCGAACCAGATCAAGGGCAAGCTGCGCCAGGCCGACGTGTTCATCAGCGCCAGCCCGAAGGTGAACGACAGCCTCATCGGCGCCGCCAATGGCGATTGGGTGAGCTGGTACGTAACCTTTGCGCAGTCGCCGCTGGTGATCGGCTACAATCCGGCAAGCCGCTTTGCCGCCGAGCTCAAGAGCAAGCCGTGGTACGAGGTGCTGCGCGAGCCGGGCATCCGCATCGGTCGCACCGACCCTAAGCTTGATCCGAAAGGCGCGCTGACGGTGCAACTGCTCGACCAGGCCGAGCAGGTCTACCACCAGCCGCAACTCGCCGCCGACGTGCTGGGGGGCGAGGAGAACCCGGCACAGGTGCTGCCGGAAGAGAACCTGGTTGGGCGCCTGCAGTCAGGGCAGCTCGATGTTGGGTTCTTCTACTCGACCGAAACGGCAGACCTGCACATTGCCGCCATCCCGCTGCCGCCGGAGGTGGCACTCAGCGCCCACTACACGGTGACCATCCTGAAAGATGCGCCGGACCAGGCGGCGGCAATCCAGTTCGTGGCGTATCTGCTCGGCGCGTCCGGGCAGGCTATCATGAAGCAGCACGGGCTGGAGATGGTGCCGCCCACCGTCACCGGCGACGCCGCACAGGTACCGGCCGCACTCCACCTGCACTGACCCGGCCTTTGCGGCAGCCCTCCCCCCTGCCCCTCCTCGGCGGGCTGCTGGCGCTCTACCTGGCGGCGCCCTTTGCGGCGGGGCTGCAGCAGCTTGTGCTGGCGGATTGGGGCCATGTGGACTGGGTGGGCCTGGCCTCGGCCGGGGGGGTGTCGCTGGCAAGCGCCACGGTGGCGTCCGCCCTGGTC
>CAXTNN010000211.1:0-6479 GCA_964245545.1 uncultured Acetobacteraceae bacterium | reverse complement strand
TTCCCGGCCGGCGCGTACGGTGGCGCGGATACCGCTCACCGGTGCGTCCGAGGTCAGGCGCGCCCAGGCGGCGGCTGCCGTGCGGTCGAAATAGGTCTCGAGTTCGCTGCGGCGTTGCGCGTACCCGCTCATCAGTCAAATCCCAGCAGGTCGAAGATGTCGCGGTCGACTAGCGGCGCGGCTTCCAGCGGCTCCACGCCGGCCCAGAGCGTGGCCGCCAGCCGCAAATACTCCGCCTGCACGGCTTCAAGCTCGGGAGAGGGCTCCATCTCGAACAGGGTGGACTTCTTCAGCCGCGAACGGCGGATCACGTCCAGGTCGGCGAAACGCGCCAGCAGGCCGAGCCCGGTGGCGCCATTGAAGCGGTCGATCTGGTCGGTGCCGGCCGAGCGGTTGGCGATCACGCCACCCAGCCGAACGTTGTAGTTCTTCGCCTTGGCATTGATCGCCGCCACGATGCGGTTCATGGCGAAAATGCTGTCGAAGTCGTTGGCGGTAACGATCAGCGCCCGATCGGCATGCTGCAGCGGCGCCGCAAAGCCGCCGCACACCACGTCTCCCAGCACGTCAAAGATCACCACGTCGGTGTCTTCCAGCAGGTGGTGCTCCTTTAGCAGCTTCACCGTCTGCCCCACCACGTAGCCGCCGCAGCCCGTGCCTGCCGGCGGGCCGCCCGCTTCGACGCACATCACGCCGTTGTAGCCGGGGAACACGAAATCCTCCGCGCGCAACTCCTCCGGGTGGAAGTCCACCCCGGCGAGCACGTCGATCACGGTGGGGATCAGCCGCTTGGTCAGGGTGAAAGTGCTGTCGTGCTTCGGATCGCAGCCGATCTGCAGCACCCGCTTGCCGAGCTTGCTGAACGCCACCGAAAGGTTGGAGGAGGTGGTGCTCTTGCCGATGCCGCCCTTGCCATACACGGCGAACACTTTGGCATTTCCTATCTTCACCGCCGGGTCAAGCTTGACCTGCACGCTGCCCTCGCCGTCCGCGCAAGAGGTCATGGAACGCGGCGGGAGGACGGGTCTGGTTTGGACGGTCATGCTGCGGCTCCTATGCCCTCTAGCCGGTCTTCCAGCGCATCATGCGCCTGACCGAGTGCCGCCAGAGTTGCTTCGTTCGGCTGCCAGTAACGGCGCTGATGCGCCTCCATCAGCCGGTCGGCGATGCGGGCGGAGGCGACCGGGTTGAGCGCCGCCAGCCGCTCGCGCATCGCCTCATCCAACACGTAGGTGTCGGCGAATTCCTTGTAGACCCATTCATCCACCTGCCCCGTGGTGGCCGACCAGCCGAGGGTGTTGCTCAGCGAGGCCTCGATGTGGCGCACGCCCTCCGCGCCGTGGGCCAGCAGCGGCTCGTACCAGCGCGGGTTGAGCGCACGGGTGCGGCTTTCCAGGTTCACCTGCTCGCTCAATGAGCGCACCGTGCCCTCGCCGCGGGTCTGGTCGCCGATATAGATGGCTGCCTCCACTCCGCCGCGCGCCTTGCGCACCGCGCGCGAGATGCCGCCCAGCGTGTCGAAATAGTTGTCGACGGTGGTGACGCCGATTTCCACGCTGTCGAGGTTCTGGTAGGTGAGCTCCACGGTGGACAGCACGCTTTGCAGCACGGCGTCCTGCCGCACCGGGCGGCCGGAGACGCCGTAGGCAAAGCCTTTGCGCCTTGTGTAGCTGTCCGCCAACTCGTCCTCGTCCGACCAGGCGCCCGCTTCCAGCATGTGGTTGACGTTGGCGCCATAGGCTCCGTCGTCATTGCCGAATACGCGCAGCGCGGCAGCTTCGAGCGTGACGCCTTCGGCCACCATCAAGGCGAGAGCGTGCTTGCGGATGAAGTTCTGCGCCACCGGCTCGTCCGCCTGCGCGGCCAGCAGGGCGGCTTCGGCCAGCAGCTTGGTTTGCATGGGAAGCAGGTCGCGGAAGATGCCGGACAGGGTGATGACGGTGTCGATGCGTGGCCGGCCCAACCGCGCCAGCGGGACGAGCTGCGCCCCGCAAACTCGGCCGTAGCTGTCATGCCGCGGCTCCGCACCCATCAGCGCCAGCGCCTGCGCAATCGGGCCGCCCTCCGTCTTCAAGTTATCGGTGCCCCACAGCACCATGGCCACCGTCTCTGGCAAGGTGCCGCCGTCGGCCCGATGCCGTGCCAGCAGCCGCTCCGCCTGGCGCACCCCGTCGGCCACGGCAAAGGCGGAGGGCAGGCGGAACGGGTCGAAGCCGTGGATGTTGCGCCCGGCCGGTAGCACGTCGGTGGTGCGCAGCAGGTCGCCGCCGGGGGCCGGCCGGATGTAGCCGCCGTCGAGGGCATGGACCAGGGCCGGCAGCTCATGGTCGGCGGCCAGCAGCGCGTCCAGTTCGGCCCGGCGTGCCGGGTCGGTGATGCCGGCCGCGTCCAGCGTGGTGGCGCGCGCCTCGGCGGACGGCACCTGGCCCACGATGTGCAGGCCATCGGGGATCAGCGTGTATTCCAGTTCGAGCAGGGCTATGTGCACGTGGCTCGCCTCAGCCGCCGGGTCGGACCAGACCGGCTCGGTGCTGGCGAGGTTCACCGCCGCCGCCTGCGCCTGCAGCAAGCCGGCCAGCGCCGCGCGCTTGCCCACGTCGGTGTCCGGTTCCATCGCGCGCCAGCTATCAAGCGTCGCCTTCAGGTCCAGCAAGCCACGATACAGCCCGGCATGCGCCACCGGCGGCGTGAGATAGCTGACCAGCGTGGCGCCGGTGCGGCGCTTGGCCAGCATGCCCTCGGAGGGATTGTTGGAGGCGTAGAGATAGAAGTTCGGCAGGTCGCCGATCAGCCGGTCCGGCCAGCACGCGGCGGACAGTCCGGCCTGCTTGCCCGGCATGAACTCCAGCGCGCCATGGGTGCCGAAATGCAGCACGGCATGGGCGCCGAAATCCTGCCGCAGCCAGCGATACAGCGCAGCGAAGGCATGGGTGGGGGCGAAGCTGCCCTCGAACATCAGCCGCATCGGATCGCCCTCGATGCCGAACGCCGGCTGAATGGCGACGAACACATTGCCGAAGGAGGCACCTAAGACAAAAATGCGGCTGCCGTCGCTATTCTGCCGGCCCGGCGCCGGGCCCCACACCGCCTCGATCTCACGGATATGCGGCTCGGCGCGCACGTGGTCATCGGCCGGGATGGTGGCGGCGACGTTGGCGTCCGGTCCGAACAGCGCCGCGTTGCCGCCTAGCACACGCTCGCGCAGCGCCGCCACGTCGGCAGGCACGTCGACGCGATAGCCGGCATCGCGTAGCGCCGTCAGCGTGTTGTGCAGCGACTCGAACACCGAAAGGTAGGCCGCCGTGCCGGTGGCGCCGGCATTGGGCGGGAAGTTGAACAGCACCATCGCGACCCGGCGCTCCGCCCGCCTTGCGCGGCGCAACGCCACCAGCCGGGCCACGCGGGCGGCCAGGGTGTGCGCCCGCTCCGGCACCGCCGCCATGTCGGCCCGCCGTTCGCTTGCGGTCTCGTTGCGCCCGCCAAAGGTCATCGGGCAGATCGCGCCGTCGAGCTCGGGGATGGCGACCATCATCGTGGCCTCCAGCGGCATCAACCCCCGCGCATCGCCCTCCCAATGCTCGATGGTCTGAAATTCCAGCGGATGGGCGGCAATGTACGGCACGTCCAGCGCGGCCAGCGTGTCGGCGGCGGCGCTGGCGTCGTTGTAGGCGGGGCCGCCCACCAGCGAGAAGCCGGTGAGCGAGACCACGGCGTCCACCGTGGCGCGGCCGCCCTCGGTGAAGTAGGCGCTGATGGCGGGCCGCTGGTCGAGTCCCGAGGCAAAGGCCGGCACCACGTTCAGGCCCCGCGCCTCCAGCGCGTCGATCACCCCGTCGTAATGCGCCGCGTTGCCCGCCAGCACATACGACCGCAGGATAAGCAGGCCGATGGTGCCGGCCGTGCCGGGCTTAGGCAGGTCCGAAGCCTGCGACGAGATGCGGGCCGGCATGCGCGGATGGTACACCCCGATCTCGCCATACTCGCGCGGCGCCGCCGCCTGCACGGAACGGCAAGGGGCAGTGGCATAGCGCCCGATCAGCAGCCGCACCAGGTTGCCCAAGTTCTCTTCCGACCCGGCGAGCCAATACTGCAGGCACAGGAAGTAGGCGCGAACATCTTGCGCCGGGCCTGGGATGTATTTGAGCAGCTTCGGCAGCTTGCGCAGCATCGCCATCTGGCCGCGGGCGCTGGAACCGCTGCCGCTTTTGCCGCGCAGGCGCTTGAGCAAGGCGGGCACGCCCTTTGCCTCGCCCGCCATGTCGAACCGGCCGACACGGGTGAGCTTCACCACTTCGGAGGCCGACAAGCAGCAGACCATCGCGTCGCACGCCTCGCGCCGCGCTTTCAGCGCCGCGTGCACTGGGCGGATATGGTCTTCCAGGAACAGCATGGTCGCGACCACGATGTCGGCCTGGGCGATGGCGGCGTTGCAGCGCGCCAGCGCCACCGGGTCCTCAGCCCATTCATCGGCCGGGTGCAGCTCCAAGCGCAGGCCGGGCAGCTCGCCACGCAGGGTGTCGCCGGCGCGGCTGAGTGCGCTGGACAGGTGGCTGTCCATGGTGACGAACACGACCCGGATAGGAGCAGCCTCAGCGTGCATAATGGGCCTTGGCCTCATAGAGGGTTTCCAGGGTGATATGCTCGGCACCCTGGTCGGCGGCGTAGCGCTCGGTGTTGCGGCGAGCCTTGCCGCGCACGAAGAACGGGATTTTGGCAAGTTCTTGTTCGGCATCGGGCGCCCAGGTGGCGACGGGACCCCTCACCCAACCCTCTCCCAGAGGGAGAGGGCTTTCGGAGGCGGAGGCGGCGTTCGTGCCGAGATGGGAGGGGGCTGCGCCGGCGCCGAACTCCCAATCCTCGCGGAACATACCGAGCAGGTGCTCTTCCAACCCCATCATCAGCGGATGCACCCAGGTGTCGAACAGCACGTTCGCCCCCTCCCAACCCATTTGCGGCGAGAAGCGGGCGGGGAAGTCCTGCACGTGCACGGGTGCCGAAATCACGGCGCAGGGAATGCCCAGGCGCTTGGCGATGTGGCGCTCCATCTGCGTGCCAAGCACCAGGTCGGGCGTGGCGGCGGCGATGGCGGCTTCGACTTCGAGGTAATCGTCAGTGATCAGCGGGGCGACCCCGTAAACCGCCGCGGCAGTGCGGACCTCACGGGCAAACTCGCGGGCATAGGTCCCCAAGCCCACCACGGTGAAACCCAACTCATCGGCCGCCACGCGAGCGGCGGCGATGGCGTGGGTCGCGTCGCCGAAAATGAACACGCGTTTGCCGGTGAGATAGTTGGCGTCCACTGAGCGCGAGTACCAGGGCAGGCGGGACCCCTCGGCCGCCGCGGCCGGGTCGATGCCGGCCAGGGCGGCGACCTCGGCGATGAAGTCCCGCGTGGCGCCGACGCCGATCGGGACCGCCGTGGTGTGCGGCTGGTTGAAAGCGCGCTTGAGCCAGGCGGCGGCAGTGCCGGCAATCTCTGGGTAAAGCACCACGTTGAACGCGGCATCCGGCAGCCGCGCCAGGTCGGACGGGGTGGCGCCGCCCGGGGCGCAGACGTTCACCGTGATGCCGAGCTGCGTGAGCAGGGCGGTGATTTCGCGGACGTCGTCGCGATGGCGGAACCCCAGCGCCGTCGGGCCGAGGATGTTGCAGGATGGTGGCGCTTGCCCCTCACCCCACCCTCTCCTGGAGGCAGGGGGCTCTTTGGGGCCAACGGCGAAGGTGCGGACCAATTGGCAAAACGTCTCCGCCGCGCCCCAATTCTCCTTGCGCTGGTAGCTTGGCAGTTCCAACGCCACCACCGGGCAGGGCAGGCCGAGCGTTTGCGCCAGGCCGCCCGGGTCATCCTGGATCAGCTCGGCGGTGCAGGAGGCGCCGACCAGCATCGCCTCGGGCTGGAACCGTGCATAAGCGTCGCGCGCGGCGGTCTTGAACAGCTCGGCGGTGTCGCCGCCCAGGTCGCGCGCCTGAAAGGTGGTGTAGGTCACCGGCGGACGCGAGTCGCGCCGTTCGATCATGGTGAACAGCAGGTCGGCATAGGTGTCGCCTTGCGGCGCATGCAGCACGTAATGCACGCCGCGCATTGCCGCCGCAACGCGCATCGCGCCGACATGGGGCGGCCCTTCATAGGTCCACAGCGCCAGCTTCATAGCCGCAGCCTCATCCGGCGCACCAGCGGTCGGGCAAACAGCTCTGCCAGGTCAGCCGCCTGCTCATAACCCTGGATCGGGGTGAATAGCAGCTCGATCGACCATTTCGTGGCCAGGCCCTCCGCCTCCAGCGGGTTGGCCAGGCCCAGGCCGCACACCGTCAAGTCCGGCTGCGCCGCCCGGCAGCGGTCCAGTTGGCGATCAACGTCCTGCCCCTCGGAAAGCTGCACGCCGGCTGGCAGCAGCGCCAGCTCTTCCGCCAGGTGCTCCCGGTGCAGATAGGGCGTGCCGACTTCTTCCAGCGCCATGCCCAGTTCGCGGTGCAGAAAC
>CAXTNN010000210.1:0-6488 GCA_964245545.1 uncultured Acetobacteraceae bacterium | reverse complement strand
GCGCTGGCGCGCAGCCTCGGCGTGGCTGCGGAGGCGGTCGATCACCGCCGCTTTGGCCGCGACCGCGCCGCCCACGAGCGCGCCATCCAGTCGGTGCTGCTGGAGCATGGCGCTGAGCTGGTCTGCCTGGCCGGCTACATGCGGCTGCTGACCCCTTGGCTGGTGGAGTGCTGGGCTGGCCGGATGCTGAACATCCATCCCTCGCTGCTGCCCGCCTTTCCGGGGCTGCACACCCACGAACGCGCCCTGGCCGCCGGCTGCCGGGTGCATGGTTGCACGGTGCACCTGGTGACCGCGGCCATGGACGAGGGCCCCATCCTGGCGCAAGCCGCCGTCCCCGTGCTGCCGGCGGACACGGCGGACAGCCTGGCCGCCCGGGTGCTGGCCCAGGAGCACCGGATTTACCCGGCCGCCCTGGCCGCCCAGTGCGGCGTGCCTAGCCAGGCGACCAGCGGGTCGGATGCGCTGCTCAACCCGCTGCCGCCGCTGCCCTAGCGTCATTGCGCTTGGCCGGCGGGGCTGGCGCGCTGGTCCGCGACGGCGCTTGCGGTGACCGCCGGGGCGGCGTTGCCCCAGGCATTGCGGATGTAGGTCGTCACGGCGGCCACCTGGGTGTCCGACATCATCCAGCCGAACGCCGGCATCGCAGCGCCGGTCGGCGCGGGCGCGGTGGCGACGCTTTTGGCGCCGTGCAGCACGACGCGGATCAGCGAGGTCGGCTCGCGCGACTGCACGGACGGCGCGCCCGCCAGAGTCGGGAACAGCCCGCCCACGCCCTGGCCGCCGGGGGCGTGGCAGGCGGAGCACTCATCGGCATAAATGGCAGCACCCTCACGCATCCTCGCATCGGTGCTTGCCAACGGGGCCTGTGCGTCCTGCTGGCCCGGCTGGTCTTTCAGGTACACGGCAATGGCCTGCAGGTCAGCGCGGGTCATGTTGGAACTGGATAAGGCGACTTCCTCGGCCATCGGGCCGGACGCTGCGGCCATGCGGTTGTGGCCGGTGGCCAGGTATTGGACGACATCGTCCACCGACCAGCGCCCGATCCCGTTGCGCGCATCGTCGGTGATGTTGGGCGCGAACCACCCCTGCACCCGGGCGCCCTGCAACGCGCGGGCAGTGTCGTCCGCCTCAAGCGCGTTCTTTGGCGTGTGGCAGGCGCCGCAATGGCCCAGCCCAGTCACGATATACGCGCCCCGGTTCCACTGCGCCGACTTCTGCGGGTTCGCGCGGAAGCGGCCGGGCGTGAAGAACAAGGTGTTCCACGCGATCATGGAGGCACGAACATCCAGTGGAAACGGCAGTTGGTTGGAGACCACCTTGTAATGAACGGCCGGAAGCGTGGCCAGCCAGGCACGGATCGCCAGCACGTCGGCCTGCGTGGTGTGGGTCATGTATTCGTATGGCATGGCCGGATAAAGATGCTTGCCGTCGCTGCCAATGCCGCGTTGGAATGTCGCCAGGAACGCCGCGTCGCTCCAGGCGCCGATGCCGGTCTCCCGGTCGGGGGTGATGTTGGACGACACGATCACGCCAAACGGCGTCTGGATCGACCGCCCGCCGGCAAACGGCTGTCCACCGGGAGCCGTGTGGCAGGCGGCACAGTCGCCGACGATGGCCAGGTAACGACCCTGCTCGATCTGCCCGAATGCCTGGCTGTCCGGCTCCGGCGGGATGGGTGATGGATTGTCCGTTGGCGCCGCCCCGACGCAGGTCGCAAGCGCCATCGCCAGGATGGCCGCGGCGGCGATGCGCAGGCTACGCATGGACCAGCGGCCCGGGAGATTTCAGGTAGCGGGTGCGGATCGCCTCCGCGGTCCGGAACGCCAGTGCATTGACTGTATTAGTCGGGTTGTAGCCGGCGTTCTGCGGAAACGCGCTCATGCCGCTGACGAACAGGTTTGGCACGTCCCAGCTTTGCAGGAACGTGTTCACCGCGCTGTCCCCCGGCGTGGTGCCCATGATGGCGCCGCCGCAGACATGCGAGGTCTGGTAGCTGGTGATGTCGTACGGCCCCTTGCGCGGATGCTTGACGACGGTGTGCGCCCCCATGCGCTGGATGATCTCGGCGTATCTGTCGGTCAGGTACGCACTCATCTTCAGTTCGTTGGGGTGGAAGTCCATGGTCAGGCGCAGCAGCGGGCGCCCGAAACGGTCCTTGTAGGTAGGATCAAGGTCCAGGTAGTTGGTGCGGTAGCTGTAGCAACTGCCGTGCACGCCGGCGCCGGCGAACACGGTGCTGTTGTAGTTGTCGCGCACCGCCTCCTTCCATCCTTTGCCCCAGCCCGGCGCGCCGGGCGGCACCGGCGTGGTCTCCATCGGCCTGCCATTGGTCTGCACCTGGCCCATGTAGCCCCCGCCGACGAAGCCCAATCCGCTATGGTCGAAGTTGTCGCCGTTGAACTCGTCAATGCACATGCCGATGGCGCCCGAGGCCATGAAGGGGTTGAAGCGGTACTTGCTGTTGTCGAAGAACCCGGCAGCGCTGGACACGGTCTGATGGCTGAAATTGCGGCCGATCTGGCCCTTGCCGCTCTGCACGTCATACGGCGTGCCGATGCCCGACAGCAGCAGGAGCTGCACGTTGAACACGCTGAACGCGCATAGCAGGACCAGGTCGGCCGGTTGCTCGTATTCGCGGCCCTGGCTGTCCACGTAGGTGACGCCGGTCGCCCGCTTGCCGGTGCTGTCGAGATTGATGCGCGTCACCTCGCTTTCGGTCCGCGCCTCGAAGTTGGCTTTGCGCACCAACACGGGCAGCAGCGTGGTCTGCGGGCTGGCCTTCGAGTAGTTGCCGCAGCCGAACCATTCGCAGAAGCCGCAATAGGTGCATGGCCCGATCTTCACGCCGAGCGGGTTGGTGTAGGGCTGCGACAGGTTGCCGGAGGGCTGCGGAAAGGCGTGGTAGCCCAGCTCGGTGGCGGCTTTGGCGAACAGCGTGGCGCTGTACG
This sequence comes from uncultured Acetobacteraceae bacterium, assembly GCA_964245545.1. Taxonomy (GTDB): domain Bacteria; phylum Pseudomonadota; class Alphaproteobacteria; order Acetobacterales; family Acetobacteraceae; genus LMUY01. The sequence continues at coordinate 3,537 of CAXTNN010000210.1, read as the reverse complement.
GCTGCTGCTGCGCCGGCGTCGGGTATGGACGTGCCCGCGGGCCCTCGAACGGGTTGCCGCCGGGCTGAATTGTGCCGCCGAGATTGCCGGCTATGCCCGACGTGCCGCACAGATACTCGAAACGATCGTAGTACGGCTCCAACTCGTCATACGTGACGCCCCAATCCTGGATGGTCATGTCCTCGGGCAGGGCGCTGGCGCCGTAGCGTTGCGTCAGGTGCGAGCGGAGCTGGAAGTCGGTGGGCAGGAAGCGCCATGTCTCGGCGTTCCAATGGGTGCCGCCGCCGCCCACGCCGTTGCCCAGCATGAACGCGCCCCAGGTGCGGATGGGCAGTGCGGTCTGACCGACGGCGTTGCGGAAGCTCAGCGTGACCTGTTCGGGGCGCAGGAACAGGTCGTGGCGGATGCGGTAGCGCAGTTCGTCGGGCGCATAGGACGGCGGGAAGTCGGAGGCGGTGTCGCGCCACGGCCCCCGCTCGATGGCCACGACGTTCAGCCCCGCGTCGGTCAGCTCGTTGGCGAGGATCGCGCCGGTCCAGCCCAGCCCGATCACCACCACATCCTTGGCCGGCAGCCTGGTCGCGGTCATGGCGCCCAGTCCGGATGCGCTCCGATGCCGACCGGCGGGTGCGGATAAGGTTCGTTGTGCCGGTGGATCCAGTCGCGATAGTCGTAGCGTGCGCCGGGGAAGCCGATCAGCTTCCAGGCGCACATGTCGCGATTGCCGCCATAGATCGGGTCGGCCCAGAACCCCTGCTGCGTGTCCTTTATCAGCAGCTCGAAAAAAGCCCGGCCGCTGGTGCCCTGCAGTTGCAAGGCGGAGGTCTCGAGACCGTTGATGATGCCGTCTTGCTGGTCGGTGGTGAGGTGCGTGAACGCTCTGCCGGCGAAGGCGGCCCGGCAATGGGCGTCGAGCGCGGCCAGCGCCTGGCGGTAGCGGGCGGCGGGCGTCAGCGGCGACTGCATGCCTTGCGTCTTGGTGCCGTCATGGAACGGCGGGCGCATGTAGAGGCCGCGCGAACTGCCGTAGGGGCCGGCCAGTTGGCGGTCGATGAACATGGCGCAACCCGCATCCTTGCCGCCCGGCGTGTCATCGGGCGGGATCAGGCGATCGACCAGGGTTTCGACGGCAGCGCCTTCCTCCGGGGTGAAATACTGCCACGGGCCCGGCGTTGCCGGCTGCGGCGGCTCGGCTTGGTCCGGCGACCAGGGCAGGGCGCCCTTGATGATGGCGGCGCCCGCCCGCGGCGCAGCCATCACGATGGCGGTGCCTGCCAGCAGCAATCGGCGGCTGATCACTTGTCCCATGAAGCAGGTCCCTGCTGCGCCAGCATGCAAACGAGGCGTGCAGCGGCCGGTTGCAGGGAGCCGCCGGGATGGCAAAACGGCACGGAGCAGGGCGGCGGGGGCCCCATTGCCTGACCGCCAGCTCTGCCAACGCCTCGTTCTCAGTGACCCAAGCAGCCCTGCGATACTTGCATGGGTTAGGGGCAGGACATTAGAAGCAGGGCCACACATCTCCATTGAGGCCGCACGATGGCTACCACCGTCATGGAATCCACCCCAACCGACACCACCACGCCGGGCCCCGACCTTACCGAGGCTTTTGTTGCGGACCGTCAGGCGTTTTGGGGCAGCTTCACCAACTTCGTCTTGATGGGTACCGCCGGCATTGCCGTGTTGCTGATCCTGCTGGCGTTCTTCCTCGGCTAGTCGGAGCTCGTTCTTCGCCTACCGGTCCCCATACCCGCCGGGATGGGCCTCGCGCCAGGCGTAGGCGGTCCGCACGATCTCCTGCAGGTCGGCGTAGCGGGGGGACCATCCCGCCTCCGCCTTGATGCGCGCCGACGCGGCGACCAGCACCGCCGGGTCCCCAGCGCGGCGGTCCCCGTAGCGGACCGGCACCTTGCGGCCACTCACCGCCTCCACCGCCGCGATCACTTCGCGCACCGAGTGGCCCTGCCCGTTGCCGAGGTTGTAGGTGACGCTGCGCTCATCCAGTTGGCGCAGGGCGCAGAGATGCGCGTCCGCCAGGTCGGTCACGTGGACGTAGTCGCGGATGCAGGTGCCGTCTGGCGTGGGGTAGTCGGCGCCGAACACGGTGATGTCCCCCCGGCGGCCCAAGGCGGCGTCAATCACCAAGGGGATGAGGTGCGATTCGGGGTCATGGTCCTCCCCGATGCGGCCCGCCGGGTCCGCCCCGGCGGCGTTGAAGTAGCGCAGGCAGGCTGAGCGCAGGCCGAAGCGCTGCCCCGCCCAGGCCAATGCCCGCTCGATCATCAGCTTGCTCTCGCCATAGGGGGAGCTGGGGCGGATGGCGGCGTCCTCCGCGATGGGCACGCTGTCCGGCTCGCCGAACAGGTTGGCGGTGGAGGAAAGGATGAAGCGGCGCACGCCGTGGCGCACCGCCGCGTCGATCAGCGAGAACCCGCCCCCCGCATTGTCCCGCAGATAACGCAGCGGCTGCTGCATGCTCTCGCCCACCAGCGACAGCGCGGCGAAGTGGAACACCGCATGCCACTCCCGCCCGGCCAGCACGCCCTCCATCACCGCCGGGTCGTTCACGTCCGCGACCACCAGCTCGACCCCTGGGGGCAGCGCGGCGCGATGGCCCTGGCGCAGATTGTCCACCACCGTGACCGACGCGCCCTGCCGGACCAGCAGGTCCACCATGTGGCTGCCGACATAGCCCGCCCCGCCGGTCACCAGGAAGCGTTCCGTCATGCTGGCTCACCTCCGAATCCTGCAAACCGGTGTACAGGAAGCGGGTTAACGGAATCAAACCGCGGCCCCGGGTTTCTTCGGCCGCCGCAAGCGCCACATGGCACGTAGCACCAGGAGACACCGCGTGATGGACATGCCGTTTGCCGCCACCAACCGCTTCGCCATCGGCCAGCCCGTTTCCCGCAAGGAGGACCCGGTGCTGCTGCGGGGCGAAGGCCGCTACAGCGACGACCTGTCGCTGCCGGGTCAGCTCTACGGGGTGATGGTGCGCAGCCGCTATGCCCATGGCGTGCTGCGCGGCTTGGACACGGCAGAGGCGCGCGCCCTGCCCGGCGTGCTCGGCGTGTTCACCGCCGCCGACCTCACCGCCGCCGGGATCGGCCCGATGCAGGCCCCCGCCAACAAGCACCGCGACGGCTCCCCCACCCCGCGCCCGCACCAGACCGTGCTGGCCAGCGACAAGGTGCGCTACGTGGGGGACCCGGTGGCGCTGGTGGTCGCCAGCAGCCGCGACGCGGCGCGCGACGCGGCCGAGCTGGTGGTCAACCCATCGCGTCGCGGTCGAGTCGGTAGAAGAACCATTCCGACAGGTGCCGCGCCCCCATCCGGTCGTAGAAGCGCTGCGCGTTCGTGTTCCAGTCCAGGCAGGTCCACTCCATACGCCCGCATCCGCGATCAACGGCCTCACGCACGAGCTGCCCCAGAAGCGCAGTAGCAGCGCCCCGCTCGCGTCGCTCGGGCAGGACGAACAGGTCTTCCAGCTACATCGTCGGACGGCACAGGAATGTCGAGTACGTTTCGAGAAAAATGGAG
>CAXTNN010000209.1:0-6512 GCA_964245545.1 uncultured Acetobacteraceae bacterium | reverse complement strand
GTCCAGTCGTCGGCCTCGCCGACCAGGATGAGCAACGGGGCTGCGGGGCGCCATCCGGCGGCGTTCAGGGCTGGGCGGCACGCCGGGTAGAAGGCGACCAGTCCGCGCACCAGCCCGTCCGGCAGGTCGAGGCCGCCGCCGGTGGTGAGCACGGTGGTGGCGCCGTCGGACCCCCCCATCAGCACCAGGCCGCCTGCGGGCGTGCCGGGCTGGGCAGCCAGCCACTGCAGCGCGGCCACCGCGTCCGCCCGGCGCAACCCAGTGGCCCTGGCCACACGCTGCGCCAGCGGGATACCGCACTGGGACATCAGGCCGCGGGAGCCAAAGCTGTCCGGCAACAGCACGGTGTGGCCGGCGGCGGCCAACTGGCGCGCCCAACTATGGTCGCGCGACGGATAGGGGCCGCTGCAGCCATGCAGCGCCACGATGGCGGCTCCTGGGGCGGCCCCTGGGCCGGCTCCTGGCTTTGAGCTTTCGGCCGGGAAGAGTCGGGCGGTGAGGGTGACGCCCTCCGGCCCGGGAAATTGCACCGTCTGCTCGGCGCGGCACATAGCGGGCATCAGGCTCACCCAAAGCAGGAGCAGAAGCAGGCGCATGGTTGTCCTCTTGTCTGCCTGCTGGCTCTACCCTCCCGGGCGCCCGGGGGCTAGGCTTGCGTTATGATGCACGGCCAGTTCCCCAGCACCCGCCTCCGCCGCAACCGCACCGACGCATGGACGCGGCGGCTGGTGGCGGAAACCCGGCTTTCGGTGGACGACCTGATCTGGCCGGTGTTCGTGGCGGACGGGACCGACCGGGTGACGCCGGTGGCGTCGATGCCGGGCCAGGTGCGGGTGACGGTGGACCGGCTGCTGGAGCATGTCCGCCCGGCGGCGGAGCTGCGCATTCCCGCCATCGCGCTGTTCGCCCATATCGACCCGGCGAAGAAGGATGCGGAAGGCACGGAGGCCACCAACCGAGAAAACGTGGTGTGCCGCGCCGCCCGGCTGCTGAAGCAGGAATACCCTGACATCGGGCTGATGGGGGACGTGGCGCTCGACTGCTACACGAATCACGGGCATGACGGAGTGCTGCGCGACGGGCGCATCCACAACGACGACAGCATCGCCGTGCTGCGGCGGCAGGCGCTGCTGCAGGCGGAAGCGGGAATCGACGTGATCGGCCCGTCGGACATGATGGATGGCCGTATCGCCGCCATCCGCGCCACGCTGGACGAGGCCGGGCTGCTGGACACGCGGATCATGAGCTACGCCGCCAAATATGCCAGCGCGTTCTACGGCCCATACCGCGAGGCGGTGGGCACGGGCGTGGCGCTGCAGGGCGACAAGAAGACCTACCAGATGGACCCGGCCAACAGCGACGAGGCGATGCGCGAGGTGGCGCTCGACCTGGCGGAAGGGGCGGACATGGTGATGGTGAAACCCGGGATGCCGTACCTCGACATCGTGCGCCGGGTGCATGAGACCTTCCGGGTGCCGACCTTCGCCTACCAGGTGTCGGGTGAGTACGCGATGATCACGGGGGCGGCGGAGCGGGGCTGGATTGATGGCGAGCGGGCGATGATGGAAAGCCTGGCCGGGTTCAAGCGCGCGGGGGCTTCTGGCGTGCTGACCTATTTCGCTCCGGCCGCGGCGAGGGTATTGGCGCGATAAAGGCGGACGAGATTTTACCTGGACTGATTGTGGCATAGGCGGAATTTATGACTCTGGCGCGCTTGGCCGTCGATATCGGCGGCACCTTCACCGACTTCGCTCTTGAACAGGGCAAACGGCGGTTCACCAGCAAGACGCTGACCACGCCGGAGGCGCCGGAACAGGGAGTGCTGACCGGAGTCGCTGCTATCCTGCGCGAGGCCGGGTTGCAGCCTGGCGATGTGGGGTTGGTGGTGCATGGCACGACATTGGCCACCAACGCCATCATCGAGCGCAAGGGGGCACGGACGGCGCTCGTCACCACCGCCGGGTTCCGAGACGTGTTGGCGATGGGCAATGAAAGCCGCTACGACCAATACGACCTGCAAATCCGCTTGCCGGAGCCGCTGGTGCCGCGTCACTTGCGGCTGCCGGTGCCGGAGCGGGTGGATGCGTCCGGGCGGGTGCTGCTGCCTTTGGATGAGGCGGCAGTGCGGGCGCTGGTGCCCGCCATGCAGGCGGAAGGCGTGACATCGGTCGCGGTCGGCTTCCTGCACGCCTTCACCAACCCGGCGCATGAGCAGCGGGCGGGCGCGATCCTGGAGGCGGCCGGACTCGCCGTGAGCCTGTCCTCCGCCGTCTCGCCTGAGATGCGGGAATGGGAGCGGTTCTCCACCGCGGCCGCCAATGCCTATGTGCAGCCGCTAATGCAGGGCTACCTGCGCCGGCTGGAGAGCGCCTTGCGGGAGCTGGGTTTCACCGCGCCCATGTTTCTCATGCTGTCCGGCGGCGGGCTGACCACGGTTGAGACCGCCTGCCGCTTCCCGATCCGGCTGGTGGAGAGCGGCCCGGCGGGCGGGGCGATCTTCGCCGCCTCCTTGGCCCGCGCCGCCGGGCTGGACCGCGTGCTGTCGTTCGACATGGGCGGGACCACGGCCAAGATTTGCCTCATCGACGACGGCCAGCCGCAAACGTCGCGCAGCTTCGAGGTGGCGCGGATCGGGCGGTTCAAGCGCGGCTCAGGACTGCCGCTGCGGATCCCCGTGATCGAGATGGTGGAGATCGGCGCTGGCGGCGGCAGCTTGGCAGGGGTCGACGTGATGGGCCGCATCACGGTGGGGCCGGAATCGGCCGGCGCCATGCCTGGCCCGGCTTGCTATGGCCGCGGCGGCCAGCAACCGGCGGTGACGGACGCCAACCTGGTGCTGGGCCGCTACGACCCGGCGCGTTTTGCCGGCGGCACGCTGTCGCTGGACGGAGCGGCGGCGGCAGCGGCGCTGCAGGGTGCGGTGGGGAAAAGCCTGGGGCTGTCCGCGGAGCAGGCCGCGTGCGGCGTGGTGGAGATGGTGGACGAGACCATGGCCAATGCCGCCCGCATCCACGCCATCGAAAGCGGCAAGAGCTTCGCCGGGCGGACGGTGATTGCGTTTGGCGGCGGCGGCCCCGTGCATGCCTGCCGGCTGGCGGAGAAGATCGGCGCCACCCGCATCCTGGTGCCGCCTGGGGCGGGAGTGGGCAGCGCCATCGGCTTCCTGCGGGCGCCGATCGGCTATGAGGTGGTGCGCAGCCTGTATGGCCGGCTGGGGCAGTTCGACGCGGCGGCGGTGAACGATCTGCTCGCCGCCATGGCCGCGGAGGCGGCATCTGTGGTGGAGCCGGGCCGCTTCGGCGCGCCGGTGACGGTCAGCCGCACAGCGTTCATGCGCTATGTCGGGCAAGGGCATGAGATCCCGGTGCGGCTGCCCGATGGGACGCTGACGCCGGATGCGGGGATGGCGATCCGGGAAGCGTTCGATGCCGAGTATGCCCGGTTCTACGACCGTCCGGTGCCGGGCTCGGATGTCGAAGTGCTGAGTTATGCGGTGAATGTTGCCACCGAACTCGCCTCCGTTCCCCCATCCGGTCCAGAGGGGGCAGAAACGGCGCGGGAGGGGCTGTCGCGGGGGCTGCAGGTGATACGGGACCCGGTTTCGACCGAGGTGGCGGATTGGCCGGTGTATGATCGGCATGGCCTCGCCATCGGGGTTCGGATCATGGGGCCGGCGGTGATTGCCGAGGATGAGACCTCGACCCTGGTGGGAGCGGATTGGGATGTGACGCTGCAGCCAGACGGGTCTTTGGTGCTGACAAAGGACGCCTAGGCGCCTGGTCCTGCGTTTGAAGTCCGCAGGCGAGTTTGCGTTATGCGAGATCCTCGGCCAGCACGATGAGCGTCACGGCCCAGAACCGTTCGCCTTCCTCGTCCACCTGATCGACCGTGCCGAGCACGGTGTCGGCAACCCGCAACTGTGCCGTGCCGCCTTGGGTTTCGGCTGGGTCCAGAATCAGCCCAGGGCTATGGAGCGCCCGGCGGAGGTGAGTTTGCAGGCGGAGGCGATCGGCTTGGGTGATGGCTGGCATGGAAGGCTTTCAAATTCATGGAATGGAACGCCGTCCGCACGCCTACGCCCTGCGCTTGAGCCTGAACGTCAGCGTTTGTGAGCGACAACGTCGTTAGGTCAGCGACCTTTCGCCTTCCGCCGCGCATACCGTTCATCCCGCGCCGCCTTCTGCTCGGCTGCAAGGGCAAGCGCCCGGGCTTTATACTCGGCCTGCGCGATTGCAGCGTCTTCAGCCTTCCTAGCCACGTAAATGGCTTGTGCCGCTGCGTCTGCCTCCTGCTTGGCGATGGCTGCGGCCTTCTCAGCGGCCACTCTCGCAGCTTCTGCCTGCCGTGCTGCCTTGCGCTCAGCCGCGCGTTGGGCACGGGCGTCCGCCACAGCTTTCAAAGCGGCCTGACGCTCGGCGACGACCGGATCATCAGGTGCCGGTCTGGAGGAAAATTTCTCCAGCATGGCCTTTCTGGCGTTGGCGGCGTCGGCAAGGCGATCAGCGGAATTCGGAGTCTTATAGCCTGGCATTCGAACGTCTTATAAAAAACTGCGGCTTTCGCCAAGTAGCGGCAATGCTAAGCTCTCTGTGATCAGCAAGCAAATGGCACCAGCATGCTGAGACTAAACATCTAGAAGACCGGGATGGAGAACTGCAGCCAGACCTGCTCGCCCTCGGTCCGGTTCTCGGCGGCGAACTCGTGCTGCCACTTCAGCGCGATCCCGCCCATGGTCCAGTCGTAGCGGATTTGTGGACCGATCGCGAGCACCCGGCCGTAATTGCCGCCATTGTAGAGCACGCCATCCACCCGGTCGGCGGTCACCTGTTGAAAGGCGTAGCCGCCGACGCCGACGTGAAACTTCTTCCAGGCTGGGACCGGTTGGTAGTCGAGACCGTAGTCGAAATCCACCGACTGGCCGGAAAGGTATTGCGTTGCCGGGTTCTTGAACGGGATTTCGTAGGAGCCGAACAGGGAGAGCTGGATGCGGTCGCTGGGAAACCAGGTGACGGCGAAGGAAGGTGCCACCTCCAGCCGGTTCAGGCCGAGATTGTAAAGGCTGCGCGTGCTGTACTGGCCGGTGGGCAGCCATAGATCGGCATCGACCCAGGCAAATAGCTTATGATCTGGGCTGTTATAGCCGAGGATGAGGGGCTGCAGCAGCGTGTCGGCCAAGCCGCCGCGGTCATCGCTCTGCGGCCCGACCCGGGTGCTGTCATTGCCGACTTCCTGCGCGATGCCGGAGGTAAGGCCGAAATTGCCGAAGCTGACCGGCCAGCTATAAAGGAAGCGGCCAGCCTCGAGCTCCAAGTTGAAGTGGAAGCCGACGGGCGCCTTGGTGCCGTTCGAGTCGGTGACGATCGGGGCGGTGTAATACTGCAGGTAGTTGAGGTAGGCGGCGTGGCCAGGCGGCGGCAGCAGTCCCGGGAGCACGGTGTTGACGCCCAGCGGATACTCCTGGTTGCCGTCTTCGGTGGCGTGGGCGGACGCTGCCGCCAGCGCCAGCACGGACGCCGCAAGGCAGGTAGGCAGGGGAACTCGCTTCATCGCTACCTCGCGCGGTTTGACCTCCCGTGCCCTTTGTTGGGCCCTGGCGTGATAACGTTGTCAACACGACGTGCATACGAGCGTGAGAATCTTTGGGCGCTATAGTATGTTTACCACAGTTGATTGGTACCGCCGGGTTTGCGGCATAGGTCGGTGCACCCTGGCTCAGCCGCCGAAACGCCCCATTTAGCGGTGATACGACAGTTCACCCGGCGGAGTGCTCCCCTTCATCATGCCGCGCTATCTCGTCACCGGCGGCTGCGGCTTCATCGGCTCGCACCTTGTGGACGCGTTGCTGGCGGCCGGCCACGAGGTGCGCGTGCTCGACGACCTCTCCACCGGCACGCTGGAGCATCTGCCGGCGGGCGCCACCCTGGTGCGCGGCGACGTGGCGGACCCGGCACTGGCGCGAGAGGCGGTGCGCGGAGTGGCCGGATGCTTCCATCTTGCCGCCATCGCCTCGGTGCAACGCTGCGCCGAGGACCTGATCGGCACGCACCGGACCAATCTCGGCGGCACGGTGGCGCTGCTGGATGGTTTGGCCAAGGAAGGCCGAGCCCCTTTCGTCTACGCGTCTTCAGCGGCGGTGTATGGCGATTGTGCTGCTTGCCCAGTCGGTGAGGATGCGCCGGCGCGGCCGCAATCCGCCTATGGCGCTGACAAGCGGGCCAGCGAGCTTCACGCCGCCGTGGCAAGCCACGGCCAGTCCATTGCAACCACGGGGCTGCGCTTCTTCAACGTGTATGGGCCGCGGCAGCGTTGGGACTCGCCGTATTCGGGGGTGGTCTCAATCTTTGCCGAGCGCATTGGACGCGGCTTGCCGGTAACGGTGTTCGGCGATGGCGGGCAGACGCGCGACCTGGTGCAGGTGGGCGACGTGGTGGCCGCGCTGATGCGGGCAATGGCTCGGCCCAGCCTGGATGCGCCCGTGTTCAATGTTTGCACCGGGCGGGGCATTTCGGTGC
>CAXTNN010000208.1:0-6552 GCA_964245545.1 uncultured Acetobacteraceae bacterium | reverse complement strand
CCCGCCCCCGTTGGCAACGCGCCATCCCGCCGCTGCCTGCCCGGATGCGCTAGGGGCGCACGGGGGGCTGACGGCGGCGCCGGCCATGGCATAACGGCGGCCCGCACCGCAGCGCGTCCGAGTCCGAAGGACAACCCCATGCCCACCACCCTCATCCGCAACGCCCACACCGTGATTGGCTGGGATGGCAGCCGCCACGTCTTTCGCCACGGCGCCGACGTCGCTTGGGCCGACGGCGTGCTCAGCCATGTGGGCGCGTCCTATTTCGGCATTGCAGACGACATCATTGATGGCGCGGGGCTGATGGTGATGCCCGGCCTGGTCGACATCCACAGCCATCCGTCCTCCGAGCCGATGCTGAAGGGGCTGACCGACGAGGTCGGCACGCCGGGTCTCTACAACTCGTCGCTGTATGAATACCTGCCGATCTTCCGCCCGCCGGCCGAGGCGATCGCCGACTGCGCCCGCGTCGCCTTCAGCGAGCTGCTGCTCTCCGGCGTTACCACCCTCGTGGACCTGTCGGTGCCCTATGATGCATGGCTCGACGTGGCCGGCGCCAGCGGGTTGCGCATCGTCATGGGCCCGATGTTCCGCTCCGCCCGGTGGTACACCCCGAACGGCCACGTGGTGCAGTATGAGTGGGACGAACCGGCCGGCGAGCGGGCGATGGAGGACGCGTTCCGCCTGCTCGACCGCGCCGCCCAGCACCCGTCCGGCCGCCTGTCCGGCATGGTCGTTCCCGCCCAGATCGACACCTGCACCGAGGGCCTGCTGCGCGACAGCCATGCCGAGGCCGCTCGCCGCGGGCTCACTTGGCAGACCCATGCCGCGCAATCGGTCAGCGAGTTCCACGAGATCACCCGCCGGCATGGCGCCACCCCGATCGGCTGGCTGCACCAGATCGGCGTGCTGGACGGGCGCGCCATCATCGGGCACGCCATTTTCCTGGACGACCACCCGTCCACGCCTTGGCACACCGACCGCGACCTGGCGTTGCTGGCTGAAACCGGCGCCGCCGTCGCGCACTGCCCCACCGTGTTCGCCCGCCGCGGCATCACCCTGCGCGATATCGGCCGCTATCGCCGCGCCGGGGTGAAAGTCGGCATCGGCACCGACACCTTCCCGCACAGCATGCAGGACGAGCTGCGTCTAGCGATGTACCTGGCGCGCACGCAGGCCGGCCACCCGCGCACGCTGGACGCGGGCGAACTGTTCACCATGGCCACCGCGGGCGCGGCCGCCATCCTGCAGCGCAACGACATTGGCCGTCTCGCCCCGGGCGCCCGCGCCGACCTGGTGCTGGTGGACATCACCCATCCTGCTATGCGCCCGGCGCGCGACCCGCTGCGCTCGATGATCTACGCGGCTGGGGAGCGCGCCATTACCGCCGTTTACGTCGATGGCGCCAAGGTGGTGGACCGCGGCCGTGTCCTGACCATGGACTACCCGGCGGCGGCCGCCGCCCTGCACGACGCCCAGGCCCGCATGGTGGAGGGTGTCCCCAGCCGCGACTGGGCCCGCCGCAGCGTGGATGAGGTGAGCCCACTCAGCCTGCCGCTTGGATAAGCCAGCCGCGTCGATGCAACTGCCTCCGGCATCGCGGGTATTACTGCACGAGCCTGACGGCAAGCAGGAGACCCAACCATGTCCGGCGCAACCAGCGGGCCGACCCTCCAGGACATACCCATCGGCATCGCCGCCACCGGGGAGCGCACCGAAACCGACTCCATGGGCGCCGTTTCCGTTCCCGCCGGCCGCTACTGGGGGGCGCAAACCCAGCGCAGCCTGCACCATTTCTCCATTGGCCGCGACCGCATGCCGCCCGAGCTGTCCCACGCCTACGGGCTGGTGAAAAAAGCCGCCGCCTTGGTCAATCGAGCCGAAGGGCGCCTGCCCGGGTGGAAGGCAGCCGCCATCATCCAGGCCTGCGACGAGGTGATCACCGGCCAGCTCGACGCCGATTTCCCGCTATTCGTCTGGCAGACCGGCTCCGGCACCCAATCCAACATGAATGTCAATGAGGTGGTCTCCAATCGCGCCATCCAACTGCTCGGCGGCGCCATCGGCAGCAAGTCGCCGGTGCATCCCAACGACGACGTGAACATGGGCATGTCCTCCAACGACTCGTTCCCCACCGCCATGCACATCGCCGCGGTGACGGAGTGGGACCGCCATCTGCTGCCCCAGCTCGATGCGCTGGCCGCCGCCATTGAGGCCAAGGCCGGCGAGTGGCAGGACGTAGTGAAAATCGGCCGAACCCACCTGGAAGACGCCGTACCGCTGACCGTGGGGCAGGAATGGTCTGGCTACGCGCACCAGATCCGCGACGCCATGGCCGGCCTGCGCCAGGCCCGCGAGGGCTTGATGGAACTTGCCATCGGCGGCACCGCCGTGGGCACCGGGCTCACGGCGCCGCCCGGCTTCAGCGTCAAGGTGGCGGCCAGGATCGCCGAGCTGACCGGGCAGCCCTACGTCACCGCCCCGAATAAGTTTGCCGCCCAAGCCTCGCTCGACCGCATGGTGCAGGCCAGTGCCGCCTTGCGCGGGGTGGCCGTCGCGCTCATGAAATTGGCCAACGACATGCGCTGGCTTGCCTCCGGCCCACGCTGCGGCTTCGGCGAGTTGCTGCTGCCGGAGAACGAGCCCGGCAGCTCCATCATGCCCGGCAAGGTCAACCCGACCCAGTGCGAGGCTGTGGTGATGATTTGCATCCAGGTGATCGGCGAGGACACCGCCACCGCCTTCGCCGGCAGCCAGGGCAACTTCGAGCTCAATGCGATGCGGCCCATCATCATCAACAACGTGCTGCATTCGGCCCGCATCCTGGCCGATGGCTGCGAAAAGTTCCGCCTGCACTCGGTGGATGGAACCCAGCTCAACCGCAAGCGCATCGCCCAACATGTCGAGCAATCGGTCATGCTGGTCACCGCCCTTAGCCCGGCGGTCGGCTACGACAAGGCCGCCGAAATCGCCCATACCGCCATGGAGCAGGATCTGACCCTGAGGCAGGCCGCCCTGCAATCTGGTGCGGTGAACGAGCAGCAGTTCGACGCGCTGGTAGACGCCCGCACCATGGTCGGCAGCGGCCTCGCCGGTGCCTAGACCATGACCGGTTCGCTTTGGGTCACTGGCCATGGTCTAGCCTTTGTTTGAGCGGCTGATTCACGGTTCAGGTCGACCCGACCTGAACCGATCAGGCGCGAGCGGCACGGCCACCCGACCCATTGCCGAGACAGCGCGGCGATGGGCCAGCATCCCCGACAAGCCCTACCTGCTCATCAGCCTCCTGCTGGCCTTCACCGGCGGGTTCGCCGATGCCGGCAGCTACATCCTGGTGGACACCTTCGCCGGGCACATCACCGGCAACGCCATGCTGCTGATGATCGATGTCGTGCGTGCCGACTGGCCGCATGCAGTGCTCTGCCTGGTCGCGATCCCCGCTTTTCTGATCGGCACCGCCGCGGGCGCCGCCTGGCTGCACCCGCCGCATCATTCACCTTGCCGCCGCCTTTTCCCGCGGCTTGCGCTCGAACTCCTTCTGGTCGCGGTCAGCCTTGCCGTTGGGCCCGGCGAGCGCATCCCCTTCCTGCTGCTCGCCGGCCTTGCCTTGGGCTTGCAGAACGGCAGCGTCGGCAAAATCGCGTCCGTGTCGTACCACACCACTTTTATCACCGGGCTTTCCACCACCCTGGTTACCTCCTTTGCCGGCCCGCCGGATGCCAAGCGCACGCTGCTGCCCGCGATCATCGCCAGCTTCCTCGTCGGCGGGCTGTGCGGCGCTTATACCGTCGACCGTGGCAAAGCGTTGGGCTTCGCAGCCGTCCTCGTGCCGCTGACGCTCGCCTTGCTCATCGCCCTACAGGCGGGCCTTCGTTCGTCACCAAGGGCCTGAACTACCTTTGATCTCGTCTCCGGCTGCTGCCGCCCGGGCTACTGGCAGGCAGCATGGGTCAAGTCTGAGGCAGTCTTTCTGACGTTAAAACGGTGCGTCAGTCGGACCAGCTCTGTTGCTTCGCGTGCCAGCGCTTGGCTCGCAGCGCTGGTCTGCTCCACCATCGCCGCATTTTGCTGCGTGACTTGGTCGATTCTGCTGACTGCACGGTTCACTTCCGCCAAACCGACCGCCTGCGCTGCGGCAGCGGCTGCAATCTCGCAGACGAGGTCGTCCACCTCTGAAATCTGCGTAACAATCTCGTCCAAAGTTCGGCCCGTTTTGTCGACCAATAACACGCCGCCGCCGACATGCTGACCGGACGCGCCGGCATGGGTTTGGATTTCACTCGCGGCAACTGCTGTTTTGGCCGCCAACGCGCGCACCTCCGCGGCTACGACGGAGAAGCTGCGGCCGCCGTCACCAGCCCTTACAGCTTCTATGCCGGCGTTCAACGAAAGAAAGTTGCTCTGCGCCGCAATCGCCTGAATTACGCCGACGATCCGCCCGATCTCAGAAGACGAACGAAAAATCCCGTCCATCGTTGCTGTCATCTGCCGCATCACCTCGTCCGATCCTTTTGCCCCGGCGTTGACGCGCGAAACCACCTGGTGGACGTTGCTGGCGCTGGACGCGGTCTGGGCCACAGTTGCCGTGATCTGATTTAACGCCGCGGCAGTCTGCTCGATCGTCGCAGCCTGTGTTTCCGTTCTGCGGTTGAGGTCGTCGGCTGCCCGGGCCACTTCGGCTACGTTGCAGGCGATCTTGCCGGAGCTATCGTAGATGCCTTGAACCAGCATCTCTAGGCCGGCACTGGCAGCGTTGAAATTGTCCCTAAGGCACTCATACTCCATTGGAAGTGTCTCGTTTAACCGAATGGTGACATCGCCAGCAGCCAGTTGCTCCAGTCCCGACGCCACGACACGGACGACGAGGGCCTGCTCGGCGGCGGCGTGAGACCTGGCCTTCTCTAATTCCTCCTTTTGGATGGTTGCCGTCCGGAACACCTCGACAGCTTGCGCCATATGGCCGATCTCATCTCGCCGGGCGATACCTGGGAGGGCGGCGTTGAGGTCGCCTGCCGCCATGTCGATGGTGGTCTGAGCCAACTGGAGCAGCGGACGCAACGTCCGCCGGATTGCCCAGACCATGACTGCACCGAAGCCGAGGACTGCTACCGCCCCAGCAGTGACAGATCCTCGTAGTACCATCTCCTGAGGAGCGTCGAGGGTTTCGACTGGCTGACCGACGACGAGCATGCCCACCACTTTACCATTGTAGTCGCGTATGGGCTCGTAAATCGAAAGGTATTCGCGACCGAGAACTTTGGCCATGCCTTGAAACGTCTGACCGTCTTCCAGCACGCGCTTCTGGACGGACGGATTATTCAGCTTCGTGCCGATACTGCGCTTGCCGTCTGGTGTCCTTACGCTTGTTGCGATGCGTGTGTCGCCGGCGAAGATGGTTGCCACTCCGTGGCTTGATCCGGTTGCGGCATCCACAATGTCGTTGTGCCCAGCCAGTGGCGCGTAGCCGAGCCGGAGCTCCCCATTGTCGGCGGACCACTCGGTACCGAGTGGTGAAAGGTAGGCTTTGAGAAGTCGCATATCTCCAAGCAGCTCATGCTCTACTTCCTGACCAATGGCTTCGCGACTGACATGAGACGTCCAGGCTTCGACAGCCCCGATACCCAGGATAAGCGAAAGCAGCATGGGCAGCAGGAGCTGTGGAACGAGTCCCCAGCGGATTCGGAGTACCTCTTCCAAGCACAGATCCTCAGCCGCAGTCGCCGTGACCCTACCAGCGCTGAGTTTCTCAATACTTAACACGTCAACATAAATGCTTCCGACATGAGCGTTTGGTCGCGGCGGTAGCGAGTGGTTCGGGCGGCTGCTAGGCTTGGCGCCTGATGAGCGGCCGCGACGGGAGGGGCACGATGGCTGACGAATTCCAAGGCTCTGACCCGCATGGCTTGGATCGCGGGCTGACCAATTACGGCGACCGCGATTTCGCCCGCTTCCTGCGACGGTCGTTCGCGCGGTCTATGGGCCTGTCCACCGCCATGCTGAACAAACCGGTGGTCGGCATCGCCATGACGCCGTCGGGCTTCAACAACTGCCATCGCGGCATGGCCGAGCTGGTGGAGGCTGTCAGCCGCGGGGTGCTGGCGGCCGGCGCGCTGCCGCGGCCGTTTCCCACCGTGTCGCTGGGCGAGGTGTTCCTCCACCCGACCAGCATGATGTACCGCAACCTGATGGCGATGGACACGGAGGAGATGATCGCCGCCCAGCCGATGGACGCCGCCGTCCTGATCGGCGGTTGCGACAAGACGGTGCCGGCCCAGCTCATGGGCGCCGCGTCGGCCAACCTGCCGGCGATCCAATTGGTCACCGGGCCGATGAGTACGGGGCGGCACCGCGGCCAGCGGCTGGGCGCCTGCACCGATTGCCGCTCGTTCTGGGCCAGGTACCGTGCCGGCAGCGTGGATGCGGGCGAGATCGAAGCGGTGGAGAGCCGGCTTGCCGTCACCGCCGGCACCTGCGCGGTGATGGGCACGGCGAGCACCATGGCCTGCATCGCCGAGGCGCTGGGCATGTCCCTGCCCGGCACCGCCGCCATCC
>CAXTNN010000207.1:0-6566 GCA_964245545.1 uncultured Acetobacteraceae bacterium | reverse complement strand
TCCAAGTTCCAATCGGCGCGCAGTTACTTTCAGCAAAAATTCCGTCGTTACCGACCGTGTCCCCCGCCAAAGCCGCCGCCATGAAAGCCGCCCCCGCCATGGAAGCCACCCGCGCGACCGCCCCCCGGAATGGAAGGAATGCGGCCGGCACCGATTGGCCCGCGTCCGGCAAAGGCGCCGCCGCGGACATAGGGGCGATTGAAATCGCGGTAGGGGCCGACCCGGTAGCCCGGTCCCCAATCGCCGAACAGGGCGACATCCGGGCCGTAATAGCCAGGGCCCACGTCATAGCCATAGGGCGGCGGCGGCCCGGCCACGCATGCGCCGAGCGGCAACAGGAGACACAGCGCCAAGATACGCCGGGTCACTTGGCCAATCCTGCGTCCTGCTCTGCCCATTCCATGACGCCGAATGGGGCGCCGCCGGGGTCGGCAATGACCGCGATTTGGCCGCCATGGCGATCCGTTCGAGGGGAAAGCAGCATGCGGCCGCCCAAAGATACGGCCTTGGCGGCGGCCGTCGCTGCGTTCGGCACGCGGACGAAGCTCAGCCAGTAAGCGGGCGCGCCGGTCTGGCCCGGCGGCATCGGGTTGACGCCGGCGCGGGCAAAATCCTCCGTGGCCAGCATGAAGTGACCGGCCTCGTCGCGTCCCGGCAACTTGACGAGGCTGTCATTGAACAAGGCCTGGTAAAAGCCGGCGTCAGCCTCCGGGTCATGGGCGAACAGCACGTTCCATATCCATCCGCCGGCTGGAACGAGCTTGTCCGCCGGGTCGCCGCTGCTGGAGGCGAGTACTCCGAACGGGGCGCCTTGCGGATCCGCCAAGATTGCCTCCTGCCCAAGCCCTGCAATGTCACGGGGGCCAAACAGGAGCTTGGCGCCACGCTGGGTTGCCGCCGTGGTGAGCGCCGATACGTCCTGCGCCGAAATCAGAGCCAGCCAGCCGGGCCGATGCTGGCCTTGGGGCGGCAGGGGGCGGGACACGAACCCTGCAACCGGCTGCCCGGCCAGAAAGGCTTGCGAATACGTGCTCTGGCCAAGGCTGATATCCTGGAAGGTCCAGCCGAACAGGCCGCCGTAGAACTGCTTGCTCTCGGCCAGGTTTGGGGTCGCAAGCAGCTCGTCGATGATCTTGCCTGGATGGTGCTCGGTGCTGGCGGGCTGCAGCAGCGGCGGCAATGGCGGCGGCGCGGCCGGTTGCGCCGCGGCGGGACCGGCCGTGATAAGAAACAGCGCAAGCGCGGCCGAGACTCGTTGCGTCAAGACTGGTGCAGACATGGCCTACCGTAGGGTTCCATCGGAGCACAGCGCGTGGGCGGCACAAAGGTCTGACGCAAAGCTTCGTGAGTCATCGGGTAAACCTGTGGCAAGGGCCCACCTGATGATAATTGTGCGCTGCGGCATGCGGCTACCCAGCGTAAAAGGTGAAGAATGGGTCTGGTCAAGTTCGCGCTGAAGTTTCGCATCTCCATCTACGTGCTGTCGCTGTTGATCCTGCTGGGTGGGATCGGTGCGATTATCACCATGCCGAAGGACGTGCTGCCCAACGTCGACATCCCCGTGGTCTCGATCATCTGGACCTATACCGGGCTCGATACGCGGGAGATGGAGCAGCGCATCACCACCTACTCCGAATTCGCCTTGTCCAACAACGTCAACGGCATCCGCAACATCGAGAGCCAGACGCTGCAAGGCGTGACCATCGAGAAGGTGTATTTCCAGCCGGACGTGTCGATCGACCTGGCAATCTCGCAAATTGTCGCCTCCACCAATTCGATCCGCGCCGTCATGCCCCCTGGCATCCAGCCGCCCATCGTGGTCCGCTACAGCGCTTCCGCCGTGCCGGTGATCCAGTTGGCGCTGTCGTCGGACAAGGAGTCGGAGCAGCAGCTCTATGACTACGGCCAATACCGGGTGCGGCAGGCGATCACCTCCACCCCCGGTGCGACGTTGCCGGCGCCGTTTGGCGGCAAGCAGCGCCAGGTGATGGTCGACCTTGACCTGCATGCGTTGCAGGGCCTGGGGCTGGCCCCGAGCGACGTGGTCAATGCGATCACGGCGCAAAACCTGACGGAGCCAAGTGGACAAGCCAAGATCGGCGCCATCCAGTACCCAATGGAGCTGAACGCCACGCCGACCTCCGTGGACGACTTGAACCGCATCCCGATCAAGGTCGTGAACGGCGCACCGGTGCTGGTGCAGGACGTGGCCTATGTCCGCGATGGCTATCAGGTGCAGCAGAATATCGTGCGCGATGACGGCAGCCGGGGCGCGCTGCTCGAGGTGCTGAAGAACGGCAACGCCTCCACCCTGTCGGTAGTCAACACGGTGAAGTCGCTGCTCCCCGGCATCCGGGCGGCGGCGCCGAAGGACCTCAAGATCACGCCGCTGTTCGACCAGTCGGTGTTCGTGGCCAGCGCCATCGGCGACGTTCTGCGCGAAGGGGCCATCGCCGCCGGGCTGACCGGGCTGATGATCCTGCTGTTCCTGGGCTCCTGGCGGTCGACCCTGATCGTGCTGATCTCGATCCCGCTCTCCATTCTCACCTCCCTGGCGGTGCTGTCGGCCCTCGGCAACACGCTCAACATCATGACCCTGGGCGGGCTGGCGCTGGCCGTCGGCATCCTGGTGGATGACGCCACTGTTGCCATCGAGAACACCTATCGCCTGATGGAGGAGGGGGTGGAGTTCAAGACCGCGGTGGTTGAAGGCGGGGCGGGCATTGCCAAGCCGGCGCTGATCTCGACACTCTCGATCTGCTGCGCCTTCGTTTCGGTGCTGTTCCTCACCGACGCGGCGAAGTTCCTGTTCACGCCCCAGGCGCTGGCGGTGGTGTTCGCCATGCTGGCCTCATACGGCCTTTCCCGCACCCTGGTGCCGGTCCTGATCGACGTGCTGGTGAAAACCGAGCACGAGAAGAAGCATGCGGCGCAGAAGCAACCGCCGGGCGTGTTCGGCCGGCTGCACGCGCGGTTCGAGCGCGGCTTCGAGCGCTTCCGCGGCGGCTACGTGGCGCTCCTGCACGCCTCCCTCCAGCACCGCTGGGGCACGGTGGCGGTTGCAGGCTGCACGCTCGCGGTGGGCGGAACGTTGTTCCTGTTCATCGGGCAAGACTATTTCCCGCAAATCGCCGCGCCGCAGATGACGCTGCACGTGCGCGGGCGCTCAGGGTTGCGCATCGAGGACACCGAGCGGCTGTTTCAGCGGGTGGAGGACACCATTCGCCAGGTTGTGCCGTCCACCGGGCTGATCCTGGACAATATTGGCCTGCCGGCGAACAACTATAACCTGGCCTTCACCGACGGCTCCACGGTGGCGCTGAATGACGGGCAGATCCTGATCAACCTGAAAGAGGATCATCCCTCGGTGTTCGGGTTGCAGAAGAAACTGCGCGTGGTGCTGCGCCAGCGCTTTCCGGACGCGATTTTCTACTTCCAGCCGGCTGACATCATCACCCAGGTGCTGAATTTCGGCCTCCCCGCCCCGATCGACATCCAGGTTTCAGGGCAGGACCGGCAAAAGAACCTCGCCATCGCGCAGCAGATCGTGCGGCGGATGGGCGGCGTGTCCGGCGCGGTGGACGTGCACCTGCAGCAGATCGTTGACGCGCCGGAGTTCTTCGTCGATGTCGACCGCGTGCGGGCGGCGATGCTGGGGCTGACCGAGCTCACCATCGCGCAGAACCTCAACACGTCCTTGTCGTCGTCCTATCAGGTTTCGCCCAACTTCTGGACCGACCCCAAGAGCGGCATCCCCTATCAGCTCGCCGTGCAGACCCCGGAATACCGCACCGATTCGCTGTCGGATGTGGAGAACACGCCCTTGCTGGTGTCCAACAACGGGGCAAGCGCGCCGAACTTGCTCAGCAACGTCGCCACATTGACCCGGCGCTCGCAGCAAACGGTGGCAAGCCACGAGAACACTCGCCCGACCTACGACATCCTGGCCAATGTGCAGCAGCGCGCGCTGGGTGGCGTAGAAGGCGACATCGACCGGATTGTGCAGGATTTGCGCAAGCAACTCACGCCGGGCAACACCATCACGCTGCGCGGGCAAATCCTGTCCAAGAACGAGGCCTTCTCGCATATCGGGCTCGGCTTGGGCGTGGCGCTGGTCGCGGTCTACCTGCTGATGGCCGTGAATTACCAGAGCTGGGGAGACCCGCTGGTCGTGCTGCTTGCCCTGCCGCTCGCCTTCTGCGGTATCTGCGCCAGCCTGTTCATCACCCAGACGACGCTGTCCATCCCGTCGTTGATGGGCGCCATCATGAGCGTGGGCGTGGCCTCGGCGAACTCGATCCTGCTGGTGACGTTCGCTCGGGAACACCGGGAACAGACAGGGTGCAGCGCGGCCGAGGCAGCGTTCGTGGCCGGGGAGACCCGGCTGCGCCCCGTGCTGATGACGGCGGGCGCCATGTTCGTGGGCTTGATCCCGATGGCTCTGGGCCTGGGTGATGGCAGCGAGCAGAACGCTGCCCTGGCCCGTGCCGTGCTAGGTGGGGTGGCGGTCGGCACCTGCTCAACCCTGCTGTTCGTGCCGTTCCTGTATGCGACGTTGCGCCGTGGCACGGTGAAACCCCTGGAGGACTACGTATGACGCGAGAGCCCGAAGACTCCCGCCCTCCGGCGGACAAGCCAGGCGAGACCAAGCGCGAGATCGGCCCGGTGCCGCGCAAGCCGCTGATCGTCGCCGCCATCGTGGTGGTGGCCCTGCTCGGCTGGGGCGCCTGGACGCATTACGAGCAGGCGGCGGAAGCCTCGCAGACCCAGCGTGAAACGCAGGAGTTTGTGCCGGACGTGCAGGTGGGCGTGGCCAAGCGGGAAGATGCGCCGGTGGTCTACACCCTGCCGGGCACCATTGCGGCGTTCGACAACACGACCTTGTATGCGCGCGCGACAGGTTACATTGCTGAGCGGCGGGTAGATATCGGCAGCCGGGTGAAGCAGGGGGACCTGCTGGTGCGGATTGCCGCGCCCGACCTTGATCAGCAACTGGCGCAGGCCAATGCCCAGTTGGTGCAGATGCAGGCCGCCTTGCTACAGGCCAACGCGCAGGTGGACCAAGCGCAGTCCAACGTTCGGCTCGGCAACGTGACCAACAACCGCACCTCGGTGCTGGCGGGGCTCGGCTGGGAGACCAGGCAGAACGCCGACAACACCCGGCTCGGGCTGGCCGGGTCGCAGGCGTCGTTGCAGGGGTCGCAGGCGGCGGTGAAGGTGGCGCAGGCGAACCTGGCCGCCCAATACGCCACGGTGAAGCGGCTGCAGCAGTTGACCGCCTATGAGGATGTCACCGCGCCCTATGACGGCGTGGTGACCAGCCGCAGCGTGGACACCGGCGACCTGGTCAGTGCCGACAACAACGGCGCCACCAACACGCTGTTCACCCTGGCTCGGGACGACGTGGTACGGGTGCAGATCGACGTGCCGCAATCGGGCGCCATCGGCATCCATGACGGGTTGCAGGCGCAGGTGCTGGTGCCGGAGCTGCCCGGCCGGGTGTTCACCGGCAAGGTCAACCGTAGTGCTGTGGCGCTCAATCAGGCCTCCCGCACCATGCAATCCGAGGTGGACGTGCCCAACTTGGACGGACTGTTGCACCCTGGGCTCTACGTGACGGTGAAGATCGGCGTGCCCCGCACCGCGCCCGGCGTGGTGATTCCGGCGGAGGCGTTGCTGTTCAGCGGGCAGGGGTTGCGCGTGGCAGTGGTGGGCGAGGGCGGTATCGTCCACATGCACGACGTGGCGGTTTACCGCGACTTCGGCACCAGTGTGGAACTGCGCAGCGGGTTGGACGGCGGCGAGCAAGTGGTGCTGACGCCGCCGGCGACGCTGGACGACGGCAACCGGGTGCATGTGCCGCAGCCGCCTCCGGGCAAGAGCCAGCAGACCGCAGACCGCAGCTAGCTGCCGAAGATTTTGCTCCAGAACCCAGTCCGCGCGCGCTGCTGGTGGGTGACGTGGGGGGTGCGGGCAGGGGGGCGGATTGCGCTGCTGATCAGGTGGCGCCCCGTGTCCCCGGCCTCGATCAGCCGCCGCTCATAGGCCAGGATCTGCGCCATCCCCACGGTTCCGTCCACTTCGTCCAGGCGCGACCGGGCTTCAGCTAGCAGCCCGGCGCGGCGCAGCACGTCGGCCGCGCGCACCACCGCCTCGGGCGCAGTCAGCGTTTGCCAAGCGGATGCGGCCCGGCGGCGCAAGTCGGCACTCGGTTCTCCGGCGTCTTCGGCGGACCAGGCGGCTTGCAACAACGCCTCGCCCTCCGCCTCGGTGCCCGCCACCAGCGCCGCCCAGCGCAGGAAGGGCGAGCGCAGCGCCTGGTAGCCCTCGCTGCGCACGATGGCGGCCGCCCCTGTGGGCAGCTCCGCCAGGTTGGGGGCGCAGGCGCCGCAGCCGCGGCAGCGTTGCACCCAGCGCGGCAGGGTGGAGCGGGTCGGCTCTCCCGGCGTGCGGCCGAGCTTGATCGGCAGCCCCAGCAGCTGCACGGGCCGCGTCGCCCCCGGCTGGGCCAGCGTGACGACCATCTCGCGCGTCCGGACGAGCTCCGACGCCAGCGTCTCCTCGAG
>CAXTNN010000206.1:6364-6573 GCA_964245545.1 uncultured Acetobacteraceae bacterium | reverse complement strand
GCCCACCGGCCAATGCCGGCTGGACGACCTTACCCACCTGCATACCACCATCTCCGTCACCCTGGACCTCACCCGCGGCCCGGCGGCCACCAGCCGCACCATCGACGTGACCTACTTCGTCTCGGTTTCCCGCGGGCAGAGCATCCTGGACAAGCGCGACTACACGCTGGCGGTGAAGTTCCCGCCCAACTCCGACCACGTGCGGATCA
>CAXTNN010000206.1:1577-6354 GCA_964245545.1 uncultured Acetobacteraceae bacterium | reverse complement strand
GTGGACCTGGTGCTGCCGATCGACGACAAGACGTCGGGCGTGGTGTATCGGGTGCTGGACGCCTTCCAGCTCACCCCCGCCGAGCTGGCCTTCAACCGCCGCCGCGGCGTGCGCTGAGCCATTTGCCGTGGCAGTAGCGTTACGGTGCATTTGATGGTCTAGGATGGTCGCCAATCCTGCCGCTTTGGCCACGAAAGGCGCCCTCCCATGACCCGTCCCGGCCGTCTCCGACCCTTGCTGCTCGCCAGCGCCGCCCTGGCCTTGCTGGCCGGCTCGCTTCCGGCGGGGGCCAAGACGCTGGTCTATTGCTCGGAGGGCTCGCCCGAGAACTTCAACCCGATGATCAACACCACCGGTACCACGTTCGACGCCAACCGCCCGATCTACAACCGGCTGATCGAGTTCAAGCACGGCAGCACCGACCTCGAGCCAGGGCTGGCGGAAAGCTGGGAGCAGTCGTCCGACGGGCTGGTGTTCACCTTCCACCTGCGCCGTGGCGTGAAGTGGCACAGCAACGCGCTGTTCAAGCCGACGCGGGAGTTCAACGCCGACGACGTGCTGTTCTCGTTCAGCCGGCAGGGCAGCGAGGCCAACCCGTACCACAAGGTGTCCGGCGGCGGCTATGAATACTGGGGCGACATGGGCTTCGACAAGCTCATCAAGTCCATCGACAAGGTGGACGACAACACGGTGAAGTTCACGCTGTCGGCGCCGCAGACGCCGTTCCTGGCCGACCTCGCGATGGACTTCGCCAGCATCCAGTCCGCCGAATATGCCGACGTGCTGATGAAGGCGGGCAAGCCGGAGCAGATCGACCAGCAGCCGATCGGCACCGGGCCGTTCGAGTTCGTCGCCTACCAGCAGGACGCGACCATCCGCTACCGCAAGTTCGCCGATTACTGGGGCCCGAAGGCCAAGCTGGACGCGCTGGTGTTCTCCATCAACAAGGACCCGGCGGTCCGCCTGGCCAAGCTGCGCGCCAACGAATGCCAGGTGGCGGCCTATCCGTCGCCGGCGGACCTGCCGGGCATCAAGGCCGACCCCAACCTGGTGCTGCTGCAGCAGCCCGGGCTGAACATCGGCTATCTCGCCTTCAACACGCAGAAGCCGCCCTACACCGACAAGCGGGTGCGCCAAGCGCTGAACATGGCCATCGACAAGGCGGCGATCCTGCAGGCGGTGTATCAAGGCGCGGGGCAGGCGGCCAAGAACCTGATCCCGCCCACCATGTGGTCCTACAACAACGACGTGCAGGACTATCCGTATGACCCGGCGGCGGCCCGCAAGCTGCTGGCGGAGGCCGGTTACCCGGATGGGTTCAGCACCGATCTCTGGGCCATGCCGGTGCAGCGCCCCTACAACCCGGACGCGCGCCGCGTTGCCGAGCTGATGCAGGCGGACCTGCAGAAGGTGGGCGTGAAGGTCACGGTCGTCAGCTACGAATGGGGCGAGTACCGCAAGCGCATTGCCGCCGGCGAGCACCAGGCGGCTGAATACGGCTGGACCGGGGACAATGGCGACCCAGACAACTTCTTCACCCCGCTCGCCTCCTGCGACGCGGCGCGGGTGGGCGGCGGCAGCGCCTCCAAATGGTGCAACAAGGACTTCGACGCGCTGATCCAGAAAGCTGCCACGCTGCCCAAGCAGGAAGACCGCGCCAAGCTCTACGAGCAGGCGCAGGTGATCATGCATGACGATGCGCCGTTCTTCCTGATCGCCCACTCGATCACGTTCCAGCCGCTGCGCAAGACGGTGGTGGGCTACACGCAAAGCCCGCTCGGCGCGCATCTGTTCGACCAGGTCGACCTGCAGTAACTTGATCAGGCTGCTGCTGCGCCGCGTGGCGCTGATCATCCCCACGGTGGTCGGCGTCTCGCTGGCAGGATTTCTGCTGGTGCATGCCGTGCCGGGCGACCCGATCGAGGTGCGCACGGGGGAACACGGCATCTCGCCGGAGCGGCTGGCCTATTTCCGGCACGCGTTGGGGCTGGATCAGCCGCTGTGGAAGCAGTTCGCCGACTACGAGTGGCAGTTGCTGCATGGCGACTTGGGGCACTCGCTGATCACGCAGCAGAGCGTATGGCACGAGTTCGCCACCTTCTTTCCCGCCACGCTCGAGCTCTCGATCTGCGCCATGCTGTTCGCGCTGGTGTTCGGCCTGCCCTTCGGCGTGCTGGCCGCCGCGTATCGTGGCACGCCGGTGGATTACGGCTTGGTGGGGCTTTCCGTCACCGGCGCTTCCATGCCGATCTTCTGGTGGGGGCTGATGGCGATCCTGGTGTTTTCGGTGGCGCTGGGATGGACGCCCGTGTCCGGCCGCATCGACGACCTCTACTACGTGGAGCCGCATACCGGCTTCATGCTGATCGACAGCCTGTTCTATTCCGACGACCCGGGCGCGTTCGGCTCCGCGCTGCGCCACCTGATCTTGCCCACAATCGTGCTCGGCACCATCCCGCTCGCCACCATCGCGCGCATGACCCGGTCGGCGATGCTGGAGGTGTTAGGAGAGGACTACGTGCGCACCGCCCGCGCCAAGGGGCTGAGCCGAGCCCGCGTGGTGGTGGTGCATGCGCTGCGCAACGCGCTGATCCCCGTGGTGACCATCCTCGGCCTGCAGGTAGGCTCGCTGCTTGGCGGTGCCATCCTCACCGAAACCGTGTTCTCCTGGCCCGGCGTCGGCCACTGGCTGGTGGAGAGCGTGCAGCGCCGCGACTACAACGTGCTGCAAGGCGGCACCTTGCTGATCGCCATCCTGGTGATGCTGGTGAACCTGGCAGTGGACGCGGTCTACGGCGTCCTCAACCCCCGGCTGCGCCATTGATGCGTCCGGCCGATCACCCGCTTTCCAACGAAGTCTCCCCCTCCCTGTGGGAGAGGGTCGGGGTGAGGGGCACGCCGCGAAGGTCATGCTTTATTGGCCCCCTCACCCAACCCTCTCCCAAAGGGAGAGGGCCTTTTGGGCGAAGGTGATGGTGTTGGCATGAGCACCACCCTCATCCGCCGCCCGCGGCGCTTCCCGCTGTTGCGCAGCCTTGCCAGCAGCCCCGGCGCTGCGCTGGGCCTCCTTGTCATGCTCGTCCTGGTCGTCGTCGCAGCCGCCGCCCCCGCTTTGGCGCCGCATGGCCCGGCCGAGCAGTTCCGCGACCACTTCTTGGCACCGCCGTTCCGCCTCAGCGAGTTCCCGCTCGGCACTGACAGCCTTGGGCGCGATATGCTCACCCGCTTGATCTACGGCGCCCGCCTGTCCTTGCTGATCGGCGCAGTGGTGGTGGCGCTGTCGCTCTCCATGGGCACCGGCCTCGGCCTGCTCGCCGCCTTTCTGGGCGGGGTGGTGGACGTGGCGATCATGCGCGTGATGGACGTGCTGCTGGTGTTCCCGTCCTTGCTGCTGGCCATCGTGGTGGTGGCCATCCTCGGGCCGGGCCTCACCAATGCCATGCTGGCGGTGGCGGTGGTGCAACTGCCCGCCTATGTGCGGCTGTCCCGCGCCTCGGCCCTGGTGGAGCTGTCGCGCGAATACGTCGTTGCCACCCGCGCGGCCGGGGCGGGCATGCTGCGGCTGATGCTGCTGGTGGTGCTGCCGAATTGCCTGGCGCCGCTGATCGTGCAGGCGACCTTAGGCTTTTCCTCAGCCATCCTCGATGCGGCGGCGCTGGGCTTCCTCGGCCTGGGGGCGCAGCCGCCGACGCCGGAATGGGGCACCATGCTGGCCGACGCGCTGCAATTCTACCAGCGCGCCTGGTGGCTGCTGACCTTCCCGGGCGTCGCGATCCTGGTGACGGTGATGGCCTTCAACCTGCTGGGAGACGGCCTGCGCGACGCGCTGGACCCCAAGTTGCGCCGATGACGGAAGCGGGGGCGCGGCTGCTGGAGGTGCGCGGGTTGTCGGTGGCGTTCAGCACGGCCGCCGGGTCGTTCAACGCGGTGGAAGGCGTGGACCTCTCGGTGGTGGCGGGCGAGGTCCTCGGCGTGGTGGGAGAGTCCGGGTCGGGAAAGAGCGTTTCCATGCTGGCGGTGCTGGGCCTGCTGCCCGGCAACAGCCACGTCACCGCCGAGCAGATCTCGTTCCGCGGCACCGACTTGCGCCAAGGGGCCAAGAAGCTGATGGGCCGCGCCATTTCCATGGTGTTCCAGGAACCCACCTCCTCGCTCAACCCCTGCTACACGATCGGCTGGCAGATCGGCGAGGCGTTGCGGGTGCATGCCGGGGTGCCGCGCCGCGAGCTGCGCCGGCGCGTGACGGAGTTGCTCGACCAGGTGGGCATCCCCGCGCCCGACCAGCGCCGCCGCGCCTACCCGCACCAGCTTTCGGGCGGGCTCAACCAGCGCGCCATGATCGCCATGGCCATCGCCTGCGCCCCCGCTTTGCTGATCGCCGACGAGCCCACCACGGCGCTGGACGTGACGGTGCAGAAGGGCGTGCTGGACCTGCTGGTGCGGCTGCAGCGGGAGAGCGGATTGGGCCTGGTGCTGATCACCCACGACATGGGGGTGGTGGCGCAGACGGCGCAGCGCGTGCAGGTGATGTACGCCGGCCAGGTGATGGAGGAGCAGGGCGCGGCCGGCCTGTTCGCCCATCCCCGCCACCCCTACACCGCCGCCTTGCTCGCCGCCTTGCCCGAGCGTGCGGAGGGCAAGCCGCGCCTGCCCACCATTGCGGGCGTGGTGCCCGGCATCGCCGACCGGCCGCAGGGATGCCTGTTCGCGCCGCGCTGCCAGTTCCGCGCGCTCCGCTGCACGTTCGAGCGCCCGGCGCTGGCGCCCGCCTTTGGCG
>CAXTNN010000206.1:0-1567 GCA_964245545.1 uncultured Acetobacteraceae bacterium | reverse complement strand
CCCGCTCGACGACGCCGGGCGCCCGACCGGGTGGCCGCAGTGACGGTGCTGGCCGCCGCGGGGCTGCGGCGCTTCTACCCGGTCGGCCGGCGCACGCTCAAGGCGGTGGACGGCGTGTCGTTCCAGCTTGCGGCCGGGCACACCCTGGCGGTGGTGGGGGAGTCGGGCTGCGGCAAGTCCACGCTGGCGCGCGTCTGCGCCATGCTGGAGCCGCCAACCGAAGGCACGGTAAGCATTGTCGGTGCTGCTACCACGGCGGACGCCAGGCTGCAGTTGCAGAACCAGATGGTGTTCCAGAACCCCTACGCCTCGCTCAACCCGCGCCGCACGGTGGGGCAAACACTGGTCGAGCCGCTCACCATCAACCGGCGCGGCAGCAAGCGCGAGCGGGTGGCGGAAGCGCGCGCGATGCTGGAGCGGGTGGGGCTGCGGCCCGAGGCGTTCGACCGCTATCCGCACATGTTCAGCGGCGGGCAACGTCAGCGCGTCGCCATCGCCCGCGCGCTGATGCTGCGCCCCGCCGTCGTGACCGCCGACGAGCCGGTGAGCGCGCTGGACATCTCGGTGCAGGCGCAGGTGCTGAACCTGCTGCGCGACTTGCAGGATGAGTTAGGTACTGCCTACCTGTTCATCAGCCACGACATCTCCGTGGTGCGCCACATGGCGGACGACGTGCTGGTGATGTATTGCGGCCGGCCGGCGGAGCAGGGGAGCCGGGCCGATGTGCTGGACCGGCCGCTGCATCCCTATACCAGGATGCTGCTCGCCGCCACGCCGTTCGTCGACCCGGCGCGCCGGGTGGTGTCTGTGCCCGTGCGCGGCGAGCTGCCTTCGCCGCTGGACCCGCCCTTAGGCTGCGCCTTTGCCTCCCGCTGCCCGCATGCGCAAGCGCGTTGCACGGCGGAGCGGCCGGCCTTGCGGTTGGTGGACGGGCGCCTGGTGGCCTGCCATTTTGCCGAAGCCGTCGCCGCCATCCCGCTGGCCACCGCTGCGGCCTAACGCCGGGGCGACACCCACAGCAGCAGCGCATTCAACACGGTGGCAAACACCACCAGCAGCAGCGCGATGGCCAGCACGGCCGCCATGTCGCCGGTGTCGATGGCAGCGATGGCGCGGTGCCCAAGGCCGCTGGAGGAGGCGAACATTTCTCCGATCAGCACCCCCAAGAGGCACAGCGAGACCGCCAGCCGTACCCCTGCCAGCACCTCGGGCAAAATCGCCGGCAGGATGACGCGGGCGAGCGTCTGCCCCGGCGTGAGCCGCAGCGCCGCGGCGGTGCGCAGGTAGGCCGGGCGCACGCGGCCGATCGCGCCCAAGGTGAGCAGCGCCAGCGGCAGCAGGCCGTGCATCACGCCAAACGCCACCTTGGCTTGCAGGCCGAGGCCGAACACCAGCAGCACCAGCGGGTAGAGCGTCACCTTGGGAATGGCGGTGAGGCTCACCAGCACCGGCTCGGCGGCTTGCGTGGCCAAGCGGCTGCAGCCGATCAGCGCCGCCAGCGCCACGCCGCCGGCCACCGAGAGGGCGGCGGAGAGCGCGAAGGCCCGCCCGGTGGCCAGCATGTCGG
>CAXTNN010000205.1:0-6605 GCA_964245545.1 uncultured Acetobacteraceae bacterium | reverse complement strand
GGCTCGCTCGGTCGGGCGAGCGGGCTCGGCACGAAGCCATGCGCAGCCGCGCTGAGACCGTGCTGCGCGACCATGGCGACGGCCTGCCGCACGAAACGCTGCGAGACGACGCGGCCGCCATGCCGCCCGAGCACATGGCGGCCGCGCGGGAGGCGGCCCAGGCGGCGATGCAGGAGGCTTTGGCCCGCAGCGAAACCGCCGCGGTGACGGTGAGCCAGGCCGAGCAGCAACTGGCCAGCGCCGCCTTGTCGGACGAGGCGATCGTAGCGGCCAGCGCGCAAACCGCCGCCGCCGCCAGCCAGTCCCGGCTGCTGGAGGATTACCTGCTGCTCAGCGTAGCGGGCGACATGTTGGCGCGCGCTCTGGCCGAGGTGGAACAAAGTGCCGGCAGCACGGGGCTGCAGCGGATTTCCGACGCGTTCGCGGCCCTCACCTGCGGCGCCTATTCGATCGTCGGCGCCGAGGTGAAAGGCCAGACCGTGCTGCAGGCGGTCGAGGCGCGCTTCCCGCGCGAGTGGAGGGATATCGCCCAGCTTTCGGAAGGCACGCGCGACCAGCTCTACCTGGCGCTGCGATTGGTAGCGATCGAGGATTTCGTCGCCGCCGGGTCCAAACTGCCGTTCATCGCCGACGACATCCTGCAGACCTTCGACGACGTGCGTGCGCGAGCCGCCCTCGCCGCTTTGGCCGAGCTCAGCCGGCACGTGCAGGTGATCGTGCTGACGCACCACCCGCATGTGGTGAGCTTGGCGGATGGGCTGCCGGTGCGGGTGTTGCGGCTTTAGGGTGCAAGCCGCACTCGGTCCGCTCGCAACCCGGCCGTGTTGAAAAAGGCCGAGATACCAGGGATGGCGGCATGATCGCGGTCTCATAGCTGATTTTCTCATCCGCTTCGAACTGTAGTTGAACAATCAGCGATGTCATATGATTCCTCGGCTAGCGCTAAGGCGCTTCCTAATACCGCAACGGCGTTATGGTCGATTAGTCTGCTGAGACGCCCTGGATCGAGCCGAAAGAGTTCTGTCGCATAAGCGCTATTGAGCGACGGCACCAAAGCTTGCATGTCCGGCAGAATGTCCGAGGGTGTATCGGCCATGGCCGACCACGCCCGGGTTTTCCTGACCAAGAAACTCGCATGAGCAGCGAACGCCTGGTGCGAAAACTTCAATTTTCCGCAAAACTCACCGCATTGGCAGTTTTTGACAGTCTGCCGTGGCCATGAGAACCTTTGTCATGCCAAATACGCCCACCTGCAATTTTTCACCGACTCTGGAGCTGAAAAGTTGTATTTGCGGCCGGGTCGCGGCAAGCCGCCTTTTCAACACGAGCAAAGTCGTCAGGGCAAACCTTGGCGTGCTCACCGAGCGCGAACCGGTGCAAGCAACGCGTCCCGATCCACGCCACCGAGCGCGTCCGCCGACTCCATGAACCCGCCCGCTCTTCAACACGACTTCCAGGCTGACATCGATGCGATCGACCGCATCGATGCGGTTCCGACCATTTTGGATGTCGTCTGCCGCGCAACCGGAATGGGCTTCGCCGCCGTTGCGCGTGTCACGGAAGACCGTTGGGTCGCATGCCGTGTGCTTGACAACATCGATTTTGGACTCTCACCCGGCGGCGAACTGAGGGTGGAGTCCACGATCTGCAATGAAATCCGGCAAACCCACCACCCTGTGATTATAGACCATGTCGCTACCGATACTGAATTCTGCGCACACGCAACCCCCGCGCTATACGGGTTCCAGAGCTACATATCGATGCCGATTGTGCATAAGGACGGCAGGTTCTTCGGCACGCTGTGCGCCATCGATCCGCGACCGGCGCGGCTGAAGAACCCTGAAACGATAGGCATGTTCAAGCTGTTTGCCGAACTCATTGCTGCACATCTCGATGCCGATGAGAGGCTGAAGGCCACACGGGCGGCGTTGCAGCAGGAGCAACATATTTCAGAGCTGCGCGAGCAATTCGTTGCCGTGCTGGGGCATGACCTTCGCAATCCATTAGCGGCTATCATCAGCGGTGTCCGTCTGATCGGCCGCACCAAGCTCGAAGACAAAGCGTCACGGCTGGTGCCGATGATACAGGCCAGTGCCAGCCGGATGAACGATCTGATCAACAACGTTCTTGATCTTGCGCAGGGCCGCATGGGCGGCGGGCTGACTTTGACGCGAATACGATGCGATCTTGCTCCCGTCCTCTCGCAGGTGATAGCGGAACTGCGTACCACCCATCCACATCGAACCGTCAAAGCTGCGCTCGCGCTCGACCAGGAGGTCGATTGCGACCCGGTCCGTATCGCCCAAGTCGCCTCGAACTTGGTGGCGAACGCCCTGGCTTATGGCGCACCTGACAAGCCGGTCATCGTCCATGCTTCGGTGGATGAAGGGGAGTTTGAGCTGTCGGTCAGCAATGGAGGTGATCCCATTCTGCCACAGGCGTTCGAGCGTCTGTTCGAGCCTTTCACGAGAGGTGACAGCAAGCCTGACAAGCAGGGACTAGGATTGGGACTCTACATCGCATCCCAGATTGCGGAGGCGCATGGAGGCACGTTGAAGGCATCATCCACATCAGAGGAAACTCGGTTTACGCTTCGGGTGCCCTGCGGCGCCGGCTGAGGTTGGCAAAGCCGGAGCCGTAGTGGTGCTCTGCCCTCTTCATGGTAGGCATGCAAAAACAGCCAACGGCAATGAAGTGCCTGCGCATCTGTGCCACTCCGGATGCGCATCGCATTTCGGCGAAGTGGAACTGCCGACGACAAAGCGGTCGGTGCATCCCGATGCCCTGCCGTTCTGATCCAGCGAGCCGCCTCACTCGCCGGGCCCATGCCGCTCCGCCGTGCTTGCGGTTGCCCGCTCGGCGGAGGCGATGGCGCGGGCGAAGGGGAGCGCCAGCGCGCACAAGGCAGCCATCGCCCAGAACGCGGGCGGCCCGAGCCCGCCGTAAAGCGGGCCGGAGACCAGGGTGACCACCGCCACCGTCGCACCCAGGGCCACGGTGGCGTAGAACGCCTGCGCCGTGGCGGCGAGCGCCTTGGGCATCTGGGCGCCGATCACGTCCATGCAGGCCAGGTGCAGCAACGCGAAGGTCAGCCCGTGCAACGGCTCCACCAGCGCCATCACCGGGAACGCCGCCGTGGTCGCGGCGGCGCCCCAGCGCACGATGCCGGCGGCGGCCGAGAGCAGCATGGCGCGCGACGGGCCCAAGCGGTCGAGGATTTTGCGGCCGGCATACAGGAACACCACCACTTCGGCGGCCACCGAGAGCGACCACAGCACGCTGACCTGCCAATCCGACCGGCCGGCGGTGCGCCAGCGGATGACTTCGAAGCCGTCATGCATGGCGTGGCTGCCGCCAATCAGGCCAGCCGTGGCCATCAGCGGCGCGAACACCGGCACCTGGAACAGGGTGCGCCAGGCCGCCAGGCCGCTGGTTTCGGGCGCGGCCGCCTCGCTGCCGGCCACTTGGTCCGGCACCGCCATGGCGAACACCGCGGCCACCGCCAGCAATCCCGCGTTCAGCCAGATGATCACGCCCAAGCCATGGCTGCCGGCGAGCTGCCCTGACACGAGCGTTCCGCCAATGAACGCCGCCGACCCGGCGCCACGCACCCAGCCATACGGAAAACCGCGCCGAGCCTTGGCAGACCCGAGCGCCAGCGCGTCCGCCACCGGCGTGAGCGGCGCCAGCACCGAGGCATGCAGCACGCTGACGCAGAGCAGAAGGGCCAGGCCGCGGGCGGGCGCATACCCCATCGCCACCACAGCCGACGCCGCGGCGAACCCGGCGAGCACCAGCGAGGGCCGCCGGTGCGTATCGGCCAACCGGCCGCCCAGCGGCCCCGTCACCAGCCGGATCGCCGTTCCCCCGGCGAGCACCACGCCCAGCGCCCCCGAGCTGAGCCCGTCCTGCTTGAGCAGCGCCGGCAGAAACGGCGCCGCGACGCCGAATGCGGCGAACAGACCGCCATACAGCAGCAGGAAGCGCGGGAGGGGGGAGGCGGTCGGCACAGGCGCAGAACGGAAACGGCACGCATTTGTTGCAGTGGGCAAGCCCAGCGCGGGAACTCTTTGCACGCAAAACAGCTTCGAAGCCGGGCATGTCCTCCCGCTCCCGCGCATCCGTCGGTTTCGTGCTGGTCACGCTGGGTCTGGACGCGCTGGGGGTAGGCCTAATCGCGCCCATCGTGCCCGGCCTGGTGCGGCAATTGGCGCATCTGTCCGAACAACAGGCCGCGCCCTGGGTCGGGGCGCTGATTGCGACCTATGCTGCCATGCAGTTCTTTGCCGCCCCGCTGCTGGCGGAGTTGAGCGACCGGTTCGGCCGCCGCCCGGTGATCCTCGCCTCCGTGTTCGGCCTCGGCTGCGACTACGTCCTGCTCACCTTTGCTCCCAACCTCTGGTGGCTGTTTGCCGGGCGGCTGATTGCGGGGGCGACCTCGGCCAATGTCGCTGCCGCCACCGCCTACATCGCCGACCTGTCCGCCGAGGCGGATCGGGCCAAGCTCTATGGCCTGGTCGGGGCCACGTTCGGCGCCGGGTTCGTCGTCGGTCCGGCGCTCGGCGGGGTGCTTGGCGGGTTCGGGCTGCGGTTGCCGTTTGTGGCAGCGGCGGCGCTCTCGTTCCTCAACGCTGGCTTCGGCCTGTTCGTGCTGCCGGAAAGCCTGAAGCGGCAGAACCGGCGCCCACTGTCATGGGCACGGCTCAACCCGTTCAACCAGTTGGCAGGCGTGTGGCATGACCGTGGGCTGGCGCGGCTGGCGGTGGCCTGGAGCTGCACCTGGGTGGGGCTTGGGGCGGTGCAAAGCTGCCTGGTGCTGTTCACCGGCTTCCGGTTTGGCTGGGGACCGTTCTTCGCCGGGTTGGTGCTGGGCGGCGTCGGGTTGTCGCAGGCGGTGGTGGAGGGATTCCTGCTGCGCTTCATCACCGGCCGGTTGGGGCCGCAGCGCACGGCGACCCTCGGCTATGTCTGCGGCGCGCTCGGTTACGGAATCCTGGCCGTGGCGGTGGCCGGCTGGACGATGGTGCCGGCGGTGATGCTGATCGCGCTGGGTGGGCTGGCAACACCCTCGGTCCGCGCGATGGTGTCCGTCCACGGCGAGGCCGACACCCAGGGCGCGATGCAGGGCGTGTTGGCCGCGGTCGAGGGGCTGACCGCGGTGGTGGCGCCTCTGCTCACGGCCGGCCTGTTCTTCGCCTTCACCGCGCGCGGCAACTTCGTGGTGTTTCCGGGCGCGCCGTTCGTGGTGGCTGCGGCCGCGGCCGCGCTCGCTTGGGTCCTGATCCGCCGGCTGAACTCAGGCTGACGTGTTGGTGCTGGACCCCGTGGGCGCTCCGCTCGTCTCGTAGGCCGCATAGGCGTAGAGCCGCAGGATTGACGTAGCGGCTGAGCTTTGTGAGCCGCCGATCTCGTTGCTGCTGAGCGAGAGCAGCAGGGCAGCGTCGGATGCGGCCTCGTCCGCCGCCGTCAGCCCGGCTTGCCTGCTGGCGCCCACCCCGTCCGCACCTTGCAACAGGTTGGCCGACACGGTCGTGATCGGGACTGTGGATTGAAACGCGCCAAGCGCCGGGTTTGCCGTGGTGAGCGGGTCGGCGGCGGGCAGCACGTCCCCGATCGCGGTCAATTGGGGGCCGGTGGCGCCATTGAAGCCGGTGAAGATGCTGGCCTGCTGCGCGAGGGCGATTGCCGCCGCGTCGTTTCCCTTCGGCTGGGTCAAGAGGGCGGGTGCGGCGTTGAGCGAGCGGCTGCCGGTGACGCGGGCGTTGATCTGCACCGCCGGGCTGTCCACCTCGTTGCCGATCGAGCCGTCGGCGTTGAGCGTGCCGCTTTGCGCCACCACCTCGATGCTCTGGCTGCTGCCCCCGGCGCCGGCCACGTATTGGAGGTCAGCGAACTGGTCGGCGGTGAAGCTGGTCTGCCCGGTGACGTTCTTGCCGTTGAGCAGCAATTGGCCGTTATCGCCGGAGTCGTCGCCCAGGGCGACACGGTAGCCGACGACGTCCCCGCCGCTGCTCGCCGGCGTGGCGGTATAAAGGCCGCTGAGGGAGTAAGCGTCCTGCGCGTCGGCGGTGAAGTTGCCAACTGTGGTGAGGCTGGGGCGGGTGGCACCGTTGAAGCCACCGAAGATGTTGGCGCTCTGGGCAATGGAAATCGAGGCGGCGTCCGTCCCCGCCGGTTTGGTGAGCAGGGCGTTGGCGGCGTTGATCGAGCGCGTGCCGGTGACGCTGTTGGTGATTTGCACCGCCGGGCTGTCGATCTCGTTGGCGATGGTGCCATCCGCGTTCAACGTGCCACTTTGCGCGACGACTTCGAGGCTCTCGCTGCTGCCTGAGGCCCCCGACACGTATTGCAGGTCGGCGAACTGGTCGGCGGTGAAGCTGGTCTGCCCGGTGACGTTCTTGCCGTTCAGCAAAAGCTCGCCATTGTCGCCGGAACTGTCGCCCAGCGCCACCTTGTAGCCGACAATGTCGTTACCCCCGGGCGGAGCCGTGGCGTTGAACAGGTCGCTGACGGAATAGGCGTCGCTCTCCGCCGAGGTGAAGTTGCCGACGGTGGTCAGCGTGGGGCGGGCGGCGCCGTTGAAGCCGGTGAAGATCGTGGCCTGC
>CAXTNN010000204.1:0-6607 GCA_964245545.1 uncultured Acetobacteraceae bacterium | reverse complement strand
GGATGGACGGCAGCGGACCGACGACCCGTCCGGCAAACGTGCTCTTTAAGCAAGGATTTCATGTCCGGCTTGCCTCGTGGATGGAGATCGGCAGCACGGATCTGCTCCGTCTAAAGGGAGCTTGACGGCGGTTTGTGCTGCCAGCATCGGGCAGCAACGAGCATTCAAATTTGAATCTGGCTCCCTGCCCCGATGTTTGGCATCCCCCTCCGCAGCGGCTCTCCCGCGAGGAGGTCGCGTCGAAGGAAGGCAAGGTTGGATGGCGAGGATCCCACGCGAGGAGCATGAGGCGATACGCCGGCGGGTCGACACCGACGGTGAGAAGGTGGCCGACATTGCTGCGACCTACAGCTGCACGCCCGCCAACATCTACGCCATCCTCGCCAAGGTCCGTCGGCAGGGTGAACCGGCGTCACGCGGGCCGGCCGTGTCGGAGAGGCCAGCCGGTCCTGTGCCCTCACCCGCTCCGGTGCTCAGCACACCCAAGGACCTGTTCGAGGCGCAGCGGGAGGCGCCACGCACCAATGCCTTGGCCGCAGCCACCGCAGCGCCACCCACCGCCGAACCAGCAACGAGGCCTGCCAAAGCCGCTCCGGAGCTGACGGCGTCATCAGGCGCTCTTCCCCCAATCCCAAAAGCCCCGGTGGCAGCCCGCCCGGCCGTTGCCGCATCGAAGGCCGCGGCGCCGCCTTCGAAGGGCCAGGTCCGTAAGCCTGGCTATGCCCTGCTCATGCGCAGCAGCGACGGCGAGGAAGCGGTCAACCCGTTCCGCTCGCTCGACGAACTGTTCAGCGCAGCCAAGCCGATCCTGCGCACCGCCGCGCTCAGCCCGGAGCCGGTCTGGTTCTCGATCCAGCAGGTCGACCTCGATACGCTGGACGATGAAGCGTGAGCAGACCGGGTGGTTCAGCGACGAATGGTGCAAGTTCTACCGGCGGAGTGCCCCAGCCGCGGCAGGATCCAGCCGCTATGCCCGGGGCAAATGCACGGCGAGCAACTCTCCTTGGCATTGGAGCAGCAGCAACGGCACTGATCAGCTGCGTCGATCGGTGAGGGTGTCTCGCTTCACTACGACTACGTCTTGGTGGTGGCGAGCCTGGGCCAGGACAGCTGGTTCTGCGGCAGCCGGCCACTCGGATCGTAGACGTCCACCCTGTGCGGCAGGTCCGGCCCCCAGCGCCAAAGCACCAGGTTGATGTTTGCCGCCGTCGCCCCGGGCACGAAGCTGGGAACGAGCATCCCGCTCCCGCCGCCCGCCTTCAGGGCATCGGCGACGCGCCAGGACGGCGCTTCCTGGCCGGCGAGCTGGAAGCTGAGCCAGCCGCAAGCAAGGTCGGCAAGGGCCACGCCCTGCGCACTTCGGGCTGCATCGTCCCGCAGGTCGACAACGTCCTCGCAGTCGACCTCGTACTCGCACATGGTGAGCGGCTGCAGCCGGTGGGTGAAGCCCTGCGTGCACTCGCCAAACGACGTCATCACGTCGAGCGACAGGTAGAGCGTCGGCTCACCTTTACGGTTGAACCGGCCTCCCGTCAGCGCGGCGCCAGCGCCCGAAAGCGGGGTGAAGGACCAGCCAGGATCGTGTCCGCGGTAGCAGCGGCCCGCAAACCTCAAGCAAATCCGCCCAGCGCGAAGTGGTCGAGATACTCCCGGACCGCGTGCGCACGGCCGGCCTTGACGAGCGCCTCAGGG
This sequence comes from uncultured Acetobacteraceae bacterium, assembly GCA_964245545.1. Classification (GTDB taxonomy): domain Bacteria; phylum Pseudomonadota; class Alphaproteobacteria; order Acetobacterales; family Acetobacteraceae; genus LMUY01. The sequence goes on along the minus strand of CAXTNN010000204.1, from coordinate 4,915 downwards.
GTTCTGCCGTCGAGCGCCGGGATCGGCTGCGAGCGGTACCAGGCCATGGCTTGCGCCTCGCCCCCGGCCCAGTCGCGGACACGGCTGATGATCTCCAGCATCTCGGTCACGCGGGTCTGAGCTTTCGGGGCGGTCCGGCGATCCGACTTGCTCACCGACGCGAGCCCAAGGCCTGCAGTCTCGGCCAGCTGCCCTTTCGACATGCGGAAAGCTTCCGCCACTCGGGTCACGTCGACGAGGCCAGCCTGGGTCATGAAGCTTGCCACGAAGCCCGCCCCGGCACCGGGTGCGTGCTCGGTTCGGGCCTTTGCGGCCGTGCCACCATGCCGAGCGGTGGTTCGCCCTCCGATACCTCTCGCCGCGTTCACCTCAGCTTTGGCCATGTCCCATGATCCGTCCCGACTAGAGACAAGATATGGGACGTTAGTGGAGGGATCAAGCGCACTTTCCTGCCCGGGCTATCACCACCGCTCAAGCCGGCACATCGCTCGACTGGCCACGCGGTCGCTTCGGCCGTCCTGTGCAGCATCGGAGCCTGGTCCGTGTCTTGGGCAGGAGAGCACTGCTCCCACATCTTCCGCTAATGGCCTCCCTCCCCTTCGACATCGCGCGTGTCTACCTGGAGCCCGCCGTGGAAGGGTATGCCCGCGGGCGTGAGGTCCTTGCCCGCTTCCCGGACGCTGAGCGCGTCCCCGTCGCGTCCCATTGGCGCATCCCGGAACTGCGGGACGGCGACCCCGGCGACTACCTCCTGGCCAAGAAGCAGGCCCTGGTGCTCGGCGTGAAGAAGGGCCTGACGTTCCGCCCCAACGGACGCAGCGCCGACTTCATCGCGCCCTCCACCTCCAACGGCTGCGCCATGGCCTGCGCCTACTGCTACGTCGCGCGCCGCAAGGGGCACGCGAACCCGGTCAGCGTGTTCGTCAACATCGAGGCGGTCATGGCCGCCATCGCCCGGCACGCCGCGCGCCAGGGCCCCAAGGCGGTGCCGAACCAGGTGGACCCGCAGGCCTGGGTGTACGACCTCGGCGAGAACGGCGACCTGTCCGTGGACGCCGCCCTTTCCGACAACGTGCGCGACCTGGTGGCCTTGTTCCGCACCTTGCCGCACGCCAAGGGGAGCTTCGCCACCAAGTGGGTGAACCCGGACCTGCTCGGCTACGACCCGCAAGCCCGCACCCGCGTCCGCATGTCGCTGATGCCGCCCGCCCTGGCCCGGTTGCTGGACGTCCGCACCGCCCCGGTGGCGGAGCGCATCGCCGCCATCCCCGAGCTGCACCGCGCGGGCTACGAGGTGCACCTGAACTTCTCGCCCGTCGTGCTGCGCGAAGGGTGGGAAGCGGAATGGGGCGCGCTGTTCGCGGAGCTGGATGACGTGCTGCCGGCGGCCGTGAAGGACCAGCTCGCGGCGGAGGTCATCATGCTGACCCACAACAAGGAGCTGCACGAGGTGAACCTGTCCTGGCACCCGAAGGCGGAGGAACTGCTGTGGCGGCCGGACATCCAGGAGCAGAAGGTGTCGGAAGGCGGCGGCGTGAACCTGCGCTACCGTACGGGCTGGAAGGGCCAGTGGCTCCGGCGCTTCAAGGACCTGCTGGCCGAGCGCATGCCCTACTGCCGGGTGCGCTATGCCTTCTGACCAGGTCGCATCAGCATCTTTCGCCCGTTCGGCTGCAAAGCCGACAAGCGCTTCGCGAACTGATCAAGAGCCTATCCGGACGTATGAGCGCGAACCTCCTCGCGGTCAGGTCCGCAGCGGAGCCAGCACACCGGGCTGTCTCAACCGGCAGCCACGCCCAACTCCGCCAGGAGGTGCCCATACTGCCCCGGGTCCAGCGCCCGCCGGTCTCGCGCCAGTTCGCGCAGCGCCACCAGGCCAGCCGGGGTGAACACTGCCTTGGCACCGAGGCGTGCGCCTGCTTGAACTTCCACAAGCCCCCGCGCGACCATGCTCGCGACCGCGGGCGGCACTTTGGGCTGTCCGCTGCGCTCGCCTGCTCTCCACACCTTCAACCAGATGCCATCCGCCAACGACGGCGCCTGGCCGAACCGGACCATGAACGCGTAGCGGATCAGCGCCCGTTCGGCGGCGGTGAAGGGAGATGGAGTAGCGGGCACGGAGGAGGCTACCACGTCGCTCCGTGCCACGGAACGTAGCCTCGTGATGGCATGCTCACGTGGTGAGTGTAGCATCAAGGATCCACGAAGCCCCGATCCTCTGGTCCACGAGATGTGGGTTTCCGGGCTGCTCAGCTACGTGCTGGGCAACCTGATCCGGCGGTAAGAGGAAGCGAGGTGAGTCGCGTCGTCCATCGGAGCGGGCAAGGAAACGGAGGCTGGCATGGTGTTCCTGTGTGGAGCGTGCGGCACGTCCTACCCCGACGCCCCGGCGCCGCCGTCCGCCTGCGCCATCTGCGAGGACGAGCGTCAGTTCGTGCCCGCCGCCGGCCAGGCCTGGACCGACCGGGCCACCCTGGCGCGAATCCGGCGCAACGCCTGGACCCGGCACGAGCCTGGCCTGTTCAGCCTGCAGACCGTGCCCGCCTTCGCCATCAACCAGCGCGCCTTCCTGTTGGCCACACCGGACGGCAACGTCCTGTGGGACTGCATTGCCCTGCTGGACGACGCCACGGAGGCGCTGGTGCGCGGCCTGGGCGGCGTGCGGGCGGTCGCGATCTCCCACCCGCACTACTACACCACGGTGCAGGACTGGGCCGCGGCGTTCGGGGCGCCCATCCACCTCCACGCGGCGGACCGCCAATGGATCATGCGCCCGTCCCCGGCAGTCCAACTGTGGGAGGGCGAGACACTCGACTTGGCGCCGGGCGTGATGCTGGTCCGCGTGGGCGGGCACTTCCCGGGCGGCACGGTGCTGCACTGGTCCGGCGCGGCGGACGGCGCCGGCGCGTTGCTGGCGGGCGACATCGTGCAGGTGGCGCCGGGTGCCCGGCGCGTGTCCTTCTTGTGGAGCTACCCGAACATGATGCCGCTGCCCGCCAAGGAGATACAACGGATCGCGTCCCGCCTGGCGCCGCTGCGCTACGAGCGCATCTACGGCGCCTTCTCCGGCCAGGAGGTGGTGCGGGACGGTTCGGGCATCGTCGCCCGCTCGGCCGCGCGCTACGTCCAGCTCGTCACCGACGGCCCGGGGGCGGACGCCCCGTGATGCCGGAAGTGACGAGCGCAGCGACCCCCGGGGCAGTGGCGTCTGGCGCCTCCGGCGGCTCGGCCCGCATCGGGCTGATCGGCGGCCTCGCGTTCCGCGCGGGCATCTTCTACTATGAAAGGCTGCTGGAGCGGCACGCGGCGGCGGGACGGCAGCTGGACCTGATCCTGGCCCATGCCGACGTGGGCACGGTGCTGGCCCACGTCGCTTCCGGCGACAAGGCAGGACTCGGCCGCTACCTGGGCGAACTCGCGAACCGGCTGTTCGACGCAGGTGCCGCCCTGGTGGCGATCAGCGCCGTGGCGCCCCACCTGGCCGCCGCGGAGGTCGCGGCCTGCGCCCGTGGGCCAGTGGTGAGCGTCCTGGACGTGATCGAGCCGGCCCTTGCGTCCGCCCGTGTCCGCCGGGTCGCGGTGTTCGGCAACCGGGCGGTGATGGAGACGGACGTGTTCGGCCGCGTTCCCGCGTCCGTGGCCGTCCGCCACGACGCGGCGGAGCTGGACGCCATCCACGCGGCCTACACCGCCGTCGCGGTGGACGGGAAGCGCGGCACGGCACCCGAGGCGGCGTTCTTCGCGGCCTCCGCCCACCGCGCGATGGCGGCCGGGGCGGAGGCGATCCTGCTGGCGGGCACGGACCTGTCCTCGTTCTATGCCGACGCAGCGCCGCCCTTCCCCGCCATCGACCTCGCGACGCTGCATATCGACGCCATCGTCGAGCAGGCCTGGGCGTCGAGTCCGACCTGACCGGCCCGACCGTCGCCGGAGGCGTCGCGTCAGTCAGGGATCACCAGCGGCCCGCAGTCGTCGTCCGCGATGAAGACGGCCAGCAGGCGGGCGGGCTCGCGATCGCTGGCGTTCTCGGCGAACAAGTGCGCGACGCCCGGCGGCTCGAACCAGCCTTGCCCCACCGTGAACACGCTGGGCTCCCCACCGGCCAGCTGCGACCGGACCGTGCCCTGGAGCACGTAGGCGGTGACCGAACCGGGATGTCGGTGGCGGGGCGAGTAGGCAGCGGGCGGAAAGGTCACCACCGCCGTCGTGATCGACTTGCCCGGCACGTCCGGCAGCTTCGTGCAGGAGATCGGCTCCACGATCGTGGCGGGGCGGGCGGCGGCCACGTTTCCGCCGATCGGCAGCACCGGACCGGCCGAGTGGTAGACCGCGCTGCCCACCAGCCCGGCGGCGCCCAGGGCCAGCGCCCAGGCGAGCGCGGGCGCTGGTGGCCGGATCAGCCGGCTCATCGCCCTTCCCGCGCCATCCGCCAACCGTCGCTCCATCCGAGCAGCCGCCGCGCCTTCCCGCTGCTCACGGTGCCGTCTTCCTCCGCGACGTTGTAGATCCCCGGCTCGCCCTGGCTGGCGGCAAGGGCGGCGGCCAGCGCGGCGGCGTCTACGTGGACCGGCGCCGGGCCAGATTGGCCGTCCACGCCCGTCCCGGGGCCGTAGAAACGGCCGTAGCGCAGGACCAGGCCCGCCAGGGGTGCGTCCAGGACCTGGCGCTCCAGGCTCGCCACACCCCGGGCCGAGACCCCGGCGCGGCCTTCCGCTGCTGTCGCAAGCGGATCCGCCTCCCCGTGCGGCAACGGCCCGTCCGCGTAGGCGAACGCCACGCTCTGGGCGACGAAGCGGGCCGCACCGGCCGCCAGCGCCGCTGCCAACAGGTTGCGCGTACCCTCGGTGCGAAGGTGGGCGTTGCGGGCCGTCGCCTCCGCCATGAGCGCCGGGTCGAGGCCGGGCGGCAGGTCGGT
>CAXTNN010000203.1:0-6632 GCA_964245545.1 uncultured Acetobacteraceae bacterium | reverse complement strand
GATCAGCCGCCCAGGCGTCCAGCAACGCGCGCGGCACGTCGGTCCAGGCGCGGCCCTCCCACTCGCCGAAGTCCAGCTCCTGCAAGCGCGGGTCCACCTGGTGGGCGCCGGTGGCCTCGGCGACGGAGCGGCAGCGTTGCGCCGGGCTGGTCCATAGCGTGCCGCCCCACGGCCGGATTTGCTCGGCGAGCGCCGCCGCAGCGGCCGGGTCGGCAAGCGGGACGTCAAGGCGGCCGTAGCACAGGCCCTCTGCCAGCACGGGCGGATGGCGCACCAGCACCAGGCAGACGCCCCCCGTGACGCGACCGGCGCTAGCCAGCCTCAGCCACCACGCTGACATGCGCCGCGACCACCCGCCAGCCCTCCGGCAGCCGGGCCCAGCTCTGCATTTGCCGCCCCACCTTACCGGGTGCGGTGTCGCGGTGGAACAGGGTGGAGGCGGTGGCGAAATCGGTGCCGAAGGTGGTGATCACCGTGCGCGACAGGCTGCGCATCAGCCCGGCGGAGGGGCGCGCGGCCCGGAAGGCAGCAATCTCGGCCGCGCCATACAGGTTTTCCGCCACTCCGTAGCGGATCACCTGCGCGCTGTCCCAGAACAGCGCGTCCAGCGTGGCGACGTCGTTGCCCGTCAAGGCTGCCTCGTAGCGGGCGAAGGCGGCCTGCACTTCTGCCACGATTCCGGGCCGGTTGATGTCCATTCAGTCCCAGCCTTTCGGTTGTTGCGCCGCGCAAACGCCGCGGGACTCCAGGGCGCGGGCCACGCGCAAGGCCACGTCCTCGCGCCAGGGGGCGGCAATCACTTGCACCCCCACCGGCAGCCCGCCGCCAAACACGGGGGCGGCCACCACGGGCAGGCCGATGAAGCTGAACGGCTGCGCATGGAGCCCATAATTGGCCCGCACCGGCACGGTTTCGCCGGCGAGCTCGAAGCTTTGCTGGCCGATCAGCGGCGCGCTGCCCGGGGTCGCGGGCGCCAGGATCACGTCCACCTGGTCGAACAAAGCGAGCATGGCGGCGTGAAACTGGCGGCGGAGCTTCTGCGCCTGGGTAACCAGCGCCCCAGGCACCAGCGCGCCCGCCAGCAGCCGGTCCCGCACTTGGGGGTCGAAGTCGCGGGGTTGGCGCCGCAGCCGGTCGAGATGCAGGGCCGCACCTTCGGCGGCGGTGATGACGTAGGCGGCAGACCGGGCGGCGGCCACGCCAGGAATCTCCAACTCGCGCGTGGCGCCCAGGGCGCGGCTGACGGCCGCAACCGCCGCCAGCGCCTCGGGGCAGGCGAAACGCTGGAAGTAGCCGCCGGCAATGCCGATCCGAAGCCCGGCCGTCCCCTGCTCCAATACCGGCGTCACCGGCTCCGCAGCCCGGGCGCTGCAGGTGGGGTCGAGCGCGTCGGGGCCCTGCATGGCGTCGTACGCCAGCGCCAGGTCCGCCACGCTGCGGGCCATGGGGCCGAGATGGTCCAACGAGCTGACAAAGGGGAAGCTGCCATGCCGGGTCAGCCGCCCATAGGTGGGTTTCAGGCCCCACACCCCGCACAAGGAGGCGGGGACCCGGATGGAGCCGTTGGTGTCGGACCCGAGCGCCAGCGGGACCAGCCCGGCCGCCACGGCGCTGCCCGACCCGCCGGAGGAGCCGCCCGACATGCGCGCCGGGTCGTGCGGGTTGCGCGAAGGGCCGTCGTGGCAGTTTTCGCCGGTGAAGTCGTAGGCGTATTCACCCATGTTCAGCGCGCCCACCAGGACGGCGCCGGCGGCTTCCAAACGGGTGATGAGGGTGGCGTCGGCAACGGCCGGGCTGCGGCCGCGATTGATGGCCGACCCGGCGCGCGTTGGCAGTCCTGCGACGTCGAACAGGTTCTTGACCGCGAACGGCACCCCCGCCAGCGGACCATGCGGCCCGGCGGCGGCGCGGGCGCGGGCGCGGTCCGCCACCACGTCGGTAAAGGCGCCGAGTGCGCCGTTGTGGCGGCCAATGCGCTCGAGCGCGGCTTCCACGGCGGCCAGCGCGGTGATGCGCCCGCTGGTCACGTCGGCGGCGATGGCGGTCGCCGTGGGCCAGCTCATGGCCGGAACACCGGCGCCGGGTCGATCTCGTCGGGCAAAGCGGGGTCGGTGCAGGCCGCGGCATGGTCAAGGATGGTGCGCAGGTTGGCGGCAACGGCCTCCTGCCAGCTCGGCTCAACCGGCAAAGCCAACGCCGCCGCGGCCTGCGCCACCCAGCCCGCGAGAGCAGGTGCTCCCTCTCCCGCTGGCAGGAGGGGGCCGAGGTGAGGGTGACCCGCAGCAAGATAAGCGCGCCACCCCCCATAGCCTGTGATGTCGGTGGCGCCCGCCACCCCAGCCGCCTCGGCAAGGAAGCCCAAGCATGGGCCGCTCTCCAGCGTCACCGTGCCGAAGCCAAGCGGCGGCGGCAGGGGCGCCAGCAACCGGCCAATCGCTGCCGTGGGCAGCGCCCATACTTCGCCCTGGATCGCCCCGCCGCCAGGCTCCGCCACCAGGCCGGGCCGGCCGTCCAACGCATAGAGCCGGTAGCCAGGCTGGGTGCACGCCCCTGCCACGAACCGGCCGCCCAACGCCGTTAACTGGCCATTCAGCGGCAGCCCCGCCATGTGGCCGCCGACGCAGAACAGCGCCGTTTCGTCCGCAGCGAGGTCATCGGGGGGCGAAGCGGGCGGCAGCGGCTGCGCCGTGGCGCCCACGGTGGTGACGGCGGCACGATGCACCCGGTCCGCCAGCGCGGCCAGCCGCCCCTCCGACCAGGCCGGGCCGACGACCGTGACGCCGGCGGGCAGGCCGTCGGCGCCGATGCCGGCCGGGACCGCCCAGGCGGCGAGATCGCACAGGTTCACGAAGTTGGTCCAGGTGCCGAGCCGGCTGTTCGGGCCGACCGGGTCGGCGTCCAGCTCCGCCAGCGTCGGGGTATTGGGGGCGGTCGGCAACAGCAGCGCATCGTAGCGGCCGAACAGCCCGGCGGCGAAGCGGCGCGCGATGGCCAATTGGTGGAAGGCGTCGAACGCATCCACGGTGCGGCGCGCCAGCCCCTCCTCCAGGATCGCGCGCGTCACCGGATGCAGCAGCTCCGGCGTTTGCAGCATGTCGCGCAGGGCCGCGGTGCGCTCGGCAACCCACGGGCCCTCATAGAGCAAGCGCGCGATGCCAAGCAGCGGCGCGATGTCGACCAGCTCCGCTCCGAGCGCCGCCGCCGTGGCCCGGTACAGCCGCCCCTGCTCCGCGTCGCACGCGTCGGCGTCCACGCAGGCGAGCCGCAGCGGCGTTTCGGCGGACCGGCGCAGATGCGGGTATGGCGCCGCGCGGGAGTAGGGGTCCAGCCCGTCCCATCCCGCCATCACGCGGGCGGCGGCCAACGCCTCGTCCACGCTGCGGGCAAACACGGACACGGTGTCGATGGAGCGGCAGGCCGGCACCATGCCGCGGGCCGAGAGGCTGCCTACGGTGGGCTTCAGCCCGACGATGTTGCCGAACATGGCCGGCACCCGGCCAGACCCGGCGGTGTCCGTGCCAAGGGCAAGAGGGACGATGCCGGCGGCCACGGCGCAGGCCGAGCCAGAGGATGAGCCGCCGGGCACACGCGCCGGGTCGAACACGTTGCGGGGGGTGCCGTGCGGGCTGCGCACGCCGCAGAGGCCGGTGGCAAACTGATCCAGGTTGGTCTTGCCAAGCACGATCGCGCCGGCATTCAGCAGGCGCTGCACCACGGGGGCGGTCTCGGCCGCCACCCGGCTGAACCCCGGGCAGGCAGCCGTGGTGGGCAGCCCAGCGACTTCGATATTGTCCTTCACCGCCACGGGCACGCCCCAAAGCGGCCGCCCCTGCCGACCCTCCGCCTCCAACGCGGCGGCACGCGCCAGCACCACATCGTCCGGCACCCGGGTGATCCACAGAGCGGGGTCAGCGGCGGCGCGGTCGGCAGCAAGCGCGGCTCGGACAGAGGCGGTCGGACGGTCAAGCGCAAACGCGGCCATGGGCTAGTCTCCACAAATGGCATCGGCGCGCAACGGTGGCGGCGCTTGGCTGTCAAGCGCTTTCGCGGGAGCGCGCGCGGACGTGCCTCGACACTGCGCCATCGCCACCTTATTTTCACGGCATGACCACGCAAAACGCGCTCGGCTTGATTGGCTTTGTCGTCGCCTGCATGGCTGTGGCCAGCTCCGGCGCCGTGTTCAAGCCGGGTGACTGGTATGAGACGCTGGCAAAACCCTGGTGGCGGCCGCCGAATTGGCTGTTTCCCATCGCTTGGACGCTGCTATATGCCTGCATCGCAGTCGCGGGCTGGCTGGTGTGGAAGACAGCCGGGTTCGCCGGCGCGAGCACGGCGCTGGCGGTCTACGGCATCCAACTCCTGTTCAATGCCGCTTGGTCCGGCCTGTTTTTTGGCATGCGCCGGATTGACCTCGCCTTCGCCGAGCTGGTGCTGCTTTGGTTATCCATCGTTGCCACGGTAGCCCTGTTCGCCCCGATCAGCCTGCTCGCCGCCGAGTTGCTGCTGCCCTACCTGGTTTGGGTCACCTTTGCCGGCGCACTCAACCTCTCCATCTGGCAGATGAACCGCGCACCGGGCTGAGCGGGGATGATTGCCGTGGCCGGGCTGGTGAAGCGGTTCGGCAGCCACCCCGTCCTGGATGGGGTCGACCTGGCGGTGCCGCCCGGGCAATTGCTGGCGCTCCTCGGCCCGTCCGGCTCGGGCAAGAGCACCATCCTGCGCATCATCGCCGGGTTGGACGCGCCGGACGCGGGCACGGTGCAGATCGACGGGCAGGATGCCGCCGGGCTCTCCCCAGGGGAGCGGCGGGTTGGGTTCGTGTTTCAAGGCTATGCGCTGTTCGCCCACATGACGGCGGCCGAGAACATCGCGTTCGGGTTGAAGGTGATGCCGCGCGCGAGGCGGCCCTCCCGCAGCGCCATCGCCGCCGAAGTGGCGCGGCTGCTCGGCCTGGTGCGCCTGGATGGGCTCGGTGCGCGACTGCCGTCGCAGCTTTCTGGCGGGCAATGCCAACGCGTGGCGCTGGCGCGGGCACTGGCGATCCGCCCGCGCATCTTGCTGCTGGACGAGCCATTCGGGGCATTGGACCGTGCGGTCCGGGACGAATTGCGGGTGGAGCTGCGCCGCGTGCAGGCGGAACTCGGCCTCACCACCGTGCTGGTGACCCATGATCCGGAGGAAGCCGAACTGCTGGCCAACCAGATCGTGATCTTGGAGCGGGGCCGCGTCGTCAACCGGCACCTGCGTGCTACGGGACAGCCCGAAATGGCCGTCGAGTGAGGAGATCGGCCCGGCGGATGCAACGAGCCGAAAGCAAGCGTGTTGTGGTGGGCGTTTGGAGGAGCGCTTCGGATGGTCACGCTTGCCGCGCCTGGTTGCCGAGCGGCCACAATGGGGTGCGTGTTGCGGCCTCCATCCGTGTCCGGCGGCGCGCGTATCGTGGCTGCGTTGCATCAGACGCGTGGCTAGACCGTTGCCTAAAAGCCTCAGTGTGGGGCGGAATGTTCGCCCGCCTTGCGTCTCTCTGGAGCGCAGTGTTTGTTGGAACAGAATCGGCTGTTCGGCCGCGGCTCTGCGGGGCGGGCGCCGAGTACTTGCCGGGGGAGCTCCGTAGTGTCCAGCATCTGTCATGTCGATTGATTATCTGCATCACACGCCTGCGGACACACTGACCGACGCTATTGCCAAAGCAGCGAGCACGACCGAGCAGGCCCTCTCCGACTTGTTGGCTGACCCGGGGGCTGGGGAGGCTCGGCTGATCGAAGCGATGCGCTATGCCTGTCTGAATGGGGGCAAGCGGTTGCGGGCGTTTCTCGTGCTGGAGGTTTCGGCGCTGTTCGGGGTGGCGCGGGAGTGCGCGCGTCGCGCCGCCGCCTCCGTGGAGATGATGCATGCCTACTCGCTTGTGCATGACGATCTTCCCGCCATGGACAATGACGACCTCCGCCGTGGCCAGCCCAGCACGCACCGGAAATTTGACGAGGCAACCGCGATCCTCGCGGGGGACGCGTTGCAAACTCTTGCGTTTGAAGTTCTAGCTGAACCAGCAACACACCCAGACGCATCAGCCCGGTGCGAGTTGGTGGCCGCGTTGGCTGCGGCCGCCGGCGCTCATGGAATGGCGGGTGGCCAAATGATTGATATGCAAGCAGAGGGCCGCCAGTTGAGTGCTGCCGAGATCACCACGATGCAGGCGCTCAAAACCGGCTGCCTGATCCAATACAGTGCCGTGGCCGGCGCCATCCTTGGCCGGGCGACCCCCGCCGACCGTGAGCGGATTGCCGCCTATGGCCGCGATCTTGGGACCGCGTTCCAGATTGCGGACGACTTGCTTGACGCGCGCGGGGACAGCGCCGCCATCGGCAAGACCGCTGGCAAGGATGCGGCGGCGGGCAAGGCGACCTTGGTGTCGCTGCTGGGGTTTGACGCCGCCGCGGCACAGGCTCGGGCGCTGAGCGAGCGAGCGGCGGCCCATGTCGGGGGTTTCGGCCCGGCCGCACGGCGGTTGCAGGACTTGGCTGGCTACGCGATTACCCGGGGCTATTGAGATGAACGCCCCCCTGCTTCCGCCTCGTTTGGCCACGCCGTTGCTGGACCGTGTCCGGGTGCCTGCGGACTTGCGCAATTTCTCG
>CAXTNN010000202.1:0-6725 GCA_964245545.1 uncultured Acetobacteraceae bacterium | reverse complement strand
ATCATCGCCACCGCGCTGATCGACACCGGCAGCCGCATGGACGAGGTGATCTTCGAGGAGTTCAAGGGCACCGGCAACAGCGAGATCATCTTGGACCGCAAGCTCTCCGACAAGCGCACCTTCCCCGCCATCGACATCACCAAGAGCGGCACCCGCAAGGAGGAGCTGCTGGTCGAGCGCGGCATGCTGAGCAAAATGTGGGTGCTGCGCCGTATCCTGAACCCGATGGGCACCACCGACGCGATGGATTTCCTGCTGGACAAGCTGAAATACAGCAAGACCAACCAGGACTTCTTCGATGCGATGAACACCTAAACCAACGCGCAATCGGGCGCACCGCGGAAGCAGGTGAAGATGTGGCAAGTACATCCGTCTGCTTTAGCAAGCGACGGACTGCAGCAGTTGCGATGTGTTTGCCACTCGACGCGTTAAATTGACGTCTGATGGTACTAAGTTGCGGCCCACTATCTTGCCCGTAGGTGCCCTTACGCCCGACAAGCCCTGAGCTAACTTGAAATCGCGGCCTGGCGGGGGCGTCTTTGCTGACAATCAATCTTGAGTGGGATGCGGATGCTTTAGCGGCGCCGCAAAGCTTCCGCGATGGCGTGGAGGCTGCGGCTAGCGTTTTGCAAGCGGCCATCTCCGATCCCATCACCGTCAACATCGACGTCGGCTACGGCGAGTTCGATTTGGGCGGCCCGGAATACACGCCGCTCGCATCAGATTACAGCCTGGGGGGAGTGAACGAGAACATCCTCGTGTCCTACTCGGCACTGCGCGCGGCGCTGGCGGCCAACGAGTCGTCGCCGGTCGATGCCGAAGCCGTCAACGCCCTGCCAAGCTCCGTGTCGCTGGACGGTCAATCCTACTTCTACATATCCAGCGCACAGGCCAAGGCGTTTGGCGTCCTTCCTGCCAACGATCCTGTTGTCGACGGGTTTGCCGGTTTCCCGACCAGCTTCACCGGCGCTGGGCTGACCGGCACGGCAATCGCCGAAGAACTCCATGCCATGGGCTTGTTGAACTACGTGGGAGATCTCGGGCTCTTCTCCTATACCAGCCCGGGCAACCATTTTCTACCCGATGGCACCACCTCCACCACGCCGGCGTATTTCTCGATCGACGGCGGCTATACCGATCTCGCGGATTACAACGTCACCAACGATGAGACGCTGTTCCTCGACCCGGCAAACGACGCGCTGGATTTCCCCAATCAGGGCACCACGCTTTCGCAACTAGACCTGGAAGAAATCAACGCCATCGGGTTCGACGTGTCGTCGACCCCCGTTCTTGCAACGCCCAACGACGTTCCGACGGTCGTGGCGGGCACGGCCTCGGTCCAGGTGCAGGATGTCAGTTTGGATGAGGCAACCACGATATCCGCTGCGTCCTTTCTGGCGTCCATCTCCGTTCCGGCCGGTGATGCGATCATTTCTTACGCGTTCTTGGATACGGGGAGCGGCAATGGCCATTTCTCCCTGGATGGCGTCGTCGAACCGGACGGCCAATACATCTATATCTTGGATACCCAGCTTGATGAGTTGGTCTACCAGGCTGGGGCGTCCCCTGGCAGCGAGACAATCTTCGTGGCCGGGTTCGACTATGACGCCGATGCCTTTACCGGCACTGCCTCGCTGACCGCGACAACGGTCGCGCCGCCGGTTTACAGCATTGCAGCCTCCAGTGCATCGCAACCCGATAGTGCTAACGGAACAACCTTCACCTTCACCGTCAGCCGGACGGGTGATGCGAGCCAGGCGGCCCTGCTCAGCTATACGGTTTCGGGGTCTGGCGCTGATCCGGCACCCGAGTCCCTGTTCGAAAGCCCGGCTGGATCCGTGAGTTTTGCCGCTGGCGCCACCAGCGTGACGCTGCAGGTCGCCGTGGTTGGCGCGACCATCTCTTCAGCGGAGGCGTTTACCGTCACCCTTGCGGGACCGACGGGGACAGAGATCAGCAACCCAGCGGCGACAAATACCATTCTCGCCACGCCCGGCGCGGACTTCCAAAACGCGTCGAGCCCGACGACAATCACCAGCGCCCTGCCTCAAGCGCAGACATTTGAAGCCTACGCGCACTACGACCTTTACCTCGCGGCGCCGAGCAGCATCACCAACATCGGCACCAATCTCAGCTCCGTGTCCTTGGACGATCAGGGGGATGTGGCTGTCTACACCACCGCCGGCGCCGGCTCGGACGGGCATGTGGTGAGAGTGAGCGGGACAGGACAATCCATCGTCTCGTCCGGCGATGGTGACGACAGTGTTGTCGCTTCCAACGGCGACGATCTCATCGCCACGGGCGCCGGCGCCAACACCGTTTATCTCGTCTCCGGCGACAACACGCTGGCAAGTGAAGGCAACGACACGGTGGACGCCGGCAGTGGATCGGACACCATCAGCATCTCTGGCGATTCGGTCATCAATCCCGGGGTGGCAAACCTGAACGTGTTTCTCAGTCCTTCAGCCAGCCTGGAACTGCACACGGGCACGGGCTCGGTGGCGGTTAACGGAGGCTTCGGCTCCGGCTCGTTCTCCGGTGGCACGGATGGCGACAACCTCCTGATCGCCGGCACTGGTCCGACAACGCTCTATGCTGGCGGCAATGGCGACACCCTTGTCGCCTCAGGCGGGTCCAGCACCACGCTGAATGGGTGGAGCGGGGAGGAGACCATGATCGGCCAGTTCTCCCAAGGAACGGACACGTTCAACTTCGGCGCTGCCAGCGTGTTCGCAAGCGGCGGATCCGGAACCAACATTTTCAACATCGGATCAGGCAGCAACGCGATTGTCGGCTTGCAAGGCACCGATACGTTCGATTTCACCAACGGTGCCGGCGGTGGCACGACCTACATATCGGACTTCAACCTGGCGAGCGATCGGGTACACCTATCTGGCTATGCTCCGAACCAAGCGGCGGTAACGCTGGGCACGGCGACCTATTACCAGGGCAGCGAAATCCTGTCTTTGGACGACGGCACCCGCATCACGTTTGGACACGTGACAGGGATCACGCCGTCGAACTTTGTGTAGGCATGGCCGCCGGCGCGCGGGCCACCCGCACTGGCGCCGTGCGCGCATGCGTTGCGTAGAGCGTGAGGCCGGTGAAGGCGATGCCGCCGAGGGCATTGCCAACCACGGTCGGAATCTCGTTCCAGATGATGTAGTCCGCCACGGAGAACTTCCCGCCCATGATCAGCGCCGAGGGGAACAGGAACATGTTCACCACGGAATGCTCGAAGGTCATGCCGAAGAACACCATGATCGGCATCCACATCGCGATCACCTTGCCGCTCACCGAGTTGGACAGCATCGCCATCACTACGCCGGTGGACACCATCCAATTGCAAAGCACGCCGCGGATGAACAGCGTCAGCATGCCCGCGGCGCCGTGGCTTTTGTAGCCAATGGTGCGCGCTTCGCCGATGCCGGCGATCAGCTTGCCGACCGGGCTCGGCTCGCTGGTGAAGCCAAAGGTGAACACCACCGACATCATCACCGCCACCGTCAGCGCGCCGGCGAAGTTGCCCAGGAACACGATGCCCCAATTGCGCAGCAGCCCGCGGAGCGTCACGCCGGGCCGCCGGTCGATCAGCGCCAGCGGGCTTAACATGAATACGCCGGTGAGCAGGTCGAAGCCCAGCAGGTACAACATGCAGAAGCCGACCGGGAACAGAATGGCGCCGATGATCGGGTAGCCGGTCTGCTGCGTCACGGTGGTCGCGAACACGGCGGCCAAGGCCAGGATGGCGCCGGCCATGTAGGCCCGGATAAAGGCGTCCCGGGTGGCCATGAAGATCTTCGCCTCGCCGGCATCTACCATCTTCACGACAAACTCAGCCGGCGCGAGATACGACATGAGAACTTAAGCCTTGTTGCGCCGCCAACCCGTTGCTGCGACTCAACCAATTGAAGCACATCTCATGCCAGCGCCTTGAGCCTTGGTAAGATCAGTAAGGCACGAAAGCAAGCCACCCGTTTTTCAACGCGATCAGCCACCGTCCAGCCACCAACGAGTCGGTGGTGGAAGATTGCAACCCTCGTAAGTAGACCAACCGCTGCTTAAGTGTTCGCGGTCCACACCTGCCGCAAGCGCCTGTAACACCAGGCAAATCCATTCCAAGGGGAAATGGATCAGTCGGCTAGAAACCCAATCTCCGGCCCTAAATTCACGCTTGTTGGCGTAGGAAATTTCGTCAAGCGGCACACCACCTGGCTTTCTAAGCATGTCGTCTGACGCGGCCAATTTCCCCGGCTGATACTCGTGAATGAAGCCACATCGCACGTGCTTATAGAGAAGGTTGGCATAGGAGTACCGTCGCACAACTTTGGTGGCATCGTCGATGCCTGCCTCTTTGCACACCGAGACCGCTTCCGCCTCTCCGATGTCAGATCTTCCTGTAAGATACAGGCTTTTTTCTGTCGTAACAACGCGATGCCGAACCTCACTGAAATCGGCAGCTAAAAGAGGTGCGCTTACTCGTGTAGCGTCGGGACCATCAACTCCGAAGCGAATAATGGCTTCGACAAACCGCTTCTTATCGTTATGCTTGTCCCTTCTCCACAGAACCGAGCTCAATCCGGAAATGGCGGAGCACAGGATAACGGCGCTGTCTGGGTAAGAGTTTTCGGGAACGTCGCCGATGAGTGATCGAGCCACTTCCACTCGCCTTTCCGCCCAAGCTTGATACGCACCCATCGCGAGTGCCTATCGCACCGTCGCCACCCGTAGCGCGTTGGTAGTGCCGGGCTGGCCGAACGGCACGCCGGCGGCCACCACCACCTCGTCGCCGCTCTTGGCGAAGCCCTCGATGCGGGCGATCCGGGTGGCGCGGCTCACCGTTTCCGTCATGGTGTGCACCTCCCCCGTCACCACCGCGTGCACGCCCCACACCACCGCCATGCGGCGCGCGGTCTCTTGCGAGGTGGTCAGGCCCAGGATGGGGCAGTCCGGCCGGGTCCGCGCGATGCGCAACGCGGTCGAGCCCGACATGGTGTAGGCGGCAATCGCCCGCGCGCCCACTGTCTTGCCGATCTGCCGCGCCGCGTCGGCGATCGCGTCCGCCACCGTGGCGTCGGGCTTGGGCCGCCCCGACTCGCACAGCTCGCGCCAGTTCGCATCCTGCTCCACCCGGTCGACGATGCGGTCCATCATGTTCACCGCCTCGAACGGATACTGCCCGGCGGCGGTCTCGGCGCTCAGCATCACCGCGTCGGCGCCGTCGAACACCGCGGTCGCCACGTCGGAGGCTTCGGCGCGGGTGGGCGAGGGGGCGCTGATCATGCTTTCCAGCATCTGCGTGGCGACCACCACGGGCAGGCCGCGCTGCCGGGCCGCGCGCACGATACGCTTCTGCGCCAGCGGCACCTCCTCGGGCGGCAACTCCACGCCCAGGTCGCCGCGCGCCACCATCACCGCGTCCGACAGCTCCAGGATCTCGTCGAGATTGTCCAGCGCCTGCGGCTTCTCCAGCTTGGTCATGATCCAGGCGCGGCCGCCGGCGATGTTGCGCGCCTCCGCCACGTCCTCCGCGCGCTGGACGAAGGAGAGGCCGATATAATCCACCCCGTGTTGCAGGGCGAAGCGCAGGTCGGCATGGTCCTTCTCGGTGAGCGCCGGGATCGGCAGCACCACGTCCGGCACGTTCACGCCCTTGCGGTCGGAGAGCGGTCCCCCGGTGACCACCACGCATTCAAGGTGGCCGTCCCGCTTGTGCGTCACCCGCAGGCGCAGCTTGCCGTCGTCCAGCAGCAGGGTGGTGCCAATGGTGGCGGCGGCCATGATCTCAGGGTGGGGGAGCTGCACCCGGCGCGCGTCGCCGGGCACGGGCGAGAGGTCGAGGCGGAACTCGTGCCCGGTCTGCAGCGCCACTCGCCCCCCCTGGAACCGCCCCACCCGCAGCTTGGGCCCTTGCACGTCGGCGAGGATGCCGATGGGGCGGCCGGCTTCTTCCTCCAAGGCGCGGATGGTGGCGATGCGGGCGGCGTGGTCCTCATGCGCGCCATGGCTGAAGTTGAGCCGGAACACGTCCGCCCCGGCGCGGAATAGGCGGCCCAGCACCTCTGGCGTGCTGCTGGCCGGCCCGATGGTGGCGACGTAGCTTGGGCTGGGCCATGCGTGCTTCTCCCTGTGCCGCCGTGCATCGGCGGCATGCCGGCATCTGTGCCGCCAAGTATGGCGCGGGACGCCTCAGCGCGCCATGTTGATCCCGGAGGACCAACGCGATGACCGATTTCGACCCGGCGACCCGCACCGAATTGGAGGCTGCCGCCTTCCGCCGCCTGGTGGAGCACCTGCGGGAGCGGACGGACGTGCAGAATATCGACCTGATGGACCTGGCCGGTTTCTGCCGCAATTGCCTCAGCCGCTGGTATCGCGAGGCAGCCGAAGCGCGCGGCTTGCCGCTTGCCGACCCGCAAGCGCGCGAGATCGTCTACGGCATGCCCTATAAGGAGTGGCAGGCGCTGCACCAGCGCCCCGCCTCGCCCGAGCAGCAGGCGGCGTTCAAGCCGCCGGTGCACGGGTAGCAACAAGATGCCGTGGCGCCAGGTTGCGGCTGCCACGGTGGCGGTGCTGGTAGGGATCGGGCTGGCGCGGTTCGCTTATTCGCCCCTGTTGCCGGTGGTGATCGCCGACGGCTGGTTCTCGCCCGGCGCGGCTGCCTATTTGGGCGCGGCCAACCTGCTTGGCTACTTGCTTGGGGCGTTGCTGTCGCGGCGCTTGGG
>CAXTNN010000201.1:221-6747 GCA_964245545.1 uncultured Acetobacteraceae bacterium | reverse complement strand
GTGGCGCACGACATGGCCGAGCACGGCGACAGCACGGTGAGCCTGTACGCGTACGCCTCGGGCCCGGTGGACGACCCTTCCACCCCGCGGCGGCTGGCCTTGTCACGCGCCTTGGCAGTGCGCGCGGTGCTGATCTCGGAGGGGGTGCCGTCCACCCGCATCTACCCCCGCGTGCAACCTCCTGCCGCGGCCTCCCCCGCCCAGGCGGCGAGCCCCGATGCGGCGGACCGGGTGGACATGGTGGTTTCGGGCGCTGGCCCGGCCGGTCCGGCCAAAGCGCCCTGACCGGATGACCCGCTCCCGATGACCCGACCTGGTACCTACCTCGTGCGCATGCTGGTGTTCCTGGCCGCCGTGGCCGTGGTGGCGGCGTTCCTGTTTCCGGCCTTGCTGGTGGCGTTCGAGACCAACCCGCTGCTGAACGCGCTGATCACCTTCGTGGCCCTGCTCGGCATTGCCTGGAACATCCGCCAGGTGGTGCGGCTGACCCCGGAGGTGCGCTGGGTGGAGACGTTCCAGCAGTCGCGCGCACGGCTGGCCGGGCTGCCTTCCCCCGTGCTGCTGGCGCCGATGGCGTCCATGCTGGCCTCGCGCTCGGCCAAGGGGTCGGGCGGGCAGGACCGCTTTACCTTGTCCGCCCCGGCGATGCGCTCGCTGTTGGACAGCCTGGCCAGCCGCCTGGACGAGAGCCGCGAGCTGTCGCGCTACATGACGGGGCTGCTGATCTTCCTCGGCCTGCTGGGCACGTTCTGGGGCCTGCTGCTGACGGTGGGCGCGGTGGCCAACGTGATCAACGGCATGTCGGTGGGTTCGGGCGACATCAACGCGCTGTTCGACCAGTTGAAGGCGGGGTTGGCCAAGCCGCTGCAGGGCATGGGGACGGCGTTCTCCGCCTCCATGCTCGGCTTGGCCAGCGCGCTGGTGCTGGGTTTCCTCGATCTTACGGCGGGGCAGGCGCAGAACCGGTTCTTCAACGAGCTGGAGGAATGGCTGGCCGGGCTCACCCGCCTGTCCTCCGGCGTGCTGGGGGCGGAGGGCGAGGGATCGGTTCCCATCTACGTGCAGGCGCTGCTGGAGCAGACGGCGGAGAACATGGAGAACCTGCAGCGCATCCTGACCCGCGGCGAGGATGGGCGGCAGCAGGCCAACCAGGCCATCGTCTCGCTCACCGAACGCATCGGGGTGCTGTCGGACTCGCTGCGCGCCAACCAGCAACTCATGCTGCGGATTGCCGAGACGCAGTCCTCCCTCGGCCCGGCGTTGCAGCGCCTGGGGGAGCGCGGCGCGGACGAGGCCATCCGGAACCATCTCCGTGCTATTGAAATGACGCTGGGCCGGTTGGGCCACGAGCTGGAGCAGGGGCGCAGCCAGGCCACGTCGGAACTGCGCAGCGACATCCGCATCCTCACCCGCACCATCGCCGGGCTGGCGGGGCAGCCGCAGTGACGTGGCACTTGGCGCCTGCGCTTGCTATGCAGCGGCGACCTGGGAGCCAGCCATGACCAGCCTCATCATCGAGGTCTATGATGCCTTTAAGTCTGTGGGCATGGACGACGAGACCGCCCGCAAAGCGGCTGGTGCGCTCTCCAACAACGACAGCAAGATCGATCAGCTTGAGGCGAAGCTAGACCGCAGGATTGATCAGCTTGAGGCGAAGCTCGACCGCAAGATCGACCAGCTTGAGACCAGGATCATCGAGCGGTTGGGCAAGGCGGATGCTGACACGCTTGTGCTCAAGTGGATGGTTGGCGTGATGTTTGCCGGCGTGGCGTCGCTCGTTGCGCGAAGTTTCTTCTGAATGAGCCTGCGCAGGCGCGGCGGCGGGGAGGCGCTGAACCCGTGGCCTGGCTATGTGGATTCGCTGTCCACCCTGCTGATGGTCATCATCTTCGTGCTGCTGGTGTTCGTGCTGGCGCAGGCGTTCCTGTCGGTGGCGCTGTCGGGGAAGGACCGCGCGCTGGACCGGCTGAACCGGCAGATGTCGGAACTGACCGACATGCTCTCGCTCGAACGCGGCCGCAGCACCGCCTTGCAGGCGTCGGTGGCAGGCCTGACGCACGACCTGCAGGCCGCGAGCGCCGCGCGCGACCAGTTCCGCACCCAAGTGGACACACTGCAGACGGCGCTAGCCGAGAGCGCCGCCCAGGCGCAGGCGCTGACCAGCGAGCGCGACCGGCTGGCCGCCCAACTCGCCGACAACACGCTGCAAGCCCAATCGGCCCTGGTGCGGCAGCAGCAGCTTCAGCAGCAGCTCGCCGGCAGCGCGGCCAAGGCGGACAGCGCCACCCAGTCGGCCGACCAAACGGCGGCAGAGCTGGCAGCGGCGCGCCGGCAACTGGCCGATGCCAAGGACGAGCTGGCGAAAACGGTGGCCGCCGACAAGGCCACGGTCGAGGCGCGGCTTGGCGATATCGCCCGCCTGAACGACCAGGTGAAAGCGTTGACCGCGCTGCGCGACGACCTGCAAGCGCAAATCCGCACCGCCGCCGCCAAAACCGTGACCGACGAGCAAGCCCGCGCCGCGCTGGCCGCGCAACTGGCCGATGAGCAGTCCTTGTCCGACAGCGCCCGCGCCCAGTTGGCGCTGATGAACCACCAGGTGGAGCAGCTTCGCGCGCAACTGGCGCAGGTGTCTTCCGCGCTGGACCTGTCGGAGAAGGCGGACCACGACAAGGACGTGCAGATCACCAACCTTGGCGCACGGCTGAACACCGCGCTGGCGGCGAAGGTGGAGGAGCTGCAGCGCTATCGCAGCGACTTTTTCGGCAAGCTGCGCGACGTGCTGGCCAACCGGCCCGGCGTGCAAATCGTGGGCGACCGGTTCGTGTTCCAATCCGAGGTGCTGTTCCCCACCGGCAGTGCGGATTTGACGCCGGCCGGGCAGGACGAAGTGCGCACCCTGGCCGCCACCATCAAGCAGATCGCCACCGAGATTCCGGCCAACCAGCCCTGGATTTTGCGGGTGGACGGTCATGCCGACCGTAACCCGGTCACCCGCGGCGGCCAGTTCACCTCGAATTGGGAGCTGTCTTCGGAGCGGGCGATCAACGTGGTCAAGCTGCTGATTGCCGAAGGCGTGCCGGCGGCGCATCTGGCGGCCACGGGGTTTGCCGAGTTCCAGCCTTTGGACGGGGCCGACACGCCGGACGCTTACGCGCGGAATCGCCGGATTGAGCTTCGGCTGACGGACCGCTAGTGGTGTTGCGCATTGAAGCAACAATAGCGTCCTGCAGCAAAACGAACAGTTAAACAGGAATGCCTGCAATGCCGCATGGTCCGGGTGTTGAGCACAGCCGCGTAGCATCTTTGCCGCGCGGCCGCACTCCGCTTAATCGGCAGCAGATCATCGGCTTTTGGGCGGCTTGGTTTGGCTGGATGCTCGATGGCATGGATTCGGTGATCTACGCCTTGGTACTGGGGCCGGCGATGACGGAGTTGCTGCCGAAGTCGGGGATTGCGGCGACGCCGGGCAATGTCGGGTTCACCGGCTCGCTGCTGTTCGGGCTGTTCCTGTTTGGCTGGGGCTGCTCCTTCATTTGGGGCCCGATTGCAGACCGGTTCGGCCGCGCCAAGTCGCTGGCCGCGACGGTGTTGGTCTATGCCCTGTTCACGGGGGCAGCGGCATTTTCGCCCAACATCTATGTGCTGGCGATCTTCCGGCTGCTGGCCGGGGTGGGTGTCGGCGGCGAGTGGGCGATGGCAGGCACCTATGTCGCGGAGGCTTGGCCGGAGGACCGGCGACGGATGGGCGCGGGCTACTTGCAAACCGGCTATTACTTCGGCTTCTTCGTGGCGGCGGTGCTGAACTTCACCGTTGGCGCCGCCTATGGCTGGCGCGCCATGTTCCTGTGCGGCCTGCTGCCGGTGGTGGTCTCCGTGGTGACGTTGGCGCGGGTGCGCGAGCCGGAGCGCTGGCAGCGCGAGCACCGCCAGCCGCGCAGCCGGGTCAATCCGTTCGCGGTCATTTTCAGCGCGCAGCACCGGCGGCAGACTTTTGCCATGTCGGTGTTGCTGACGGTGGCCATTATCGGGCTGTGGGCGGGTGCGGTGTATGAGCCGTCCGCCATTATCCTGCTGGCCAAGCGCGCCGGCATGGCGCAGGCCCAAGCGGTGAAGATGGTCTCCTACGGCACCGGGCTGCTTTCGATCGGCACCATCATCGGCTGCATCGCAGCGCCTTGGCTGGCGGAGCGGGTGGGGCGGCGGCGCGCCTTGGCCGGCTACTACCTGGGGATGATGGTCACCATTGCGTTGGCGTTCGGCTGGGCGTTCTACCTGTCGGATGCCACCGCGTTGCCGGTGTTCATGGCCGTGCTGTTCTTTCTCGGCCTGTTCGGCGGCAACTTCGCCATCTTCAGCCTGTGGCTGCCGGAACTGTTTGGAACCGAGGTGAGGGGCACGGCCTTCGCGTTCTGCACTTCGGTCGGGCGTTTCGCCGGCGCGGGGGTGAACTTCCTGCTGGCCGCAGCCGTCGCCAGCACGGGGACGTTGGGCGTGCCGATCGCCTGGACCGCGGTCGCCTTTGGCGCCGGCCTGCTGATCATTCCGCTGGCGCGCGAGACGGTGGGCCAGGCTTTGCCCGATTGAGCCTCAAGCAAGGGAGCTTAGGCCTGTTCTAATGGGCGGTGAGCTGCGACCGCCGTGCTGACGCGGGATAGACTCCCAACACCCGCACCTCGCGGGAGAAGAAGCCAAGCTCCTCCATCGCCCGGCGCAGCGGCGGCTGCTCCGGGTGGCCCTCCACGTCGCACAGGAACTGCGTTGCGGTGAACTCGCCCGCCAGCATGTAGCTTTCCAGCTTGGTCATGTTCACGCCATTGGTGGCGAACCCGCCCAGCGCCTTGTAGAGCGCCGCAGGAACGTTTCGGACGTGGAAGATGAACGTGGTCATGGTGTCCCGTGCGCTGGCCGGGGGTGCGGCGGCGTGGCGGGCGGCGATGTAGAAGCGGGTGGTGTTGTTGGCGGCGTCCTCGACATGGCTGCGCAGGATGTCCAGCCCGTAGAGCTCTGCCGCCAGGGAGGACGCCACCGCCGCGTCGGCCGGGTTGCCCCATCCGGCCACCAGTTGCGCCGCCCCCGCCGTGTCGGCCTCCACCACCGCCTCCACGCCGAGCTCGCGGATGATGTGCCGCACCTGGCCGAGCGCCACGGCGTGGGAATGGACCCGGCGCACCCCCGCCAAGCTCGCACCAGGCACGCCCAGCAGGCAGTGCGAGACCGGCTGGAAATGCTCACCCACGATGTGCAGCCCGCTGCCTGGCAGCAGGGAATGGATGTCCGGCACCCGACCAGCCAAGCTGTTTTCGCAGGGCAGCATGGCGAGGTCGGCCGCGCCCATGCGCACCGCCTCGATGGTGGCCTCGAAGGTGTCGCAAGGGAGGGTAGCGTGGCCCGGCAGCGCGGCGCGGCAGGCGAGGTCGGAATAGGCGCCAGGCTTGCCCTGGAAGGATACGGTCATGAGTGGGGCTCCGTCATCAAGGCGCGGGCGCGGGCGAGGTCAGCCGGAGTGTCGACGCCAAACGGCCCGTGGTCCATCCGGACGCAGCCGATGCGCATGCCCGCCTCCAGCGCGCGCAGTTGCTCCAGGCTTTCACGCTGCTCCAGCGGGCTCAGGGGCAGCGCCACGAACCGCTCCAGGGCCCCCCGGCGGAAGGCATAGAGGCCGATATGGTGCCAGAGCGGCCCCGCCCCGGACGGCACGGCGGCGCGGGAGAAGTAAAGCCCCGGCGCCACAGCGTTGCCCTCGCGGAACGCGCAGGCTGCCTTCACGAACGACGTGCTTGCGGCCTCCTCCGGCCCGGCGATCGGGACCACCAAGGTGCCGATATCCACCGCCGGGTCAGCCAGGGGCAGGAGCACGGCGCGGATTGCGGCCGGGTCTATGGTGGGCGTGTCGCCTTGCACGTTCACCACCACGTCGTGCCGGCGCTCTGGGTCGAGCTGCGCCAGCGCGGCATGGACGCGGTCGGATCCGGAGGGCAGCGCCGGGTCGGTCAGCACGGCGCGGCCGCCGGCGACGGTCACCGCGTCGGCGATCTCCGGCTCGCCGCAGGCCACCGCCACCGGGCCGATCGCCGCCGCCTGCGCCTGGTGCATGACATGCACCACCATGGGCACGCCGCCGATGGCGGCCAGCGGCTTGCCCGGCAGGCGTGCGGAGCCCATGCGGGCGGGGATGATCACGATTGGTGTCACGAGGGGCGGAACTCGGCTGCAAGGGGCGTGTTGGCAAGCGGCGGCGCGCAGCTTAGGTTTACCGCCGATGTTGCGCAAACAGGGTGGGCCGCGCAAACGGGGGTGGAGCGTGGGCAGACTGGTGTGGAGCTTGAGGGTGGCGGCGATCGCGGCGGCCTTGGTGACCCTTGCGGGTTCGTTCGGCGCGCGGGCGCAGACCTCGGTGGCGCCCAGCGCGCAAGGGCCCGGCGTGGTCACCGGACAGCAAAACTCCCAGCCCTCGCCCAACCAGAACCAAACGCAGCAGCAGACCGATATGTCGCAGCAGCCGCCCGAGGCGCATGTTCTGCCG
>CAXTNN010000201.1:0-211 GCA_964245545.1 uncultured Acetobacteraceae bacterium | reverse complement strand
CTCCCGCCGACCGCGGGCTCGCAGACCCAGCCCACCCCCCAGCCGACGTTCTCGCGATAGCCGGGGACCCGATCGACTGGGCGGCTGCGATCGCCGCGGCAGAGGCAGCGGCCGATGCGGCGGGCGCTGCCATCCGCCCCTGGTTCCGCGCCGGGCTGGCCGCAGAGCAGAAGGGAGACGACAGCCCGGTGACGCTCGCGGACCGTGCGGC
>CAXTNN010000200.1:0-6762 GCA_964245545.1 uncultured Acetobacteraceae bacterium | reverse complement strand
TACACCCCTGATATGTGGGCTTGCGCCGTCGGCAGCATGGCAGACAAAGGTAAACCGCCAGTTAGGGTTTCGATCTCGCCGTGTCCTCGGGTCACCCGCTCAAAGCTCCAACGCCCGCCACGATCTCGGCTGCCAGCGCCGGCCAGCGCCGCACCACCTCGTCCCATAGCTCTTGCCCGGACCGCGGCACTGCCTGCCCGATCTCCCGCAGCTCCGCAGGGGACAGATGGCGGACCAGCGCGGCCAAGTCATAGGCGCGTCCATCGTGCTCGACCACGGACGCTGCATCGTCGGTTGCTGGCCCAGGCCGCTCGGATGGGTCAGCCAGTGCAACCACCACCCGCAGCTGGGTAGGGAACGGGATGATGTTTGGCGGCAGCTCGGGTTCATTGATCAAGGGCACCTCCAGAAGCTGCGGGATTCGCTCACGGCCGCATCATAGCGCCGGCTGTTTGTCGATCGGCAAGGTGACAAGCATCGTGCTGGCATGTGCGGCCGCTTCGCCTCCTACCTGCCAGCCGGCGCTGTCCGTGAGTTGTTCGCCACCAGCGGGCTGGCGCCCGACATTGGGCCTTCGTGGAACGTCGCTTCGACGAACAGCGCCATGGTGGTGCGCCAGCATCCGGAGACCAGAGAATGCAGGCTTGACCCGCTCGCCTGGGGGCTGCTGCCGTCCTTCCACAGGGGCGAGCTGAAAGCGGCCAGACGGCCGATCAACGCCCGATCGAAGACGGCCGCCGGTTCGGGCATGTTCCGCGCCGCTTTGGTTTGCGGCGCTGCTGGTGCCCGCGGATGCGTTCTACGAGTGGCGGGTCCGACCAGACGGGAAACAGCCCTATGCCATCGCGCGGGCAGATGGTTCACCCCTGGCTTTCGCCCAGTTTTGGGAGGGCCGGCGAGCATCGAACCGGGAAGTTCTGCGGACCTTTGCCATCCTGACCACCAGTGCCAACGCCACTATGCAGCAACTCCATGAGCGCATGCCGGTGATCCTGGAGCCGGAGGCTTGGTCGGTGTGGTTGGGTCAGGACAGCGGTGCGGTCGCGGAGCTGATGCGCCTGGCGGCTAACGATCTGCTACGGATGTGGCCTGTGTCTCGCGCGGTCACCGCGTTCGGAACAACGCAGCTGAGTCGCTGGACTGGGCCGTATCAATGACCCGCATGCGCCACCGCCAAGCGATCCGCCGGCGGGCTTGAACCCGGTCTAGGGAACTGAGGGGGAAACGACAGCGGGCGGTAGGTCCAGCTTGCAGCATTCCGCTGGGCCATACTTTACAGCCGCCGTTCTCGCTTGGATGGGCCGCGCTTCTGACCGTCTCGACACGCCTGCTGTGTTCTGCTTACGTTCTTGCCATGGAAGACGAACAACTCCTCACTCCTGCCAAGCGCCCTGACGCGCTATTCGCCATCAGCTACGCCCTGAATAGCCGCAAGGGGCATGAATTGGCCGCCAGGATTGCGGCGGAGGTGGTGCTGGAGACACTGGAGCGGCAAGGCTTCGTGCTGATGCGCAAGCCGCCGATCTCGATGCCGGGACTGGCGCCGAAACGGGAGTAGACTTGCTACTGTCACACCCGCACCGGACGGGAGATCAGGCATCCAATGCAGATTGGCTCAGGCTAAGCGCTGCAACAGTTGAGATGCCGGGTCACTACGATCTTTCGGTGCCACGTGTCTGCGATGCCGCTCCATGAGCGCCCGGGCCCTCTGGCGCTGTTGCATCCCGCAGACAAGGGCGGCGGCCTTGGCCGCCGATGCGAAGCGGTGTGGTCTAGTTGGCCGCAGCAAAGGCCGAGAGCGCCGTTCAACTGGGAAACCAAGGAGGGACCCTACTACCAACTCACGCAAAAGCGATCATAAACCGAGATGGTCTTCAAGGCTGGGCAGCACCGGGAAATCGTGTGACCGACTACCATAGCCCTCAAACGCATCTGCCTTGTATGTCTATGCAAACAAGTTTCACGAGCCCGTGATAATCTGTGAGACGATCAATCTGATCTCTTTCTGTTCATGTATCTAAATCATTAGTTTTCAGTGATCTAGCTAACTGGCAACTCGGCAGATTGCACCTGATTAAAACGGTTGCTTGATGTGCATTCCTGTGGTTTCTCACGCAACACGCCGCCGTGATCACGGCGGATTGAGGCAGAGGGCATGCCGCTTCCATCGGGGAAGGGCGCCTGCGGGGGACTGGTTAGGCCGTGCATACTCAGCGATTTCCTGTTCAACATCTGGTGTCCCAGCATCGGGGCAACACGGTCGGGCAGGCAGGAGCAAGATGGTGCCGGCAATGTTCGAAGAAGCTGACCTTCGGGCAGGCATCAAGGACGGGGGCCGCGTCCTTGGCGCCTTCATCGTCGCACGGGCGGACGATGAGTTCGTCATCTACCTGCGTTGCGATTGGGTGCGTGGGCGCGGCTTCAGGATCATTCGCACCTGGCGCGGAGCCTCAGGCGACCGGAGCTTCCGCAACCTGCAATCCGCCTGGTGCTTTATCCGCAAGTTCGGCTTCCTCGGTCGTGTCACTGTCTATCCTGTGGGCGACCTCGACCTGCGGCAGTTCGTTGGCGTCATGCCGGGCGACCTTGCGGCAATCGCCGCACCCGCCGGCAGTGGCGGCGAGCCAGTGCCGAGCCCGCACCTCCTGGCCGCCAAACTTACGCTCTCGGACTAGCGGAGGCCTCGGCTTCCTCGTCGCCGGGCTCTTGGGCCTGGTAGCGGCGGTCCTTTCCGGTATCCCGCAGCGGGTCGGAGCCGCTGCTTTGGGTGTCGCCGAGTTTGGTCAGCTCGCGCTGCGCTGCGGCCCGTCCGTAGCGCCGTCGACGCTGGCCGCCATTGCCCAGACGGAAAGCGGTCTCCAGCCCCTCACCATGAACGACAACACGACCGGCACCAGCGGCGTGCCGGCAACGCCCGCCATCGCCGTCCAGCTCGCGGCGAGGCTGCTGGAAGCCGGCCACTCGGTTGACCTGGGCATCATGCAGATCAACTCCGCCAACTTGGCGAAGCTGGGGCTGACGGTTGCAGCGGCGTTCGATCCGTGCCGGTCCATTGCCGCCGCGGCGGCAATCCTGGCCGGCGACTATGCCGGCGGCGACGGGCCTGCCGGGCAGCAATCCGCGCTCCGCGCGGCACTCTCACGGTACAACACCGGAGACGCACGCCGCGGTGTCGACAACGGCTACGTCCACAAGGTCGAGCTGGCCGCGCGACAGGTCGTGCCCGCCCTCGACGTGGGCGGCCCGCCGGCTGCAATCGACCAGGCCCCGCGTCCGGCGGCGGCGCCGGCGGACCCAAATGCCCCGCCGCCCTGGGACGTGTGGGCGTCGTACGACTACGCCGCCGCACGCCCCGATGAAAGCCAGATTGCTGCAGCCTTGCCGCCGCCCGAGCCTGGTGCGGCGCGGCCATCCGCCGCGGCCCAGGGCCGTCCGCAGCGGTAACGACTTTGGGCCTGTTCTTGGAGAAACAACCTATGAAAAAACTCACCACCTTGGCGGCTCGACGCCTACTCACCGGAGTCTACAGCCAGGAGCTTGCCGCTGGGCGCGACCGCGCGGTCACGGGCACGCTGGCACTCTGCGCCGCCCTCGCGCTGCCGGCGCTGGCCCAAGCCCAGACCGTTACCGGCGGCGCATCTCCGGCGACGATGATCAACAACATCTGCACCTTCATCCTCGGGCCGTTCGGGCAGTCGCTGGCGGTGCTCGGCATCATCGCCCTCGGGCTGTCCTGGATGTTCGGCCGCGTGTCACTCGGGCTGATCGCCGGGGTGATCGGCGGCATCATCATCATGTTCGGCGCGTCGTACCTCGGTTCGACCCTCACGGGCGGCTCCGGCGGCTGATGTCCGAGCGGCTGGAAGAGGACACGCTTTATTTGGCGGCCACGCGGCCGGCGCTGTTCGCGGGCGTGCCCCTTCCGGTCGCGGGGGCGTTCCTGATGCTTGCCGGCTTCGTCATCGTCATCGCGCAGAACCCCCTCTTCGAAATAGTGATGGTGCCGCTATGGTTCGGCGCGCGCGTGCTGGTCGCCCGCGACTACAACGCGGTGAGCGTGGTCACCCTGTTCCTGCGAACGGCGGCGCGCGGCGTGGACGGGTCACACTGGGGCGGGGCCACGGTCAGCCCCAACCCGGTCAGGGTCGCCAAGCGCGGCCGTGGCATGGCCTGATGCGCGGCGACAGCGGCCTCAGTGAGCGGTCCGGCGAGATCTACCTGCCCTATGTCGGCCATGTCGCCGACGCGGCGGTGCTGCTGCAGGATGGCTCGGTGATGGCAATGGGCCATGTCGGGGGTGCCGCGTTCGAGATGGAAGAGCCGGCGATGCGCAACGCACGGCTGCGTAACCTCAACACCCTGTTCCGCAACATCGCCGACGACACCGTCACGGTGTGCACGCACCTGGTCCGCCACTCGGACGTATCGGAGTTACCCGCTGGCCACTTCCGGTCCGATTTCGCCGCGGACCTGGACCGGGCCTACCGCGAGCGCATCCTGGACGGCCGATTATTCCGCAACGACTACTACCTCTCGCTGGTGGTCTCACCGCGTACTGTGCTCGGCAAGGCAGGGAGCAAGCTCACCCGCTTCCGCAAGGGCTCAGCCGAGGCTGGAGACCAGGCGGTGCTGCGCGCGCTTGAGGACCTGTGGCAGGTGGTCGCGAACGGGCTGGACGGCTACGGCATCCGCCGGCTTGGCCTGCGCGAGGAAGGCGACGTGATGTTCACCGAAATGGGCGAAGCGCTGCGCCTGATCATCACCTGCCGCTGGATGGCCGTGCCGGTGGTCACCGGCTCGCTGGGGGCGTCGATCTACACGGACCGGGTGATCTGTGGCAAGCGCGGCTTCGAGGTCCGCACGCCCGCGGAGAGCTATGTCGGCACCCTGTTCTCGTTCCGGGAATACCCGGCCAAGACCCGGCCCGGGATGCTCAACACGCTGCTGGGCGCCGACTTCCCGCTGGTGCTGAGCCAGTCCTACGCGTTCCTCACCCGGGCCCAGGCGCATGGCCGCCTGTCGATGAAGTCGAGCCAGATGGCGAGCGCCGGTGACAAGGCGCTGAGCCAGATCGAGGCCTGGCGGAGGCGGAGGATGCGCTGGCGTCCAACGCGTTCGTCATGGGCTCGCACCACCTGAGCCTGGCCGTCTATGGCGGCGACCTCAAGCAACTCGCCGAGCGCGGCGCGCGGGCACGCGCGCGGCTGACCGATGCCGGGGCGGTGGTGGTGCAGGAGGGCATCGGCATGGAGGCCGCGTTCTGGTCGCAGTTGCCGGGCAATATCGAGTGGCGCACCCGCCCGGGAGCGATCAACTCGCGCAACTTCGCCGGCTTCTCCAGCCTCGACAACTTCCCCGTGGGAACGCCACAGGGATGGTGGGGCCCGGCGCTGGCGCGCTTCCGGACCGATGGCGGCACCCCCTACGACTACGTACCGCACGTGGCCGACGTGGGCATGACGGCGATCTTCGGGCCGATCGGCTCGGGCAAGACCACGTTGCTGATGTTCCTGCTCGCCATGCTGGAACAGGCCATGGTCGCCAGGAATGGCACGGTCGTGTTCTTCGACAAGGACCGCGGCGGCGAGCTGCTGGTCCGGGCCACCGGGGGCACCTACCTCATGCTGCGCCGGGGCGAACCGAGCGGCCTGGCGCCGCTGCGCGGCCTCGAGGATACCCCCGCAGCGCGGGATTTCCTGCGCGAGTGGATCACCGGCCTGATCCGGGGCGACGGCAAGGGTGGCATCTCGCCCGAGGAAGCCCGGCGGTTGGAACGGGGCATTGCCCGCCAGCTCTCCTACGAACCCCAGATGCGCTCCCTGGCCGGCCTGCGGGAGTTCCTGTCGCACGGCGCCGCCGAGGGCGCGGGGGCACGGCTGGAGCGCTGGTGCCGCGGCAACGCGCTCGGCTGGGCGTTCGATGGCGACAAGGACGAAGTGCGCCTCGACGCCGCGATCACCGGCTTCGACATGACGCACCTGCTCGACTACGAGGAGGTCTGCGCTCCGGCCGCGGCCTACCTGCTGCACCGGGTCGCCGCCGTGGTGGACGGAAGGCGCTTCGTCATGTCCTGCGACGAGTTTCGCGCCTACCTGCTCAACCCGCAGTTCGCGGCCGTGGTGGACAAGTTCCTGCTCACCGTGCGCAAGAACAACGGGATGCTGATCCTGGCGACGCAGCAGCCGGAGCACGTGCTGGAGTCGAAGCTGGGCGCGTCGCTGGTCGCGCAGTGCATGACCAAGATCCTGTATCCGTCGCCCACGGCGGACCGCTCGGCCTATGTCGATGGCCTGCAATGCACCGAGGGCGAGTTCAAGGCGGTGCGCGAGGACATGGCCGTGGGCAAGCGCCGCTTCCTGCTCAAGCGGGAGGCGGGCAGCGTGATCTGCGAGTTCGACCTGGGCGAGCTGCGCGACTACGTCGCGGTGCTGTCGGGCCGCGCCAACACGGTGCGGTTTGCCGAGCGGCTGCGCCGCGAGTTGGGGGACGACCCCGCTGCCTGGGTGGGCCCGTTCATGGCCCGCCATCACGAAGCCCGGGATTGACCAGGAAGGAGTCAGGATGGTGAGGAGATCGCTTTGGGCCGGCATGGCGCTGGCCGCCTGCTTGACGGCCGGGCCGCGCGTGCACGCGCAAATGGCCGTGTTCGATGCCAGCAATTTCGGCAACACGTTGAACACCGTGCAGAACGGCCTCAACCAGCTTGCCTGTTGATGTTCGCTGAGATCTGACCCGGCGTTTTCGTCGAGATTTGACCCGCCT
>CAXTNN010000199.1:0-6765 GCA_964245545.1 uncultured Acetobacteraceae bacterium | reverse complement strand
CGGGAGAGGGCAGTGGGCAAGGGAGAAATAGGGTTAGACGCTGCGGAGGCGTTGGACGGTGGCGGTGGTGGAGAAGCCGGGGAGCAGGTCGGCCAGCATGACTTCGCCACCATAGCTCTGCACGAAATCGGCGCCCACCACGGTGCCCAGCGTGTAGTCGGAGCCCTTCACCAGCAGGTCGGGGCGGATGGCGTGCAGCAGGGTCTCGGGGGTGTCCTCGTCGAACACGCAGACCAGGTCCACGGCGGTGACGCTGCCGAGCACGGCGGCGCGGGCGGCCTCGGTCTGCACGGGGCGGCTGGCGCCCTTGAGGCGGCGGACGCTGGCGTCGGAGTTGAGCGCCACCACCAGGCGGTCGCAGCGGCTGCGCGCTTGTTCCAGCAGGTGGACGTGGCCGGGATGCAACAGGTCGAAACAGCCATTGGCGAAGCCGGTGCGCCAGCCGCGTTGGCGCCAGCGTTCCACCTGCTCGGCGGCCTGCTCGCGGGTGACCACCTTGCGCAGGGCGCCGCCCTGGGGGGAGAGTGCCGCCAGCAGGTCGCCCTCGCGGGCGACGGCGGTGCCGACCTTGCCCACCACCACACCGGCGGCCAGGTTGGCCAGGCGCACCGCGATTGGCAGGTCGAGCCCGGCGGCCAGCCCGGCGGCGAGAGTCGCCACCACCGTGTCGCCGGCGCCGGACACGTCGTACACGTCGGCGGCTTCGGCGGGAAAATGCTGCAGCCCGGCGTCGGTCACCAGGGTCATGCCGTCCTCGGCGCGGGTGACCAGCACGGCGCCGAAGCCGTGGGCGGTGCGCAGGAAGCGGGCGGCGGCGTCGATGGCGGCCTCGCTGTCCACCGGCATGCCCGTGGCCTCGGCCAGCTCGCGGCGGTTGGGGGTGATGACGTCGGCGCCGGCGTAGCGGCCGTAGTCGCGGCCTTTCGGGTCCACCACCACGCGGCGGCCGGCGGCGCGGGCGGCGGCGATGATGCGGGCGGGCACGTCGCCCGTCAGCACGCCCTTGTTGTAGTCCGACAGCACGGTGACGGTGGTGGCCGCCAGCGCGTCCTGCGTGATGCGCACCAGGCGCTCGGCAAGCTTGGGGTGGATGGCGGCGGCGATCTCGTGGTCGGCGCGCAGCAGTTGCTGGCCCCCGGCGATGTAGCGGGTCTTGGTGGTGGTGGTGCGGCCGCCCTGCACCAGCAGCCAGGGCTCCACATTGGGCTGGCCGCCGATCAACCCGGTGAGGTCCGACCCGGCCTGGTCGTCCCCCACCACGGAGACGAAGGCCACCGCCGCGCCCAGGGCGGTGAGGTTGCGCACCACGTTGCCGGCGCCGCCGGGCATGGCCACGTCGCGCTCGACCGAGACCACGGGGATGGGCGCTTCGGGGGAGATGCGGTTGACCACGCCATAGACGTAGCGGTCGAGCATGGCGTCTCCGACGACGAGGACGCTGGTGCGGGAGAGCCGCCGCACAGCGTCTACCAAGTCGGCGGTGGCCGCTGCGGCCGGCGCAGACGTTTCGGGGACCATCGGCAAACCGCTATAGAACTGGGCAGACGTTGGCAAGCGAATTGGGCAGGAGCGCACCGGTTGACCGGTCAGTTGACCGGTATGTTGACCCTGGCCGGCCTTTCCGCCAAACACGCCGCTTCCCGCTCTGCGCGGGTTGGATCCTCCCGCCCCCGAGATCGGCGGCAAGCGTAGAGGCAGGGAATGCGCGGCAAAGGCGAGTATCTGTTCACGTCCGAATCGGTGTCGGAAGGTCATCCGGACAAGGTGGCCGACCGG
Source organism: uncultured Acetobacteraceae bacterium (assembly GCA_964245545.1). GTDB lineage: Bacteria > Pseudomonadota > Alphaproteobacteria > Acetobacterales > Acetobacteraceae > LMUY01. Next base: position 4,989 of record CAXTNN010000199.1, on the reverse strand, counting down.
CTGAGCGACACCGTGCTGGACGCGTTCCTGGCCGCCGACCCTTATGCCCGCGTGGCCTGCGAGACGCTGGTGACCACCAACCGCATCGTGTTTGCCGGCGAGGTGCGCGGTCCGGACACGGTGACGCCGGAGTTGCTGACCCACCTGGCGCGGCTGGCGGTGCATGACATCGGCTATGACCAGGGCGGGTTCTCGTGGAAGAACGCCACCGTCGAGTGCCACCTGCACGCGCAAAGCACCGACATTGCGGTGGGCGTGGACAGCGCCGGCAACAAGGACGAAGGCGCCGGCGACCAGGGCATCATGTTCGGCTATGCCTGCACCGAGACGGAGGCGCTGATGCCGGCGCCGCTCCACTACGCGCACCTGATCCTGCGCCGGATGTCTGAACTGCGGCGCAACCGCGACGTGTCGGTGGCCGGGCTGCTGCCGGACGCGAAAAGCCAGGTGACGCTGCGCTATGTGGATGGCAAGCCGGTGGGGGCGACCTCGGTGGTGGTGTCCACCCAGCATGAGGCGGGGATGGAGCAGGGGGCGATCAAGCGCATGCTGCTGCCGCTGATCGAGACCACGCTGCCGCCGGGCTGGATGCCGCCGGAGAGCGAGGTGTACATCAATCCCACCGGCAGCTTTGTGATTGGCGGCCCGGATGGGGATTGCGGGCTGACCGGGCGCAAGATCATCGTCGACACCTATGGCGGGGCGGCGCCGCATGGCGGCGGGGCGTTCAGCGGCAAGGACCCGACCAAGGTGGACCGCTCGGCTGCCTATGTGTGCCGCTACCTGGCCAAGAACGTGGTGGCGGCGGAGCTGGCGGAGCGCTGCACCATCCAGATCAGCTATGCCATCGGCGTGTCGCACCCGCTGTCGGTGTATGTGGACCTAGGCGGAACGGGGCGCGACGTGGACGAGGCGCGGCTGGAGCGGACGTTGCGCGAGCTGGTGAATTTGAGCCCGCGCGGCATCCGCGAGCACCTGCACCTGAACCGGCCGATCTACGCGGTGACGTCGGCCTATGGGCATTTCGGCCGCACGCCCGATCCGGAGCAGGGGACGTTCACGTGGGAGCGGACGGATTTGGTGCCTGCGTTGAAGAGTGCGTTCGGGCGGTAGCAGATTCGATCGGCCCCACCTGGCTGCTCTCCCTCTCCCTCCGGGAGAGGGTAGGGGTGAGGGGCACACTGGCATTCTACCACCGTCACGGGCGCCTGCCCCTCACCCAACCCTCTCCCACGGGGAGAGGGCTTCTTGCGATTGCGGGACGGATTGGTGAAGCCGGCGGCGGAGCGGCTGTATGGGCGGACCAAGGGCAACACGCTGCGGGCTCGGCAACGCCTGTTGCTGGAGGCGACGCTGCCGCGGCTGCGGTTCGACGCAGCTAGCGCCTGCGATCCGTCTGGGGCGTTTGCGCGGCGGCCGGAGGAGGTTTGGCTCGAAGTGGGCTTTGGCGGCGGGGAGCATGCGCGGGCGCTGGCGGAGGCTCATCCGCAGGCGGGGCTGATCGCCTGCGAGGTGTATGAGAATGGCATCTGCTCCCTGCTTTCGGCCTTGGTGCCGGAAGGGGGGGAGGCCAGCGCGCCGTTGCCGCCGAACCTGCTGGTGTGGCCCGAGGACGCGCGCATCCTGCTGCGCCAACTGCCGCCCGCTTCGCTGAGCCGCTTGTTCCTGATGTTTCCCGACCCGTGGCCGAAGGCGCGCCACGCCAAGCGCCGGTTCGTGCACCCGGACGTGCTCGGCCTCGTGGCGCGCGCCATGCGGCCCGGCGGCGAATGGCGCATCGCCAGCGACGACCCAAGCTACCAGGACTGGACCGCCGCCGTGCTCGGTGCGCAGAGCCTGTTCACGGCGGCCGAACCGACGGCGCAGCGGCCGAGCGGCTGGCCACCGACGCGCTATGAACAGAAGGCCATCCGCGCTGGCCGCCCGCCGCTGTACTGGTCGGTGATCCGCGGACCGGCAAGCCTCGCCGGTAATTGACCGCCGGGTCTCTCGCCACCGCCGGCGCCACGGCGTGCAATGCCACGGCAGGCAATTGCGGGAGACGTGACTTGGATCGTCGTGAATTCATGAAAATGACCGGCTTGGGCGCGGTTGGCACCGCGGTGGCGGCTGTGGCGCAGGCGCAGGTGCAATCCCTGCAGGGCGGGGCGCTGCAGCCCACCGGGCCGGTTACAGCCAAGCTGGCGCAGAACCCGGAGATGAAATACCGCGCGCTCGGGACCACGGGGGAATACGTGTCGATGATCGGCGTCGGCGGGTTCCACCTGGCCAAGCCGGGCGGGCCGACGGCGAAGCAGGCGGTGGAGATCGTGCATGCGGCCGTGGGCGCCGGCGTTACCTTCTTCGATAATTGCTGGGACTACAATGGCGGCGAAAGCGAGGTGCGGCTGGGCCGGGCGCTGGCCGGCGGCTACCGCGACCGGGTGTTCCTGATGACCAAGCTCGATGGCCGCACCGCCGAGGCGTTCGACCAGCAATTGGCGCAATCGCTGTCGCGGCTGCAGACCGACCATGTCGACCTGATCCAGTTCCATGAAATCATCCGCATGGACGACCCGGAGCGGGTGTTCGCGCCCGGCGGCGCGCTGGAGGCGGCGCTGCGGGCGAAGCAGGCGGGCAAGCTGCGTTACATCGGGTTCACCGGGCACAAGAGCCCGGCCATCCATAAGCACATGTTCGACGTGGCGGACCAGCATGGCTTCCATTTCGACACGGTGCAGATGCCGCTGAACGTGATGGACGCGCATTACGACAGCTTCGAGCAGGGCGTGCTGCCGGTTGCCATTGCCCATGGCACGGCGGTGCTGGGCATGAAGACGTTCGGCGACCCGTTCATCTATCAAAGCAAGGTGGCCACGCCGATCGAGATGCTGCACTACCCGATGAGCCTGCCGACGGCGCTGCAGGTGTGCGGCATCGACAGCTTGCCGATCCTGCAGCAGGCGTTGGAGGCGGTGCGGAGCTACCAGCCGCTCACGCCGGAGCAGCGGTCAGCCATTCTGGCCAAGACGGCGGCGGTGGCGGCCAATGGCCAGACCGAGCGCTACAAGGTGTCCACCCATTTCGACGGGACGATCCACCACCCGCAATGGCTGGGCTGACGGCGGCGCTGCCTAGGCAGCCTTGTCCCAGGCGGGAGCGAAGCCGGGGTTGACCAGGCGCTGGCTCTTGGGCAGGGCGGCGATGGCGGCGCGGTCGGCGTCGTCCAGCTCGATCTTGAGCGCTTCCAGGTTGGCGACCTGGCTTTCGCGGCGGGCGGCCTTGGGAATGGCGGCGACGCCGGGTTGGTCGATCAGCCATTTCAGCGCGATCTGCGCCGCGGTGGCGCCGTGCTTGCGGGCGATGACGCCCAGTTCCTCGTGGTCGGCGAGCTTGCCCTGCGCGATCGGGCAATACGCGGTCACGGCCACGTCGTGCGCCCGGGCGTAGTCGAGCACGGCGCTTTGGCCCAGCAGGACGTGGTACTCGATCTGGTTGGCGGCGATGGGGGCGCCCACCTGCTCCACCGCCTCCCGCAGCAATGCCACGGGGAAGTTGCAGACGCCGACGGCGCGGGTCAGGCCCTCCTCCTGCAGCCGGGTCAGGGTCTCGAGGGCGGCGGGGAGGTCCATGGCGGGGGAGGGCCAGTGGATCATGTAAAGGTCGACATGGTCGGTCTGCAGCTTGGCCAGGCTCGCTTCCAGGGCCTGGCGGATGGCGGCGGGGGCGAGGTGCTCGTGCCAGACCTTGGTGGTGACGTGGATGTCGTCGCGCGGCAGGCGGGCGCCGGCGAGGGCGGCGCCGACGGCCTCCTCGTTGCCGTACATCTCAGCAGTGTCGATGTGGCGGTAGCCGAGCGAGAGCGCCCGCTCCACCGCCTCGCGGCACTCGTCGCCTTTCATGCGCCAGGTGCCGAGGCCGAGCTTGGGCATGCGCAAGCCGCGCGTGGTGATCAGCTCCATGGGGGCGTGTCCTTCTACCGTTTGCTGAGATCGACCAAGGCGGCAAAGCCGGTCTCGGTTCCGAAAGCGAGCCAGGCGCCATCCTCGCTCCACGCCAGCGCCGAGACCGGGCCGCGGCCCGGCGCCGCCACGGGGAGGATGCGCTCGCTGGCGATGTCGGCCAGCACCACCAGGCCGTCGGCGAACCCGGCGGCCACCATCTCGAACTGGGGGTGGGCGGCCACGCGGGTGCAGAGCACCTGGTCGCCGCCGGCCAGTTCCATTGGAGGCTTGCCCATCGGGCCGCCGCCGAAGAACGGCCACAGCACCACGGTGTCGGCCCCCGCGCTGGCCAGCCACTTGCCGGAGCGGGTGAAGGCGAGGGATTCGGTCTTGGCCGGATAGCCGGTCATGCGCATGTGCTGCCCGTCCGCCAGGCGCCAGCCGTGCAGGGCGTTCTCCTGCATGGCGGTGACCACGGCGTCGCCGGCCGGGTGGATGGCGACGCCGATGTGGCTGCCCTTCCACTCCAGGCGGCGCGGGCTGTCGGTCTTGGCGGCGACGAACCAGACGGAGGCGCCGCCGTAATGCGAGGCGGCGATGCGCTTGCCGCGGGCGTCGAAGGCGAGGCCGGTGACGGTGGAGGGATGGTCGAGCTGCTTCAGCTTGGCGCTCCCTTCGAACACGTGGGCGGATTTGCCAACGGCGGCGGCGGCGATGGGGCCATGGGCGGCGACCTGCTCCACCCATTTGCTGCCGAAGCTCGCGATGGTCTCGGCCGTGCCGTCGGGGGCGGTGCGGCGGAAGGCGCCGTCATCGCCGCCGGTGAGGAAGCTGTTTTGGGCGGGAGCCAAAGCGAGAATGGCGCCGTCGTGGGCCGCCGTTTCGTGCCAGCCGCCCAGGATGAGGCGGCCGTCGCCCAAGGCGAAGGCGGGGGTGCTGCCGGCCCAGGCGGCGGCGACCACGAAGGCGTCGTACTCGCGGTGCTCGCCGCGGGTTTGCAGGACGTGGTCGATGGCGGCCGACGCAGGCACCGTCACGCGCGGCTGCTCCCTCTCCCTCTGGGAGA
>CAXTNN010000198.1:0-6769 GCA_964245545.1 uncultured Acetobacteraceae bacterium | reverse complement strand
ACACGAGCCGGGCAGCAAGCGCCGCATCCTCTTCCGCCACTGCCTCGCGCCCGGCCAGTGCCGCCGCCGCACGGGCTGCCCGCAGCGCCAGCAGGGGCGCGCGGGCAGAGCCGATGCCCAGCGTTGCCGCGGCGCCGCAGAGAGCCACCAAAGTCGCTTCATCCACCGTCACCCGCGCCAGCCGGCGCCGGGCCGCAACAACATCGGCCGGACCAAGCGACAGGTCCGCCAAGCCGCGAAAGGGCAGCCCGTCGAGGTCGAGCCGCAGGGCCAGGCGGTCGAGCAGAGGGGTGGGCGGCTGCTCGTCCGCATCGGCGCCCTCATCCAGTGCGACCAACCCGGCGCGAAACGGCCAGCGCTTGGCAAACCCGTCACGTTCGACCGCCACGTCGCCGCCATCCTGTGCCGCAACCAAACGGCCGGCGGTGGCGGCGCTGATCCGCTCCGCCATGGCGAGCACCAGCACGTGCCCATCCGCCTCCGGCAGCAGCCCGCGGGCGAGCATCGGCCGCCCGGCCGAGAGGGTTGCAGTCAGGTCAAGCCCGCCCAGCAAACGGTCGTCGGCGATGCCAAGCGGAACGCGGCGGAGTTGCATCCCGGGGGGGAGCAACGGGGGCAGCAGGGCCAGCCAGCGGTCGCGCACCGGGCCAGGCCGGGCGCGCAGGTTCAGCCCAAGGCCCACCGGGTCGATGGCAAACAGGGCAGCCGCGTGACAGGCGTCCGCCCAGCGCGCCGCCGCCAGCGCCGCCATGGGTTGGGCCGTCATGCCCCGAGCAGGTCAACCAGTGCCCGTTCAACCCGTATCGTGGACATCGCCTCGTCCAGCGGGTTGCGCCGGAGCCGGTGGCGCAGGGCGGAGGGTGCGACCCGGCGCAAATGCGATGTTTCCACCGCCCCCGCCGCCTCCAGCGCAGCCAAGGCGCGGGCGGCGCGCATGAGGGTGAGCTCGCCGCGCAATCCGTCCGTGCCCAGGGCGAGGCAGAGGCGGGCGGCCTGCTCCAACATCGCGTCCGGCATGGCGACGCCCGGCAAGGCCTCGCGGCCGCGCGCGACCTGCTGGGCCAAGCGCTCGGCGTCCGGCGCCCACCGGGCCAGCATGGCATGCGGCTCGCGCTCGAACGCGTCCCGCCGGCGGACGACTTCGATGCGGGCCGTGAGATCGGTCGGGGTGGCGACTTCCACGGACAGGCCGAAACGGTCGAGCAATTGCGGCCGCAGCTCGCCCTCTTCCGGATTGCCGCTGCCGATCAGGACAAAGCGGGCAGGATGGCGCACGCTCAAACCTTCCCGCTCCACCACGTTCTCGCCCGAGGCGGCCACATCCAGCAGCAGGTCGACCAGATGGTCCTCCAGCAGGTTGACCTCGTCGATGTAGAGAAAGCCGCGATGGGCGCGGGCGAGCAGCCCGGGCTCGAACGCCTTGACGCCCTCCGTCAACGCCCGCTGGAGGTCCAGCGCGCCAACCAGCCGGTCTTCGGTGGCGCCGAGCGGCAGGTCCACCACGGGCGAAGCGGCGGCCGTGACCGGCAAAGGCCCTTCGGCGGCGCGGGCCTGGCATTCAGCGCATAGCCCAGATGGGTCCGATGCCGGGTCGCAGCCGTAGCGGCAACCGGCAACCACCTGCAGCGGGGGAAGCAAGGCCGCAAGGGCGCGAACGGCGGTGGACTTGCCCGTGCCGCGATCGCCGAACACCAGCACCCCGCCGACCGCCGGGTCCACGGCCGCAATGAGCAGGGCAAGCTTCATTTCGTCCTGCCCGACGATTGCGGGAAAAGGAAATACGGGGCGCATCAGCGACACGCGCGCGCTGGAGCGCCCCGCCGCGTTGTGGGAGCTAGGACGCTTTGGGTGCGAAGGCGACGCACCAGCCATTTGGCACGATCTGGCCCGACACAATGGCGCAGGCATTCGGCGGCTGGAAGTTCACGCAACCGCTGCACTGGGCGCCGTCCTTGGGTGACGTCTGATACTGCACCACGTTCTGCGCGAGCTTGGCGTCCTGCGCCCAAGCCCGTGACGCGCTTGCGGCCATGGCGGCCGTGCCGCAAACCAGCGAAAGGGCGGACTTCAGAACGGTACGGCGGGCGGGCGCTTGGTGTGACATGGTTTTTTCCTCCTCGGACAGTGTCGCCGGCGGAAGGTTTAGGGATAAGCGCGGCTTTGACAATGTTAAGTACTGGCATGATGACCACGCTCGCAGCATGGCTTGCCGGTGGCCGCCTGGCCGACGTCGTGCTGGCGGCGACGGCATTGGAGTTCCTCGGCCTGGCTGCTCTGCGCGGCCGTGGCCGGGGCAGGCTCCCGCTCGCGGCGGCCGCGCGGATGCTGCTCCCCGGCGTGTTCCTCACCCTAGCCTTGCGGGTCGCGTTGCTGGGCGGGGCGGTGATCTGGGTCGCGCTCTGGCTGGCGCTCGCTGGGGCGGCGCACGCGGCTGACCTGGCGATCCGGTGGCGGGAGGCGAAGTAAGCCCCGGGAACACCCCCGGGGTGAGCCTTGGAAACCAGCCTACGCTGCCCGGGCGAGGCTAAGTTCGGCCCAGATCGTGCCCAGCGCGTCCGCCAGCCGCTCGATGTCCTCGTCGGTGTGCAGCGGCGATGGCGTGATGCGCAGCCGCTCCGTCCCGCGGGGGACCGTTGGGTAGTTGATCGGCTGCACGTAGATGCCGAAGCGGTTCATCAGCGTGTCGCTGATCTGCTTGCAGAGCACCGGGTCCCCCACCATCACCGGCACGATGTGGCTTGGATTGGGCATGTGGGGTACGCCAATCTCGTCCAGCCGCTGCCGCACGCGGGCCACGCGGTCCTGGTGCCGTTCGCGCTCGGCGTCGCTCTGGCGGAGGTGGCGGATGCTGGCCAGCGCGCCGGCTGCCACCGCCGGCGGCATGGCGGTGCTGAAGATGAAGCCGGGCGCGTAGGAGCGCACGAAGTCGCACAGCGACTCGGACGCGGCAATGTAGCCGCCGACCACCCCGAACGCCTTGGCCAAGGTGCCTTCCACCACGGTCAGGCGGCGGCCTGCGCCGTCACGCGCCGCCACTCCCGCGCCACTGGGCCCGTAAAGCCCGACGCCGTGCACCTCGTCCAGGTAGGTCATCGCGCCATGCTTGTCGGCGACGTCGCAAATGTCGTTTACCGGCGCGATGTCGCCATCCATGGAATAGACGCTCTCGAACACGATCAGCTTGGGCCGGTCGGGGTCCAGCTCGGCCATAATCCGGTCGAGATCCGCCGGGTCGTTATGGGCGAAAATGCGATACTCCGCCCGGCTGCGGCGGATGCCCTCGATAATGGAGGCGTGGTTCAGCGCGTCCGACAGCACGATACAGCCCGGCAGCCGCCCTGCCACCACCGACAAGGTTGCGTCGTTGGACATGTAGCCCGAGGTGAACAGCAGCGCCGACTGCATGCCGTGCAGCGAGGCCAATTCGCGCTCCAGCAGCACGTGGTAGTGGTTGGTGCCGGAAATGTTGCGGGTGCCCCCTGCCCCGGCGCCGCACCGGTCCAGCGCCTCGTGCATGGCCGCGATCACGCCCGGGTGCTGACCCATGCCAAGGTAGTCGTTGGAGCACCAGACGGTCACGGGGGCGGTGCCGCCACGCCCGTCATAGTGCAGGGCGGACGGGAAAGCGCCCGCTTGACGCTCCAAATCCGCAAACACGCGGTAGCGACCCTCGCGATGGAGGCCGTCGATCTGCCTACGGAAAAACGCCTCGTAATCCATCATCCGCTCCCAATACCCGCTCAGGCGGCTGCGCGTTCAGCACAGGCGGAGAATGCCGCCTGCAGCCCGGCGCCATCCACCTGGCGTCCGACCGCGACCACCTGGCCCTGCTCCCCGCCGACGGGGGCAAAGCTTGCCACACCGGCATGCCCCTCAGCCACATAGAACCTCACCCAGCCAGTGAGCGCCCGAGCCACGCCGGTCACCTGGTCCACCTGGCCATAGCCGCCGTTCGCCACCGCATCCAGCACGGATTGCAGGCGCGGCACGTCGCAGCATCCTTGCAAATGGGTGCTCCAGGAGGATGTGCCCAGCTTTGCCGGCTGCGCCCGCGGCCGGGCGGGGCCGCGCAGGCTCCAGGACCACAGCCGGTCCACCGGCAGCGGCACCACCAAGAACCAGTGCTCGGCAATCGCCAGCACCATCATGGTGGCAGCGAACACCAGCGCGGTCGCCGTGGCCGGGCTCACCCCCGGCGCCACCGCATGCTGCACGAGCAGCACGGCCGCCACCGTCGAGACGCTGACCGACACCGGAAACAGGAAGTTCATCGGGCGGCGGCGCAGGAAGGAGCGCAGGAAATCCAGGTGCTCCGGCAGGAACTGCTCGGCGATGTTCGGCACGCCGAGGAACACGTTCAGCCGCGCGCTCTGATGCATCCACCACAGCACGGCGAACAGCCAGGCGCCGGCCCGGTTGGGCGCGCCCGCGGTCAGCCCGAACACCAGCGCGCCCACGGCGAGCACGGCCAGCTCGTGCCAGAGGCTGGCCATGATCGCGTGGCCGAAATGCCGCCAGCCGGCGCAATCGGCGTGGCAGCGCGCCTTGCGCGGCCCGGTGATGAACCCGGTGTAGAAGGTGAGCTCCAGCCAGGCCCAGGCCAGCAGCCCATAGGTGAAGCCAGCATAGGCGCCGGCCACCCCGGTGTTCAGCCGCGTCGCCCACAAGCCCCAGAGCGACGCCGCCAGCACGGCCGTGGCGCCCGCCACGCTCCAGCGGAAAGTGCGGCGCGGCAGGTTGTCGAGCAGGATGATGGCGCCCGTGCTGAACCACCAGGCGAACAGCGCATAGAGGGCGGGCGCTGCGTATTGGTGCATGGAGCTCAGAACGCCGGCGACAGGCGCACCTGCGCCGGCAGCGTGTTGACGATGGCCGGCAGGAAGAACAGCCGCGCAAACGTGGCGCCGGCCAGCGCGGTCAGCCCGAACTTGCGCAGCTTGCCGCCCACCCCGCCCTGCGCCTTGGCCGCCGCCATTCGCTCCGTGATGCCGCGCAGCCGCTCCAGCCCGGCGGCAAACACGGGATTGTCCAGGTCGAGCAGCACGGGGAACACTTGGCGGCTGATCTCCTGCGTGATGCGGAACACGCGGAAATCGTAGTCCGTCGGCTCCATGCCCAGCGCCTTGTGGAACTCCGGGCGGGCGTGGTCGCGCACGTACATGGTGGCGAACACGGCGAGCAGGAAAAACCGCACCCAGATCTTGTTGATGCCGCTGAGCAGTTTCGGGTTCGCGCGCATCAGCAAGGCAAACGCCTCGCCATGGCGGAACTCGTCGTCGCACCACTTCTCGAACCAGCGGAAGATTGGGTGGAACATCCGGTCCGGATGGCGCTCCATCTGGCGGAAGATGGTGATGTAGCGGGCGTAGCCGATCTTCTCCGACAGATAGGTGGCGTAGAAGATGAATTTCGGCTGGAAATAGGCGTATTTTTTCGCCTTGGTGAGAAAGCCCAAGTCCACGCCGACGCCGAAATCCTTCAGCGCATCGTTGATGAACCCGGCGTGGCGCGCCTCGTCGCGGCTCATGAAGCCGAACAGCTCGTGCACGTCCTTGTTGGTCACCCGCTTGCGGATTTCCGAGTAGAGCACGCAGCCGGAGAACTCGGCCGTGACAGAGCTGACCAGGAACTCCAGGAACTCGCGGCGGAGCGCCGGCGCCATGGCCGCCATCGCCGCCTCGAACGTGCCGGTGCGCAGAAAATGGCCGCGGTTCGGGTCCGACCGCATTTCGGCGATCAGGCTGTCCCACTCCGGCCGCACGCTGCTCACGTCCAACCGATCCATGGCGGCGAAGTCGGTGGTGTAGAAGCGCGGCGTCAGCACCGTGTCCTGCTGCGCCTGCTGCGTGGATTCCAGCGACGCCCCGGCTTTCAGGCTGGGTGCGCGCGCCGCCACCGCATCCGCCTCGTGCATCGCCTGGCTCATGGTGCCTCCTTGGCCTCAAAGCCCACTTCGTAGAGTTCGGTGAGCGCAAACCAGCCCTGCAGCCGGGTCCAGGCCCGCAGGGTGGGCCCGGCGCGCCGCACGGTGGCGCGGCATTGCAGCACCTGGCGCTCGCCGAACGCAATCCCCGCCGGCGCGCCATGCACCATCACCTCGTCGCCGGGCTGGATATCGATCCCCTCGGGCACGGCGTAGGCGTGAAAGCTCTCGGCGGTCTTTTCGATGTCCACCGTCACCGGCACCTGCACGGTTTGGCGGGCAAGCCAGCTCATTGCATCTCAATCCCAGCCGGCGCCTGCGCGGCGCTGACCTGCAAGGCATGCCCGGGCAACAGCGCGGCGAACGCGGCCTCGTTGGTGATGCCGAACGCCTCCAGCTCCACGTCCCGCTCCGTCACCGGGTCTTGCAGGGAAAGCCGGCCGTCCGCCCAGCCGACGATCTCGAACGGCACCCCCCGCTGTTCCGACCCGGTGACGCGGGTGCGATCCCCCACCAGCCCGCGCAGGGTGGCGCGCAGGAAGCCGTTGGTGTCGGGCGCGTAGCGGGCCAGAACCCGGCCGGTGGCGGCGTCGGTGGCGACCACGCTCTTATCAGCCTCGTCGCTGAACCGCACCGCGACGGTGGCAATCGGGCGAGATGGCGGGATGGCGCTGGCAACGCCGAACAGCCGGGCCGCCCCGGCCGCGGCCACCGAAAGCGCGAGCAGGGCGGCCGTGGCGAGCAACGCCCAGCGCGGCACCAGGATTTCGGGATGGGTGGCGCTCATGCTGCGTGCGCCGGTTGCAGCGACGGGGGCTCCGGGTGGGCGTCCAACTTGGCCTTGCC
>CAXTNN010000197.1:4083-6808 GCA_964245545.1 uncultured Acetobacteraceae bacterium | reverse complement strand
TGCGGCGCCAGCAGGCGGGAATAAGTCCAGGCGGCGTCGGCATTGGAGACGACGATGTCGGCGGTGACGGTCTCGCCGCCTTCCAGCACCACCCCCGCTGCACGCCCCGCCGCCACGGTGATGCGCTCCACGGTGGCCCCGGTGCGGATGGTGCCGCCCGTCTCGGCCACCAGCTCGGCCAGGCCGCGCACCAGCGCCCCCGTGCCGCCGAGCGCATAGTGCACGCCCCAGCGGCGCTCCAGGAAAGCGATCAGCGCGTAGACGGCGCTGGCGGAGAACGGGTTGCCGCCGACCAGCAGCGGATGGAACGACAGCACGGTGCGCAGCCGCTCGTCGCGGATATGGCGGCGGACCAAAGCATGCACGCTGCGATGGCCCCCCAGCCGCAGCAGCGCGGGAAGCACGCGCACCATGTCGCTCAGCCGGTCGAACGGCACATGGCCAAGCTGCTCGAAGCCGATGCGATAGATCGCCTCCGACTGGGCCATGAAGCGGTCGTAGCCGGGCACGTCGGCGGGGGCGAAGCGGGCGATCTCGGCGCGCATGGCGGAGGGCTCGCCGGTGTAGTCGAACTGGGCGCCATCGTGGAAGCGGATGCGGTAGAACGGGCTTACCGGGACCAGCGTCACGTCCTCCGCCAGCGAGCGGCCGCAGAGCTGCCACAGCTCCTCGAACAGGAACGGGGCGGTGATCACGGTGGGGCCGGCGTCAAAGGTGAAGCCATCCTGGCGATGCACGGCCGCGCGGCCGCCGGGTTGCGAGCCCCGTTCCAGCACGGTGACGCGCCAGCCGCGCGCGCCCAGCCGCACCGCCGCCGCCAGCCCGCCAAAGCCGCTGCCAATCACCACCGCATGCGGCCGCGCTGGGCGCTGCACCCGGGTGAGCGCCGTCATGCCTCGTGTTCCGCGGCCAGTTCCGGGCCGGCGACCCGCTTGCGGACTTGGTGGATCGCGAAGCCAGTCACCAGGATCAGCACGGGGATGCTCAGCCCGGTGACCAAGTCGGTATCCATCTCGATCATCCCGGCCGCCTTCAGCCCGCGCGCGACGTCGTTGATCAGGGCCACCACATAGTAGGTGATTGCCACCACCGAGAGCCCTTCCACCGTGGATTGCAGGCGAAGCTGCAGCTTGGCGCGCTTGTTCATCGAGTCCAGCACCGCCGCATTCTGCTGCTCGCGGGTAAGGTCGACCCGGGTGGAGAGGAGCTGGGCGGCGCGGGCCACGCGGCTCGCCAGCGATTGCTGCCGGGCCGAAGCGGCGGCGCAGGTATTCATGGCGGGCGACAGCCGGCGGTCATTGGACTCCTGGAAGGTTTGCAGGCCCGGCACCCGCGTCTCGCGCAGCTCGCTGATCCGCCGCTGCACCAGGTCGTGGTAGGCGCGGGCGGCGGAGAAGCGGAATTGGGTGCGCGCCTCCCGGCTTTCGATCGCCGCCGACAGGTGGGTGAGGCGGTGCAGCAAAGCCGGCTCGTCCGCGTCGTCCGTCTGCACCAGCGCGGTGGCGATCTCCGCCAAGTCGGCTTCCGCTTCCGTCAGCAACGGGGCGAGTTCGCGCGCGACCGGCAAGGTGAGCAGCGCCATCACCCGGTAGGTCTCGATCTCGAGCAGGCGCTGCACCATCAGCCCGGCTTCTTGCGGGGCGAGCCCGTGGTCGTGGATCAGCAGACGGCCGAACCCGTCATGGTGGATCCGCAGGTCGGTGACAGCGGTGGCAGCACTCCCCGCGATGCTGGACCCAACCAGGAGGTGGCCGGCGAACAGGCGGCGGGACAGCACCGCCGGGTCGGGCGGCTCGTCGCTGCGGATCAACGCCGCATGGGTGGCGACGATGAGCTGGCCCGGCAGCCCTGCCACCCAGTCGGCGGGCACGGCGTCAATGGCTTGGCCAGCAAACGGGTCCTGCTCGGCGGAGTCCACGGTGAAGGTGTAGCGGACGAACTCGGTATGGCGCTCCCACCGCACTCGAAAGCTGTTGAATTCCCCAGAGAAATGGCTGGTTCCGGACTCGGGCGCAGCGGCGCCGAAGCGGTTCGCGAGTTGGCTTAAGGCACGGAGCTGCGCTTCCCGCTCGCCCGGCGGCGTAAGCAGCACGATGTAGGACAGCCGCACTGGCGGGCTGAGCAGCCCAGATGGGCGGGCGTGAACCTCGTTGTTGAGCTCCATCCGCTGCGGATGGTCGGGGGGCAGCCTCATGGGATCAATCGCTGACCGAGACTCCCTCTCCCGCTGGCGGGAGAGGGCTTGCTTGTCCAGGCAATGTGGGTGAATGGCGCCTCACGACGCCATTCGCTGGACGGGGGCAGCGTCCTCGATGATGGCGGCGATCTGTGCTGGCTGCTCCTCATGCGCCAGGTGCCCCAAGCCGGGCAGGGTCACCAGCGTCGCGCCGGGCACCAGCCGGGCAAAGCGGGCCTGGTCGCCGGGCGGGATGGTGCGGTCCGCTTCGCCGCAAACTACCACCAGCTTGGTGGCGAGCTTCGGCAGGTCGCGCGCGAGCGGCCGCAGGTCCCAATGTGCCATCATGCTCAAGGCGCCGCCGACATGGCTCGGGCGGCGCATCAGGCGGCCGTAGAGTGACACCCCCTCCTCGTCGAGCTTGGACCCGGTGCTGGCGAGCAGTTGCTGCACCACCTTTTGGCTGCCGGCGCGCCAAGCAAACAGGCGCGGCACCAGCGGATTCACCACCAGCAGCTTGGCCAGGGGCGAGAACAGCGACCCTGCCAC
>CAXTNN010000197.1:345-4073 GCA_964245545.1 uncultured Acetobacteraceae bacterium | reverse complement strand
CTCCAGCCTGGGGAAGAGCCGAAAGCGCCAGGCCGAGCTGCAGTTGATAGTCGAAGATGTCCGGCTTCGCGCCGGCCGCCAGCCGCAGCGGCGGCAAAGCCGCCGCCGGACGGTTCAGCGCCACCAGCGCCGCGGGGGCGATCCGCCCGTCCAGGCACATCCGCGCCAGGATGGCAGCGCCCGCCGAATGTCCCACCGCCACGGCGGGCTGCCAGCCCCCGTCGCGCACCAGGGCGGCCAGGTTGCGGGCCATGCCGGGCAGGGTGAGGCGATGGCTGGTGGGCAGCTCGGTAAAGCCATGGCCGGGCAAATCGGGCATCACCACGGTGAAGTGGCGCGCCAGGATCGGAGCCAGCGCCCGGTAGGAGTGGGTGGAGGCGCCCGTGCCATGCACCAGCAGGATCACCGGGCCCGACCCCAGCACCTGCACATGCCAGCGCAGCCGGTCGGCTTCCATGAAGCGGCTGTAGCCGCGCAGCGGCCAGTCCCGCCCTTCGGTCGCCCAATCGGCCGGCGGGGCTGCCATCACCGCATCACGCGGCCGCCAGGCCGGTCAGGTGAGCCAGGTTCTTGAAGAAGATGCGGACATGGGCAAGCGGCTTCGCCTTCACCAACTCTTTGTTCATGTAGGCGTCCCAGGTCAGCTCCTGGACGTCCTTGTCGCGGCAGATGGCGACGAAGCGCTCGCGGCGGCCGTCATTGGTGTACCAGTATTTCTGCATCATGCCGAGAATCCAGAACACCCCGCCATGGGTGCGCATGAAGCGCTTGCGGGCGCTGCGCAGGGCGCGGGCGTCGCCGGTGGCGCAGAACCGGCCGCCCGCCTCCGCCACCACGCGGCCGCAATGCATGGCGTAGTAGATGCCCTCGCCCGAAGCCGGCGCCACCACCCCGGCCGCGTCGCCGGCGAGGATCACGTCCCGCCCGTTGTCCCAGCGCTTGAGCGGGCGCAGCGGGATGGGGGCGCCCTCACGCCGCACCGTCTCCATCCCGGCAAGCCCCGTGCTTAGCCGCAGCCGCCCGACCGCGCCGCGCAACGAGAACCCCTTGTGCATCGACCCGGTGCCGATGCTCGCCGTGTCGCCATGGGGGAAAATCCAGGCGTAGAAGTCCGGCGACAGCGCGCCCTGGTAATAGACGTCGCAGCGGTCGGCGGCGAAGCTTGGCGGCACGCGGACGATCTCGTGGTAGGCGAACACGAATGGCACGCGGTCGGCCTTGGGGATGGTCTGCCGGGCCACGGCGGAGTTGGCGCCGTCCGCCCCAATCACCAGCCGCGCCCGCACCCGGCCCAACGCCTCGCCGTGCTTGTATTCCACCACCGCCGTGCCGTCGGCGTCGCGGGCGATCCGTTCGAAGGCGCCGGTGCGGCGTTCGGCGCCACTCTCGGCGGCCCGGACGCGCAACCACTCATCAAACGGTTCACGGTCCACCATGCCGACAAAGCCGCCCTCGATCGGCATGTCCACTTCGCGCGACTTCGGGCTCACCATGCGGGCGCCCGTGATCTTGGCCACCAGCAGGTGGTCGGGGATGTCGAACTCCTGGATGGCGCGGGGCGGGATGGCGCCGCCGCAGGGCTTGATGCGACCCGCCCGATCCAGCAGCACTACGGAGTACCCGGCGCGCGCGAGGTCGTCGGCTGCGGTGGCGCCCGCTGGCCCGCCGCCAACGACAACCACATCGTAGGTCTGGTCCATTCCCGCTCTCCCGCTCAGCCGATTGCGATTGCACAGGCCAGCATGCCCCAGACGTAGAGCATGGTGCCGGTGGCGTTGTACCAGGGCGCCAGCTCGCGCGGCCGGCGCAGCAGCCGCGTCATCAGTCCCAATTGGGCGGCAAGCAGCGCGGCCACGATGGCCGCGGCCACCGGATGGCCCCACTGCAGCATAAGCGCCGCCGCCGCCGCCTGCGGCGCGGCCATGCAGAGGCAGGCGACCCGCACCGCCCGATGGATCCCGAGCTTGACCGGCAGCGAGCCGATGCCGGTGCGGCGGTCGCCCTCGACCGACTTGAAGTCGTTCAAGGTCATGATGCCATGGGCGCCCAGGCTGTAGAGCGCGGCCAGCAGCAGGATGGGGGTGCGGGGCAGGGCGCCCGTCATGGCTGCGGCGCCGGTGAACCATGGCAGGCCCTCGTAACACAGCGCCACCGCACTGTTGCCCCACCAGCCATTGGCCTTCAGCCGCAGCGGCGGCGCGCTGTAGGCCCAGGCCAGCGCCAGGCCGAAACAGGCGGCGCCGAACACGAATCGCCCCAGCGCCGCCGCCAGCAGCAGCGACAGCGCCGTCCACAGCACCGCGATGCCGAGCCCCCAACGGCCCGGCATGCGACCCGACGGGATGGGGCGGCCGGGCTCGTTGATCGCGTCGACATGGCGGTCGAACCAGTCGTTGGTGGCCTGGCTGGTGGCGCACACCATGGGACCGGCCAGCAGCACGCCGCCGGCGATCTCCGCCCAATGCGCGCCCACCGCGCCGCCGGAGGACACCACGCCGCAGCCAAACGCCCACATCGGCGCGAACCAGGTGATCGGCTTCAGCAGCTCCAAGACCACGCGCGGGTGCGGCGCCGCCGCCGTCAGGCCCGGCGCCAGACCCGGTGCTATTGGGCGATCGCTCATCGTGGTGTGCCCATCAGCCTTCGGCCTTGTCGGCCAGATCGCCCATGCCGTAGCGCCGCAGCTTCACGTAGAGGCTCTGCCGCGACAGGCCGAGCAACTCGGCGGCGGAGGCACGATTGTCGCCAGTCAGTTCCAGCGCGGCCTCGATGCACAGCCGCTCGATCACGTCCGTGGTCTCCCGCACCATGTCCTTCAGCGCCACCCGGCCGATCAGCTCGGTCAGTTGCTCGATTGAGCGGGGCAGTTCCCGCCCGGCGCGGGTGGTGGCAACCGGGCGGCGCCCGGTGATGCGGATGGTGAAGCCGAAGCAAGTCCGCCCCGCCAGCACCGCCGAGCCGGCCGCGATCTCCACCGGCGCCACCGCGCCGTATTCGCCCCGTATTTCGCTGGCGAACAGGCGAATGGTGCCGTTGCCGCGCAGGTTGGCCAGCAGCACCGGCAGGTCGGTGGCGGGGCGGCCCAGCCATCGGTCCAGCGACTCGCCGCGCGCCTGCTCCTCGGCGGTCAGTTGGGCCATTTCGAGGAAGGCCGGGTTGGCAGAGGTGATGGTGCCGTCCGGCGTGGTGACGACGAACCCGTCTGGCCCCGCCTCCACCAAGTGCTCGATCTCGGAGGCGCCGCGGGGCGCCGGCGGGGCGTCGCGCAGCAGCCGGATCAGGAAGAACGCGGCATTGTCCTGCCGGAACAGCGCGGCGGACACGCGCAGCCCGGTGGAGGCGGCCGGCGCCTCCGGCCGAAGCTGCACGGTGATGTCGTCGCCGCGGCCCGCCGCCCGCACTCCGCCCAGCAGCACCGACACCGGCTCGGCGCTTTGCGGCGCGAACAGCGACAGGAACGGCCGGCCGACCAGCCGCGCCCCGTCCATGCCGAGCACCTCGCCCGCCGCCGGGTTCGCCTCCATCACCACGTCGGCCGCCGCATCCACCACCAGCACCGGCTCGGAGGAAAGATGGAACAGCATGCGGTAGCGCGTTTCCACATGGCGCAGGCGGGCATAATCCCGCTCCATCGCCTGCTGCGCCTCGACCAGCCGCTGCTGCAGGGCGGCGATCGGGCGCAGGTCGCGGCCGAACACCACGATGCGGCCGTCGGCGCCGATCTGCAC
>CAXTNN010000197.1:0-335 GCA_964245545.1 uncultured Acetobacteraceae bacterium | reverse complement strand
GGCAGCGGATGGTTCACCTGCCGCCAACGGGTGGCGGTGGTGCCCGCCTCGGTCAGCAGGCCCGAGATCTTACCGCGGCTCTCCGGGGTTACAGTATCGGGCCAGCGGCGGCCCGGCCAGGCGCCCTGGCTCTGCAGGGCATCCGCCAACTCCTTGGTGTGGAAGGCAGCGTCCAGGATCACGCCGTCGGCGCTCAGCACCAACGACACGTCGGAGGCTGCCGCGATCACATTGGCCGCGGTCTGCGCATCCAGGTTGCTGAAGCTGTGCTTCGGCGAGTCGAAGGTCGCTACGTAGGACACGGAGCACCGGTCGCGGGCGGGCGGGGCAGGGAG
>CAXTNN010000196.1:3411-6810 GCA_964245545.1 uncultured Acetobacteraceae bacterium | reverse complement strand
CTGCAAGGCACGGTGCGGCCGCAACCGCCGCCCGACCCGGTGCTGGCCGAGATCGACCGCCGCGTGAACGGAGGCTCGACCGTAGTGGCAGCCGGCGCCACCGTCTCGCTCGGCCTGCGCGGCCGCTCCGGACCCAACGAGTTGTCCTCGCTGCTGGACGTGTCGGCGCCGCTGGAGGCAACTTATTCGCCCAACAGCTATGGCCGGCTGACCCTGTCGCTGACGCCGGAGTACCTTGAGGCCGGCCATGCGTCAGCCGCAGATTTGGTGGATTTCGGCACCAACCCGCTGGCCGGCGCCGCCCTCCGCCGCGCCCCACAGGGCGCCACCGGCGTCGCCCTCGCGCTCGGCTACAGCGACCGGGTCATCCGCGCCGATGTCGGCACCACGCCGCTCGGCTTCCAACTCTCCAACGTCGTGGGCGGGGTGGAACTCGCCCCGGCCATCGCCACCGATCTTACCCTACGCGCCACACTCGACCGCCGGGCCGTAACCGACAGCCTGCTCTCCTATGCCGGCGAGCGCGACGGGCGCACCGGCGAGAACTTCGGCGGCATCACCCGCGACCACGCCCGTCTGCAGATCGAGGGCCGCGTGAACAGCCTCAGCTACTATGGCGGCGCCGGCGGCGGGCTGCTCACCGGGCAGAACGTGCGCAACAACACCGAGCTGGACGCCGATGCCGGCTTCAGCATACCCGTTTGGAGCATCGGCAGTCAGGAGCTCCGCGCCGGGCTTGACCTGGTCTATGTCGGCTACACCCGCAACCTGCAGAGCTTCACCTTCGGCAGCGGCGGCTACTTCAGCCCGCGCAACTTCATCGCCGGCCTGATTCCCGTCACTTACAGCCATACCCTCTCGCCGGACGTGAAGTTCGGCATCGGCGGCTCGGTCGGCGTGCAAAGCTTCAGTGAGAAAGCCACGCCCGTGTTCCAGGATACGGCGCTGCAGCAGGCCTTGCTGGCGCTGGCCGCCGTGCAGCCTGGCACCGCGACCACCCTTGCCGGTACGCAGACCACGGGCGCGGCCGGCGGAGCCCATGCGGAGATCGACGACCGCGTCGGCCCCGGCTTGCACATCGGCGCCAAGGCCGGTTTCGACCACTCGGGCAACTTCACCGAGGGCACCGGCCTGGTCTACGCGCGCTACTCGTTTGGCGGCGAGGACTGAACTCAAGCCAGGCCGTCCAGCAAAGCAAGCAGGGCGCGGCCGGTCTCCGGGTTGCGCAGGAGCTCCTCGTTCTCCTCGTAGATCAACACGTCCGCCCCCAGCACGGCCGCATCACGCTGGGCCGGGTTTACGCTGTGGAAGCGGAGCTTATCCTCCGCGAAGGTGACCTCCGTAATGTGCCAATACTCGTATTCGGTAACGCTTGGGTGGCACGCCATGGCGGCTTGCAGGGTTGGCACCACGTGGCCGAAGCTGCCGCCGACCACGACCACCGATTGCGGCTGGCACTGTGCCGGCGGCGGCGCCGCAGTGACGGTGACGGCCGGCACGGGCACCGCCCAAGGACGGGTAAACAGGTTGACCAGGCGCGCCAGATCCACGTCCTGCTCTCTCGGCTGGTCCATATGCCAGGTGAAGCGGAATGGCGCATAGCCCTGGTCCGGCCGCAAACGGTCGAGTTGCGCCATCACCTGCTCCATCCCGACCGCCTCCCCCACGGCGTTCCAGTGCGTTCCGCCCGGGGGGTAGAGCGCAAAGGGATACGCCGGGCGGGCGGCGGCCAAAGCGGCCGGGGTGTCCGCCACGTGCACCCCGGCCCGGCGCAGCATCGCCACCCACTCCGGAACCAGGCCGCCCTGGTCCGCCGGCTTGGCCGGGCAGGTGTAGTCGCGCGGCACGAAGCTCGGGTTTTGCGCCACTTTCGACGGGGTGAGCAGGTAGAGGAAGCTGTGGCCGTGAGCCTCCACGATGTCCTGCATGCGCCGGATATCGGCAGCCCAAGCCACCGCCCCCGGGCGCCACGCGGCGACCGAGCGGCTGCACCAGTCCTCGACATAAGGCAGCTCCAGCAGCTCATGGTCGCGGCCGACCAGCACGCTGGCCACGGGGGAGACGCCGAGCAGGGAATACAGCACCTGGTTCCGCAGCCGAACCGCGTTCTGATAGAGCGGCATGGCGGCGCCGATGGTATGGGCAATGGCCGATTGCGTCTGGCCGTGCAGGATGGCCGCCTCCGACCACGGGATCGTCTCGGGCTTGGTCACGCCGTCCAGCCGCGGCGCCAGCTTCATCGGGCCGAACCCCGCCCCCATCAGTACCAGGTTGGCGATCAGCAGCAGCGACCCGGCGGCCACCACCAGCGCGCCCAAGCCGAGTGGGACCGCCCGCGCCAGGCGCCGCATCCCCGTCAAAACCGGAAATACAGGAAGGGGCGGAACGGTGCCGCCAGGGTGAAGCCCAAGGCCAGCAGGAATAGCAGCGACAGCGCCAGATCGGCGGCGGCACGCCCGGCCGGAGCCATCACCACCGCCTGACTCCCCCCGTCAAACCCCGGCACCCTGGGCAGCAACGAAATCGCAGCACCCGCCGCCGCCGCCGTCAGCATTTCGGGGGTGAACCAAAGCCCCGGCGCCGTGCCGGGCCGCCCGGGGTGCAGCATCAACCCCAGCATGGTGCCGGCTTGCGACAGCGACCCGGCGCGGAACACTGCCCAGCCCACCACCGTGACCAAAAAGGTCACTGCGTTTGCTGCCGCCGCCGGCAGCGCCGCCAGCCAGCGCAGCAGGAATAAGCGGTCAAGCACCAAGAATAAGCCGTTATAGGCGCCCCAGGCGACATAGGTCCAAGCGGCGCCATGCCACAGCCCGCTGAGCAGAAAGCAGACCCAGAGGTTGCCATATCGCCGCGCCGGGGACACGCGGTTGCCGCCGAGCGGGATATAAAGGTACTCGCGAATCCAGGTGGAAAGCGAGATGTGCCAGCGTCGCCAGAACTCGGTGATGCTGAGCGAGATGTAGGGCTTGTTGAAGTTCTCGCGCAGCTCGAAGCCGAGCATCCGCGCCAGGCCGATCGCCATGTCGGAATAGGCGCTGAAATCGAGGTAGATTTGGAAGGTGAAGCAGAGCACGCCCCACCAGGCCTGCGCGCCGCCAAGGCTGGCCGGGTCGGCGGTGAAGCTGCGGTCGGCGCCGGTCGCCAGCGTGTCGGCCAGCATCACCTTCTTCACCACGCCCAGCATGAAGCGGCGGAAGCCGTTGGCGAGGTCTCCCCTGTGCTGGCGGCCAAAGGCCAGCAATTGGCCTTCCAACTCATGGTACTTGATAATTGGCCCGGCCAGCAGCTTGGGGAACAGGAAGACGTAGAGCAGGTAGGTGGCAAAGCGCGGCGCCGGACGGCTGAGCCCCCGCTTGAGATCGACCAAGTAGGTGATTTTCTCGAACACGATGAAGG
>CAXTNN010000196.1:0-3401 GCA_964245545.1 uncultured Acetobacteraceae bacterium | reverse complement strand
AAGGCGCAAAACCGGCAGCGGCGCGGCGCCAAGCGGGACGAGCAGGGCGTTGAGGTTGGTGCCGGCGAAGCCCGCATATTTGTAGACGGCGAGCATGCCAAGATTGACCGCGACCCCGGCAGCCACCGCCGCCTTGCCCGCGCGCCCACCCCGGGCGGCGACCGGCCCCAGCGCGTAGTCGACGGCGCAGGTGGCCAGCACGACGGGGACAAACAGCGGCTCGGCCCAGAGATAGAACAGCAGGCTGGCGGCCAGCAGCACCGCGGCGCGCGGGCCGGCGTGACGGCGGACGGCGAGAAAGGCAGCCAACACGGCGGGGAAGAACAGCCGCAGGCACAACGGCTCGTAGAACAGCATGGGCGCGGCTTACACCGGCGGCGGGCTGGCCTCTAGCACCCCGGGGCCGTGGGCCGTCGCGAGCACCCCCTGCACCGGGCCCGAGGTTACGGAAAATCCTTTTGCTGACACAGGTAGTCCGCCCATTGCCGGTCCAATCCGAGCTTGCTGAACGCCTCCTCTCCCGCCACGTAGTTGCAGCGCCACCCCATCTCGCAGCGGTCGGCGACCTGGGTGATCTTCTTTTGCACGGCAGGAGACAGGGTGGCCTCAAAGCCTTCCATGATGTCGAGGACCGCCTGGTTGTCAGAAACGAAGATAGGCTCAAGCTTGTCCGGGCAATGGCGGGCAAGCTCGTCGTTGAAGGCGTTCTTGGGAACAGCAAACGGCACGAAATCAACGTTGGCAACGTAGTAAGGCTGCGGACCATCGCCGCCGCCGGCGTAGTCGACATATGAAACGATGCTGGTGTTTTTACGAATGTCTTTGGCTAGGACGATTACCCCGCTGCCATCAAGGTCGACACACCCGCCCGCCGTCGCCATGGCCTTCATCGCCAGCGGCGCGTTCGAGCCGGCGCTGCGGCTCGAACCATCCGGCAAGGTCAGCTTGGCCAGGGCGTCCGCCGACCGGCACATCACGCCGGGCCGGACATTCTTCAGCAAGGTCGCACCAGCCGGCGTGGCGGCCAATGCCGACCAACCGAGCACGACGCAGCAACACAACAGAGCACGCATGGTCAAACCTCCGTTAGCGTCCGATCCCATCGCTCGCGAACCAATCCCTTCGCTGCGCAGACTCGACGCACCGGGCTAGCAGGGCCATCTGGAGGCTTGTGCCGAGGGAGGAGTGCTGCATGTCCGACGTGATGGCCAAACCGGCCAAAGGCGCCAAGCCCCCGCCGCGCACCCGCGGGCAGATCAACCGCGACCTGGTCGGCACCGTTACCTTCAAGCCACAGCGCCAGCCGGCCAAACCTCCCGGCAAACCGCTGCGGGTGGTGAGCGAGTATCAGCCCGCGGGGGACCAGCCGACCGCCATCCGGGACCTCTGGGCCGGGGTGCAGGCCAGTGAGCGGGACCAGGTGCTGCTCGGGGTCACCGGGTCGGGCAAGACCTTCACCATGGCCAAGCTGATCGAGCTGGCGCAACGCCCCACCCTCATTCTCGCCCCGAACAAGACGTTGGCGGCGCAGCTCTATGGCGAGATGAAGCAGTTCTTCCCCGACAACGCTGTGGAGTACTTCGTCAGCTACTACGACTACTACCAGCCGGAAGCCTACGTCCCGCGCACCGACACCTATATCGAGAAGGACAGCCAGATCAACGAGGCCATCGACCGGATGCGCCATGCGGCCACGCAGAACCTGCTGGAGCGCAACGACGTGATCATCGTCGCCTCCGTGTCCTGCATCTACGGCATCGGCTCGGTCGAGACCTACTCGCGCATGGTGGTGAAGCTGGAAGTCGGCGGCAGCATCGAGCGCGACAAGCTCGCGCGCGCCCTGGCCGAGCTGCAGTACCGCCGCAACGACGCCGCGTTCCAGCGCGGCACCTTCCGCCTGCGCGGCGAGACGGTGGACGTGTTCCCTTCCCACTACGAGGACCGGGCCTGGCGCATCAGCCTGTTCGGCGACGAGATCGAGGCGGTCAGCGAGTTCGACCCGCTAACGGGGGAGATCACTGCCTCGCTGAATGAGGTGCATATCTACGCCAACAGCCACTACGTGACGCCGCGGCCGACGCTCACCCAGGCCATTGCCGACATCAAGGTGGAGTTGAAGCACCGGCTGGAAACCTTCACCCGCGAAGGCAAGCTGCTGGAGGCGGAGCGGCTGCAGCAGCGCACCACCTTCGATATCGAGATGATCGAGACCACCGGCTCCTGCAAGTCGATCGAGAACTACAGCCGGTTCCTGTCCGGCCGCCGGCCTGGTGAGCCGCCGCCGACGCTGTTCGAGTACCTGCCGGACAATGCCATGCTGATTGTGGATGAAAGCCACGTCACGGTGCCGCAGATCGGCGGCATGGAGCGGGGGGACCACGCCCGCAAGTCCATCCTGGCCGAGTTCGGCTTCCGCCTACCCTCCTGCATCGACAACCGGCCGCTGAAATTCGAGGAATGGGAGGCGTTCCGGCCGCAGACCGTGTTCGTCTCGGCCACGCCGGGTCCGTGGGAGCTGGAGCGGGTGCAGGGCGTGTTCGCCGAGCAGGTGATCCGCCCCACGGGGCTGATCGACCCGGTGACCGAAATCCGCCCCGTCGAGCACCAGGTGGACGACCTGCTGGCGGAAATCCGCGCCACCTCGGCAATGGGCGCCCGCACGCTGGTGACCACGCTGACCAAGCGCATGGCGGAGGACCTCACCGACTACCTGACCGAGAACGGGGTGAAGGTGCGCTACCTGCACAGCGACGTGGACACGCTGGAGCGCATCGAGATCATCCGCGACCTGCGGCTGGGGGTGTTTGACGCGCTGATCGGCATCAACCTGCTGCGCGAGGGGCTGGACATTCCCGAATGCGCCCTGGTGGCGATCCTCGACGCCGACAAGGAGGGCTTCCTTCGTTCCGAAACCAGCCTGACGCAGACCATCGGCCGTGCCGCCCGCAACGTGGACGGCCGCGTGATCCTCTACGCCGACGTGATGACCGACAGCCTGCGCCGCGCCCTGGAGGAGACCGCCCGGCGCCGGGCCAAGCAGGAGGCCTGGAACGAGGCCCACGGCATCACCCCCACCAGCGTGCGCAAGCAGATCGGCCAGGCGCTGAACAGCGTGTTCGAGCAGGACTACGTGACGGTGGCGCCGGTGAAGGACGCCAGCGTGACCGACATGGTGGGCAAGGACCTCGCCCACTCCATCGCCGACCTGGAAAAGCGCATGCGTTCCGCCGCCGCCGACCTCGAGTTCGAGCAGGCCGCCCGGCTGCGCGACGAGATCAAGCGGCTGGAAGCGCTGCAACTCGGCCTGGAGCCGCCGCCGGGGCCGCAGCGCATCGGAGCCCCCAAGCGGGACCGCACGCCGGAGCCGCTTGGGCCGGGGGGTGGAGGGTATGACCCGGAGA
>CAXTNN010000195.1:0-6879 GCA_964245545.1 uncultured Acetobacteraceae bacterium | reverse complement strand
CCCGCACTCCATCCAACCCGGCAGGGATGCCTGCGCGGTCGGCCGCCGGGCAGGCGGCTGCGAGCCGCGCCAGGGATGCGGACAGCGGCGCCGCCTGGATGGGAAAGCTGAAACAATGGTGGGATCAGCACTCCTTTTATCCCAAGGAAGCGTCACAGACCAACGAGGGTGGCAGCATCAAAGTCCGCATGTTCATTGCGGCGGACGGCGAGGTCACATCGGTCGAAGTGGTGCAAGGTTCGGGGTCGGCTGGGCTCGACGCGGCGGCGCTCGCGGTGTTCCGCAACGCCCATTTGCCGCCGTTTCCGCCGGGCACCCCCGCGCAGCCGGCGGATGTCGCGGTGACCCTGCACTACCGCCCGGCCGACACTGGCGGGTAATCCGACGCAACTACCAGACCCGGCAGAAAGTTCTGGACAGGCGTCCATCACGGACTGTAGTGCTACTTTATGTAGCTTACAGTCGTCGCAAATTCGGTGTTGATCGAACGGACGGGAGGATGCCCAATGCGGGTGCCGATCGCTTCAGCCGTCCTTGCCGGGGCGTTTGTTCTGGCGCCCGTGGCCGCCGGCGACGCGCCCGCGTTGTCCCAGGACTTCAGCATCACCAACCCAGAGCAGCCGGCAGACGCGGGCCGCCGCGACCTGATGCGGCAATTGCAGGCATGGTGGGACGTGCACGCCTACTACCCCAAACACGCGTCGAACAACGATGAAGGCGGCACGGTCAAAATCCACCTGGAGATTTTGCCCGATGGCAGGATTTGGGCGGTCACAATGGTTGACGGCTCGGGATCGAACTCAATCGACACGGCCGCGGCCAAGGCGTTCACCGGAGGCTTCGTGCGGCCGTTCCCCGAGGGCGCACCACCGGCGGAAATCGACCTTTCACTGCATTTTATCCTGACGCATCGGCACGATCAGCCGGTGGCGGCCGGTTACGTTCCTGTGGTGTCTAAAGCGCCCTTCACAATCACTAATGATCCCGTTCATTCGCCTATTCTGAATGACATGCTGCAAAGAACCTGCACTGGGAAGGTCGTGAAGCAGGGGATCAGGAATCATCCCTGGTACGGCGTGCGCTATGAGGCCAAAGCGATCTTTTTCCGCAGGCCTGATGGCACACCGTGGGTCACTTTCTATGAGGGCGGATACCCCATCATCGCTCCAGTCACCGAAGTTGGAAAGATGGTGCAGTGGACCGGTCGGGAAGAGAAACCTCGACCAAAGAGCGGAAGTTTTTTCTATCAATACACTTTGTGGTCTGACGGCGATAACAAGCTTGATGGAAATTTATCGGTGGCTTTGGACCCCTACACCCTCGACGCAGTTGGTATAAATACTGGGGGAACAGTTGACCTTACCTGCGCAACGGAAGTCGTGCCCGCAGTTAAGTGGGATCCCTGGCTGGTAAACACTATTCAACACCCACCTGGCGATCCACCTTGAAGGCAACATCCCGGACAGTCTGTCTCCGAAGTTTGTCCGAGCATGCAGATGGTTGTGGCGAGGCTACCGACTCTAGGACCATTGATGCCCATGCGCGCTAATCTTGCTGCGTTTGCGATGCTGGTTGCGAGCGTCATGCCGGCCGCTGCCAAGGATGATCTTGTCATCGGCATCGGCGAATTTCCTTCCAGCGTGCACCCGTTGATTGATGTCTCCTCCATCAAGAGCTACGTGGTGGCGTTCGGCCAGCGAGCCATCAGCGCCTATGTCAACGACCGGCTGATCTGCCTGCTTTGCGCCGAGGTGCCATCGCTGGACAACGGCCTGGCCAAACTGGTGGACGAGCCTGGCGGGGGCAAGGGCCTGGAGGTGACGATCAAGCTGCTGCCGAACCTCCGGTGGGGCGACGGCCAGCCCGTAACCGCCAACGATGTGGCGTTCACCGTGCGCGTTGCCCAAGACCCAAGCGTGGGGTTCATGAACATCAATGCCTGGAGCCGGGCCGATGCCGCGCGGGTAGTGGACGACCAAACCGTCGTGCTCCACCTGCCCAAGCCCATTATTTCCTACGCGCAATGGGACCAGATCCTGCCGGAGCATATCGAAGGCCCGATCTACGCGCGTGCCCATTCCGCGGGCGACTACATCAACACCACCGCCTACAGCCATGACCCAACCAATCCCGGCCTTTGGAACGGGCCCTACCTCCTTACCAAATACGATATTGGCGCGCAGGTGGTGGTGGAACCCAATCCATATTGGCCCGGCATTCCCGCGACCGGCAACCTCAAGGCCAGCTTCAAGCACATCGTGCTGCGCTTCATCGGCGACACCGCGGCGCTGCAGGCCAACCTGCTTTCGGGCGACATCGATGTGGACAGCTTCCTCACGCTCGACCAGGTGCAGGCGCTCAAGGCCCGGGAGCCGGACCGGTTCAACTATTACAGCTTTCCCCCCAGCCTCACCTACACCCATGTCGACGTGCAGAAGGACAATCCTATCTTGCAGGATGTGCGGGTGCGGCGGGCGCTGCTGATGGCCATCGACCGGCAAACGCTGAATGCCAAGCTGTTCGGCGGAATGAACCTGGTGCTCAACAGCTTCGTCAGCCCGAAGGACGAGCACTACGACCCGGACATTCCGTCCATACCGTACGACCCGGCGGGTGCGCGCACCCTGCTGGCCGAGGCGGGCTGGACGCCTGGGCCGGACGGGGTATGCCGCAACGCCGCGGGAGACCGATTGGCGTTCGAGTTCCTCTCCACTGCCGGCGTCCGCTACCGCGAACTGGAGATGGCAGTGATGCAAAGCCAGTGGCGGCAGGTCGGCGTGGAGGCCACCCTGCGCTTCGAGCCGTCGCGCACGATGTTCGGCACCACCGCCCGGCATCGGTCCTATGGCGGGCTGATGCTATACAACTGGACCGACCATCCCGGCGTGAGCCCGCGGCGCACCCTCGGCACCGACCAAATCCCGACGGCTGGGAACAATTGGAGCGGGGCCAACTACGCCGGGTTCAGCAACAAGCAATTCGACGCCGACATCGCGGCCGTCGAAACCGAGCTCGACCCGGCGCATCAGATGGCAGCCTATGCCGACATGCAGCGCATCTACGCCGAAGCACTGCCTGCCCTGCCGCTGTTCATCGACGCGGGTCTGATCGCATTGCCGAAATGGCTAGACGTATCCGGAACGGGGCGGCTGGCGCCAGAGCAGGCGGAGACCTGGCGGGCCAACTCTCCACGTGACCAGGGGAGACCGGAGCTAAAAGCTGACTGACGCGCCATGCCCGGATGGCTGGGGCGTCGCCAACTCGTCCAGGCTCTCCCGCAGCGCGTCTTCCAGGATGGCGGCCGCGCGGTCGATCTCGTCGTGGGACACCGTCAGCGGCGGGGCGATGCGCCAGACCGAGCCGCGCTCCGGCCGGCGGCGGATGTTCATGCTCAGCCCCTTTTCGAAGCACTTGCGCGTTGTCCGCGCGCCGAGCTCGTGGTTGGGCGCGCGCGACTCGCGGTCCTTCACCAGTTCGACGCCCAGCAGCAAACCCTCGCCGCGCACGTCGCCGATGGCTTCGTAGCGCTGCTGCAGGTCCAGCATGCGCCCGCGCAGGTAGCTGCCGACCATCCGCGCCCGCTCCACCAAGTGCTCCTGTTCAAGGACGCGGAGGACGGCCAACCCAACCTCGCCCAGCAGCGGGTCGGAGACGTGGCTGGTGTAGTAGGTAAAGCCCTTGCGGTGGACGCTGTCCTCGATCTCCGGCGTGGTGATTGTGCCGGCCAGCGGCAGGCCGCCGCCCAGGGTCTTGGACACCGTCATGATGTCGGGCACGACGCCGAAGAACTCCGAGCCGGTGCGATGCCCGATGCGCCCAAACGCGGTCTGCGCCTCGTCAAAGATCAGCAGCATGCCGCGCTCGTCGGCCGCCCGGCGCAGGGCCTGCATGTAGGCCCTGGGCGGCACCAGCACGCCGCCGGCGCTGATGATGGGTTCGATGATGATTGCGGCCGGCTTTCCCGCCGACTGCATGTCGAACAGCTTGAGGCCGAGTTCGAGGCAGGCGAGCGCCGATTCCTCCTCGGTGCCGCCCTTGATGGCGGGGCGGTAGGCGTTCGGCTCCGGCATGGCGAACACGCCGGGCGCCGGCACGCCGTAGTTCCTGCGGTCGCTGGCGAACGACACGCTGGCGGCCGCGCCGGTGACGCCGTGCCACGAGCCGCCGACGGCCAGGACCTCGTAGCCGCCGGTGTGCATCTTCGCCATGCGCAGCGCCGCTTCGTTGCTCTCCGACCCGGTGTTGAGGAACAGCGACTTGGTGAGGCCAGCGGGCATCCAGTCGCGGCCCACTTTGGAGGCAAGCTCAGCCACAACCTCGGGGATCATGCCGCTGAAGAAATGGAACGCCTTCGTCCCCGCCCTGTTCACGGCCTCCACGATGGCCGGGTGGTTGTGCCCGATGGTCGCGCACATCTGGCCGGAGGTGAAATCCAGGATCTCGCGCCCGGTATCGTCGCGCACCACGGTGCCCTTGGCGGACACGAACAGGTTGGGGAAGGCGTCGCCGCCGTAGCGGACCATGTACTCCTTGGCGGCATCGCGCAGCGTGGTGTCCATCGAAGGCTCCTGTTTCAGGGGTGGGCGGCTGGGGGCAGCGTGCGTCAGGGCGCGGGCGGGGCGGTGAAGCGCCTGACGTAGTCTTCAAGGACGGCTAGCGCGCCGAGCAGGTGCGTTTGCACATGGAACCCGGCGGCCGCCGGGTCGCGCCGCGCGGCCGCATCCAGGATCGCGCGGTGCTCCTTGATGCTTTGCGCGAGGCGGCCGGGAATGGCGTAGAGGATGCTGCCGGGAAAGCTCAGCCAAACCTGGTCGATCAGGTCCAGCAGGATGGGATTGTCGGCCGCGGCATACAGGGTCCGCCGGAACT
This sequence comes from uncultured Acetobacteraceae bacterium, assembly GCA_964245545.1. Taxonomy (GTDB): domain Bacteria; phylum Pseudomonadota; class Alphaproteobacteria; order Acetobacterales; family Acetobacteraceae; genus LMUY01. The sequence continues at coordinate 2,010 of CAXTNN010000195.1, read as the reverse complement.
CGATGTCGGCGCGTGCGGCGTCCGCCGGGTCGCCGGCACGCTTGGCGGCCACCATCCGCTGCAACTGTGCCCGCATCGCGGCAAGGTCGGGCTCGGCAAGCTTCGCCGTTCCGAGCTGAGCCGCCTCCGTCTCCAGCAGGCAGCGGACGCGGTAGATGTTCTGCAGCCGCGGGAGGTCCAGCTCGGCCACGCGCACGCTATGATGGCTTTCCTGCACCAGCACGCCGCGGGCGAGCAGTTCCAGCACCGCCTCCCGCACCGGGGTGGATCCCAGGCCGAAATCCGTCATCAACTGGGTTTGGCTGAGCGGCTGGCCTGGCCGGTAGCGTCCGGACTGGATCGCGTCGCGCAATGTGCCGATGGCCAGCTCCCGCTTGGTGCGGAAGCTGCTGGGAGCAGCACTTTTCTTCGCCATGCTTAACATTTTGCAAAATGTATAGGTCCGCGGAAGCAAGCGCAATGGACCCGTCACCAGGCCCGGTCCGGCGTTGAGGCCTCCTTCGGTTTTGGCGGTGGCCGCCTACGAAGCGGCGATGTTTCCTCGAAGCGCGGCAGCCAAAGATGCGCACCGGCTGCTAGAGCTGGGCCTCCGCGACCGCGCTCCGCTCGGGTTGATCGAGTCCTTCACCGCCGCAATCAAGCAGGAACGCGGATGAGCGGCGCTCGAACGAGACCTCACCGGGGCGCCCAGCCTGTCACCGACCAGAGCGGATCGCCGCCCGCTGGCACGGCCGCCGCGGTCTCGATCGGATCGAAGCCGGCGCGGGAAAGGTAAAGCGAGACGAGCTGCTGCTGCTCCGCCCCCGCCAGTGCCTGCCAGATGGCGACGGCCTTGGTGGGAAAGCAGCGGTTGGAGAAGCTGACCACCAGCGGCGCGCCGGGCCGCAACACCCGCAGCGCTTCACGGAACACCGCCACCGGCTGCTGCAGGTACTGCACCGACACGCACAGGCAGGCGGCGTCGAAGCGGCGGTCCGGCAGCGGCAGCGCCGGGTCGGCGTTTAGGTCCTGCACGAACCATTCGTCCAGCCGCCCGTTCGCCGCCAACTCGACCGCGTTCATGCCATGACCGGTTATGTGGCCATATTGGGTCTCGGGCGGCAGATGGCTGATCCAACTGCTCATCAGGTCCAGCACATCGCCGCCGGGCAGCAACAGGCGGCGGTATAACGCGGTGACGGCCGCGATGGCGCCATCGTCGATATGGGCGACCAGCCGGGGCTGGGCGTAGAACAGCGGATCTGGCGATGGGTCCGCCTTCTCAAACGCGCGCGGGGGGAAGCCTGGGAGGTCGTTCATGCTCCGAACATGTGGCTGAGCGCCCGATGTTCCAGCGTGCGGGGTTTGCAGCAGCCATCCTTGCAAGGCTCCTCACCGGCGTCCCGCGACTAAACGGGGGACGGCGATGCGAAACGGGCGAGCCGGAACGGCCCGGCGTCGTGGCGGGTTGGAAGTCCGAGCAGCGCTTGGGCGCCCAACTCGCCCAGCGTGGGGCCGTCGGAAAAGCCCGTGCTCGCACCGGTCGAGACGAAGATGCCGGGATGGCCGGGGATGGCGTCCAGGATCGGCTGCCCGTCCAGGCTCGAGCCGTCATATCCCGCCCAACTCCGGGCTATGGGGATGCGGGCGAAATCCGGCACCAGCCGGGCGGCGACGGCGCGGTTGCCTGCGAGCGCCTCCGGCGACACCGCCCCGTGCACCGGGAACGCGCTGACGCCGGTCCAGCCGCCGCCAAGGATGCAAACGCCCGCCTCCGTCTGCTTCAGCGTCAGCATTCCCGCGACCCGGCGCAGGCCGTGGTGGATGAACCGCGCCACAGTTGCTGTCGCCTCGGACTGGAAGTAGCGGACCCGGATCGGCAGCGTCACGCCAAGCGGTTCGAGCAACGCGGGGCTCCACGGCCCGGCGGCGACCAGGACGGACGCGGCGTACACCGCGCCAGCCGCCGTGTCGCAAACGCAGCCGCCGCCCGGCAGGGTGCGCACCGCCGTCACCTGCGCCCCGCCGAGC
>CAXTNN010000194.1:0-6881 GCA_964245545.1 uncultured Acetobacteraceae bacterium | reverse complement strand
ACCTTGGTACCGGTCGCCTGCAGCCTGCTGCATGACGAGTTCGGCATCGACCATTGCACGTTCCAGATCGAGACCCCCGCCATTGCCGACGTGTGCGGCCAGCGTGCGGCGCACGCTGTGTAGCCGCTACATCCCGAGCGCGCGGCGATACACGTCCAGCAAGCTTTCCTGCTCCTCCACCTCCGCTGGCTCCTGCTTGCGGATGCGGATGATCTGCCGGATCACCTTCACGTCGAAACCGGCTGATTTCGCTTCGGAGTAGATGTCCTTGATGTCGCTGGCGAGGGCCTTGCGCTCTTCCTCCAGCCGCTCGATGCGCTCGATGATGCTGCGCAGCCGGTCGGCCGCGATGCCGCCCACTTTCGTGTCGTCCTCAACCACTGCCGCCTGTGCCATCCCGCGCCCCTCTCGAACGAGCGGCGGGGAGTAACGGCGGGCGCACGCCGGGTCAATCGCTGGCCTCGCGGTTGGCGGCGTGCTGTAACCGCAATGCAGCACCCGAATGCAGCCTTGGAGGCAAGCCGCATGTCCGCTATCGACCACATCCGCCGCTACCACGACGAACTGACCGCTTTCCGCCAGGACCTGCATGCCCATCCCGAATTGGGGCTGGAGGAGCACCGCACCGCCGAGCAGGTGGCGGCGCAGCTTGAGGCCTGGGGGATCGAGGTGCATCGCGGCGTGGGCAAGACGGGCGTGGTGGGCGTGTTGCGGTCGGGCAACGGGCAGGGCCGGGTAGGGCTGCGCGCCGACATGGACGCGCTGCCGATCACCGAGGCCAACGACCTCCCGTATAAAAGCCGCAGCCCCGGCGTGATGCATGCCTGCGGGCATGACGGGCACACCACCATGCTGCTCGGCGCCGCCCGCTACCTGGCGGAAACGCGCGACTTCAACGGCACGGTGCACTTCATCTTCCAGCCCGGCGAAGAGGGGATCGGCGGGGCGCTGGCCATGCTGGAAGACGGGCTGTTCGAGCGCTTTCCCTGCGACGCCGTCTACGGCATGCACAACCGGCCCAACATGGCGGTGGGGGAATACGCCATCTGCCCCGGCCCGGCGATGGCGGGCGGGGCGTTCTTCGACATCCACATCGAGGGTCGCGGCTCCCATGGCGCCCATCCCGAGCACAGCATCGACCCGGCGCTTACCGCCTGCCACATCGGCGCGGCGCTGCAATCGGTGGTGTCGCGCAACCTGCCGGCGTCGGAGACCGCGGTGGTGAGCGTGACCAAGGTGGTGGCTGGCGACGCCTACAACGTGGTGCCGCAAAGCGCGCTGATGGCCGGCACCGCCCGCGCCTTCAAGACGGAGGTGCTGGACCGGATCGAGGAGCGCATGCGCGGCGTGGTGGAGGGTGTTGCCGCCGGGTTCGGCGCCACCGCCCTGCTCGACTTCCGGCTGATCTTCGCCCCGCTCGTCAACGACCCGGTGCACACCGCCGCCTATGCCGATGCGGCCGCCGACTTGGTGGGAGAGGGGGCGGTGGACCGCAACAAGTCTCCCACCATGGGCTCGGAGGACTTCGCCTTCATGATGGAGCGGGTGCCCGGCGCCTACATCCTGGTGGGCAATGGCGACGGCTTCAACCCGCACCACCCGCGCTACAACTTCAACGACGAGGCGATCCCGTTTGGCGCGGGGCTGTATGCGCGGCTGGTGGAACGGGCGCTGCCGAAAGGGATGTGAGTGGTGGGCGCACTAGGTGGCCGGGGAGCCGTCCACGCGATGCCTGCTTGCTGCGCGTCGCCGATAAAGCGTCCAGCCAAGGGTCAGGAGCCAGAACATAACGCCAGCCATCCAGCCCGAACTTTGCTCGTGCATTATGGCGACCGTGTTTAGCGACAATAAGGTGGTATTCAATACGATTACTGCAAACGGGTCCGTAAGGCTTTGAGCTCTGCGGGCGCGTTTCCAGTCCTGGCGCGGAATGAACATTAACTCTCGGCGCCGGGCCCAAATCCGTATTGCAAGTTCTTCCGCCAGGGAGAGGAGCAGAATAGCCCCAACATACCATAGCAGGCCGATTATCCGCATTTGAAGGAGTAAACGTGAGCCTACCCACCAGGAGAACGGCAGCATAAGCAGCGCTGTGGTGAGATCGACGACTCGGCGGATAGGAGCGGGCAGCACCGGAACGGTCGGCAACAGTGGGATCATTGTTCTAGCATCTCTCGACCCGCACCGGGTAGCGCGCCATCACCTCATCCTTTGACACGAAGGCCGCATCCTCGGCGATGGCCTGGGCGAGCAGGAGGTGGTCGAACGGGTCGCGGTGATGCGCGGGCAGGCTGGCCAGCGTGACCAAGTGGGGCGGCAGCACGTCCAGCCGCGCAATGTCGAACCGGTCGATGGCCCGCTCGATGGCGCCGATGTCGGCCGTCAGTTTGCCGATGCGGGTCTTGATCACGATTTCCCACAGGCTGACCGTGCTGACCATGATGTCATTGGCTGGGTTGGCGATTACGGCGCGCATCCGCTGCCCCAGCCGCTCGTCGTCGGCCAGCCACCAGAGCAGCGCATGCGTGTCGAGCAGGTAGCGGGAGCGGGCGGCCGAACGCGGTCCGATCAAGCCTCGATCGCGTCGAGCAGGTCCTCGGGCAGCGTGTCGAAGTCATCGGCCATGTGGATTTGGCCGCGCAACGCTCCCGCCTCGCGAGCCGGGCGCAACTCCGGCGAGGGCGCCCGCAACTCGGCCACCACCTTGTCGTGCGAGGTGATCAGCACCGGGTGGCCTTGATGGGCTTCCCGCAGGTAGTGCGTCAGGTTGCCCCGAAGCTCCCGCACGCCAACGGAGATTTCACTTATCTCGCCCATGATGTTGCCTCCAAGTTCGTCGACGGCGCCTGTGTACACTGTTTGTGGTGCGGGTGCAATCTCAATCGGCGGCGAGCATGGCGATCTCGCGCGACTGGCGCCGCAGCAGGTCCCGGAACGGGCCGTTGCTGCACTCGAGCTCGGCGGGTGTGCCGTCCTGCAGGATCTTGCCCGACTGCATCACCAGGATGCGGTCGAAGTCCTGCAGGGTCGAGAGCCGGTGCGCCACCGCGATCACCGTCCGCCCCTGCATCAGCCGGTTCAACGCGCGCTGCACCGCCGCTTCCGATTCGGAGTCCAACGCGCTGGTTGCCTCGTCGAGCAGCAGAATGGGCGAGTTACGCAGGAAGGCGCGCGCGATCGCCAGCCGTTGCCGCTGTCCACCCGACAGCTTCACGCCGCGGTCGCCCACTTCCGTGTCATAGCCCTCCGGCAGCGCCTCGATGAACTGGCGGCAGCTTGCGGCCTCCGCGGCGGCCTTCACCTCGGAATCGGTCGCGTCCGGCCGGCCATAACGGATGTTCTCCATCACCGAACGGTGGAACAGCGACACATCCTGCGGTACCACGCCGATGGCGTTGCGAAGGCTTTCCTGAGTCAACCCGGCAATGTCGTGGCCATCGATGATGATGCGCCCGGACGGGACATCCCGTTGCCGCTGCAGCAGCGATAGCACCGTGGACTTGCCCGAACCGGAGCGGCCGACCAGCCCGACCCGCGTCCCGGCCTCGATGGTAACGGAGAAATTGTCCAGCACCGACTGGCTGCTCGCCGGGTAGGAGTACGTCACGTTGCGGAACTCGACCCGGCCGCGTGCCGCCTCCAACGTGCGGGCGCCGTTCGCGTCCACCATCTCGTGCGGCAGCAGCAGCGTCGCCAGCGCCTCGGACAGACGTGCCACGTGCTGGATGGTGTCCACCAGAGCGACAGCCAGGTCGCGGGTGCCGTGCAGGATGGTGAAGCCCAGCGACGTCACCAGCACCACGTCGCCGGATGTGGCCGAACCATTTTCCCAAAGCAGGATTGCCCAAGCCAGCAGCCCCGCCGTCAGCCCCGCGGTCACCGCGGCGTGGAACAGGCGCAGCTTCTCCAGATAGCGCAGCGAGCGGGCGCGCGTCACCATTTCCTGCTCCACCCGGGCGCCGAAGCGCTGACGCTCCCGCAGCGTCGCACCAAAGGCGCGGACCAGCGGCATGTTGTTGATCACGTCGACCAGCTCGCCGTCCACGGCGGCCGCGTCCGTCGCATATTGGTGGTGCAACGGGCGGCCACGCGCCGCCAGCCTGCTCAACAGGTAAGCCAACACGGCCGACACCGCCACCAGCGCGGCCGCCATGCCAGGGCTGACGGTGATCATCACCGCAATCGACCCGGCCACTGCAAGCAATGGCGGCAGCACGTTCCAGGCGAATGTGTTTTCCACCGTGTAGATGGCGTTGCCGGTTGCGGTGATCCGCCCCGCCAACGTGCCCGGCGGCCGATCCGCGAAGTAGCTCGGAGAATGGCCGGTCAGGTGGTGGAACAGGTCGCGCCGCAAATCACCCGTGACCGCAACGAAGCAGTGCGACGCCACCCAGCCACCCACACGCCACAGCATGTTGTCGGCGGCGATCAGAGCAGCCAAGAGCAGGAACGCGGTCCAGACCGGGCCATGGCGGCCGGCTGTGAGCGTGTCGACCAAATGCTTTACTGAATATTGGGACGCAATGGAACAGCCGACCGCCAGGATGACGGACCCCAGCACCACCGCATGTCCAACCGCATGGCGGCGGATGTACCGCATCAAGAACGCAGATGGCCGCTGCGAAATGTCGATAATCTGCGGATCGTTTCGGCCCATCACTGCACACCCCTCTACCTGCCCGGACCGCACAAGACGCTGTGACCCACTGACGCACAGACGTTGCGGATGTCGCACCAACATCTTCGTGATAGGTCACGAAGGCTGAGCTATCCGCCTAACCCAGAAATTATCCGCCGACTTGGGCGGATATATGGCGACAACGCCGCATTCATGCCCCGATCCGGTTGTTAAATGAGCATCAGTCAAAGGAGATCGCCGACATGCGCATAGCCCAGATTGCTCCTCTCCACGAAGCCGTCCCGCCGAAGCTCTATGGCGGCACCGAGAGGGTCGTTTCATTCCTGACCGAGGAGCTGGTGGGGCTAGGCCATGACGTGACATTGTTCGCCAGCGGCGATTCCATCACCAGCGCCAAGCTGCAGGCTGCCTGGCCGCGCGCGCTGCGCCTGGACCCGGCGATCCGGGACCCAATCGCGCCCCACATGATGCTGATGGAAGCCGTACGCCAGCAGGCCGAAGACTTCGACGTGCTGCACTTCCACATGGACTATTGGTCGTTCAGCCTGTTTGGCCGCCAGCGCACGCCGTTCGTCACCACCCTGCACGGCCGGCTGGACCTGCCGGAGCTGCAGCCGGTGTTCGACATGTTCCCGAACGTGCCGGTGGTGAGCATTTCAGACAGCCAGCGCCGCCCCCTGCCGCAAGCCAACTTTGTCGACACCGTGCTGCACGGACTGCCGGAGAACCTGCTGACGCCGGTCGGCAACCCGGACGGCTACCTCGCTTTCTTGGGCCGCATCGCGCCGGAGAAGTGCCCTGACCGCGCCATCGCCATCGCGCAATCCTGCGGCGTGCCGATCAAGCTGGCGGCCAAGGTGGACGTGGCGGACAAAGCCTATTTCGACAAGCACGTCCGCCATCTGCTCGAACTGCCGAACGTCGACATGATCGGCGAGATTTCGGACCGCGATAAGCCCGCCTTCCTGTCCGGCGCCATCGGCCTGCTGATGCCGATCGATTGGCCCGAACCGTTCGGCTTGGTCATGATCGAGGCCATGGCATGCGGCACGCCGGTGATCGCCTTCAACCGTGGTTCGGTGCCCGAGATTGTCGAGGACGGCGTGACGGGCTTTATCGTGGAAGACATGGTGAGCGCCGTGGCCGCCGTGCAAAAACTCCACACGCTGGATCGCGCTCAGGTGCGCCGCCGCTTTGAGGAGCGCTTCACCGCACGGCGGATGGCCAAGGACTACCTCGCCGTCTACCGCAGCCTCGCCGGCGAACATCGCTCGGTGCTTCGCGCCATCAGGTAAGGCGAGGCGGGAGCGCTCGACTCACGATCGTGAGGCGGGCGCTCTCCGTAGCCGCGGGGCAGGTCAATGCCCCAGCCGCGCTCGCATGCGAGTCATCAGCAGGAGCGCTCCACCAGCCAGCAGCCCCCAAAAGGCGCCGCTGACGCCGCCGAAGCCAACGCCCGAGGCGGTGACCAGAAAGGTTGCCAGCGCCGCCTCGCGCTCCTCCAGCACGGCCACGGCGCCGTGCAGCGCGCCGCCCAATGCGCCCAACAGCGCCAACCCTGCCACGCTCTCGATCAGCACCGGTGCGGCGCCGACGAAGGCTGTTACGGCCGCAGCCAGCGGACCGAGGATGACGTAGGCCGCACCGCTCACGGCGGTCGCCTGCCAGCGTTGCGCGGGATCGGAATGCGCGTCCGGTCCGGCGCAAATTGCGGCGGTGATCGCAGCCAAGTTCACGGCGTGCCCGCCGAACGGCGCCGCCAGCACGGAGAAGAGGCCTGTGGTGCGGAACAGCAGTCCGGGCTCCGGACGAAAGCCGTTCACGCTCAGCACCGCAATCCCGGGAATGTTTTGCGAGGCCATGGTCACGATGAACAGCGGCACCGCCAGACCGATCAGCGCGGCGTAGGTGAAAGCGGGCCAGACAAACACCGGGTGCGGCAGCACTAAGCCCGCGGTTGCCGCCCCGTGCCGCCAGGCGATCAGGACGATGGTCAGCGCAACGGCCGCCGGCACCGCCAGCAGGCGGTGGATGCGCCCAGCCAGCGCCCAGGTCGCGATGACGGCGAGCGCCGGACCCGGCGACTGCGCGACCCCGCGCACCGGTGCCAAGCAAAGGTTCAGCAGCACGCCGGCCAGCATGGCGTTGGCAAGCGTCGTCGGGATCATCGCCACGGCGCGGCCGAGCGGGCGCCACCAACCCGCCCCCACCACCACCCCCGCCGCGAGCAGGAAAGCACCCC
>CAXTNN010000193.1:0-6884 GCA_964245545.1 uncultured Acetobacteraceae bacterium | reverse complement strand
CAGCCACCTGCGCACCTCGCTCACGGGCAAGCTGGTCGCCACCGCCGCCGCCGCGCCCACCTGGCTGCTGCATCGCGGCGGGGCTGACCCGGCGCGGATGGAGGCCTTCACCGCCGCCGGCGTGCGCCTGTTCGCCGTCGCTGGCGGCGAGCGCGGGGTGGACTTGCTGGCCGGCCTGCAAGCCCTCGCCACCGCCGGCATCACCCGCGTGCTGGTCGAGGGCGGCGCCAAACTTGCGGGCGGGCTGTTGCGCGACGGGCTGGTCGATCGTATCGCCTGGTTCCATGCTCCGGCGGTGATGGGGGGCGATGGCTGGCCCGCCGCCCAGGCCTTCGGAGTGACCGACCTCGCCGCCATGCCGCGCTTCACCCGCACCGCCCACCGGGCCATTGGAGACGACATGCTGACGGAATACCAACGGGATGCCGCCTGATGTTCACTGGGATCATCACCGCCGTGGGCCGCGTCCGCAGCGTCTCCCCGATCTCGGCCGACAACGACATGCGGCTGGTGATCGAGCAGGCCTGGCCCACCCCGCCGGCGATCGGCGCCAGCATCGCCTGCTCCGGTTGCTGCCTCACCGCAGTGGAGGTCGGCCCCTACTGGTTTGCGGTGGACGCCTCGGCCGAAACCCTTTCCAAGACCAGCCTTGGCACGTGGCAGACCGGCACCCGCGTGAACCTGGAGCGAGCGCTTCGGGCCGGCGACGAGTTGGGCGGCCACATCGTTGCCGGGCATGTTGATGACGTGGGCGAGATTGTCTCGCGCACCCCGGAGCACGGCTCCACGCGCTTTATCATCCGCATTCCCCGCACCCTCGCCCGTTTCACGGCGCCCAAGGGCAGCGTGGCGCTGAACGGTATTTCGCTTACCGTGAACGAGGCCGGGCGGGACACGTTCGGCGTCAACATCATTCCACACACGCTTGAAAATACGGATTTAGTGGATCTCGGCGCCGGTGCGCTGGTGAACATCGAGATCGACACTCTGGCCCGCTACGTCGCGCGCCTGCTGGACACGGAGGAGACACAGCATGAGTGAGCTGAAGCGCGCCAGCCTGCACGACTACATCACTGCAGCGCCGGAGATCATTGAGGAAGCCCGCGCCGGCCGGATGTTCATCCTGGTCGATGACGAGGGCCGCGAGAACGAGGGCGACCTCGTCATTCCCGCTCAATTCGCCACCCCGGACGCCATCAACTTCATGGCCCGCCACGCCCGCGGCCTGATCTGCCTGGCTTTGACCCGGCACCGCGTTGAGCAACTTGGCCTGCCGCTCATGGCGCAGGCCAACGGCACCCGGCACCAGACCGCCTTCACCGTCTCCATCGAGGCGCGCGAGGGCGTCACCACTGGCATCTCCGCCTATGACCGCGCCCACACGGTGGCCGTCGCCATCAACTCGGACATGGGCCGCGACCACATCACCACGCCGGGCCACGTTTTTCCGCTGGTGGCGCGGGAAGGCGGCTCGCTGATCCGCGCCGGCCATACCGAGGCGGCGGTGGATATCGCCCGCTTGGCCGGCCTGAACCCCGCCGCCGTGATCTGCGAGGTGATGAACGACGACGGCTCCATGGCCCGCCTGCCGGACCTGGTTGCCTTCGCCCAGCACCACAACCTTAAGCTCGGCACGATTGCCGACCTGATCGGCCATCGCCGCCGCACCGAGCGCCTGGTGAAGCGGGTGCAGGAGGGCGAGATCCATCGCATTGAAGGCGGCGAGTGGCGCATGTACGTCTACGCCAACACCGTCGAATACGCCGAACACCTCGTTCTGGTGAAAGGGGACGTGAGCAACGGCGCGCCTCCCCTGGTGCGCATGCACGCGGTGGATTTGCTGGGGGACATGCTGGGCGGCGCGCATCCCGCGGCGTTGCACGGGGCGATGCGCATGATCGCGGGAGCCGGCCGCGGCGTCGTCGTGCTGATCCGCGAAGCCAACCCCACCTCGCTGTCCGAGCGGGTGCGTCTAATGGCGGGCAGCCCCCGCCCGGTGCAGTCGCTGCGGGATTACGGCGTTGGCGCGCAAATCCTGGTCGATCTCGGGGTAAAGGACATGGTCTTGCTTTCCAACACCCAGCGCACCGTGGTGGGGCTGGAAGCCTACGGGCTGAACATTGTCGACCAGCTCGCCATCGACGAGGCCAGCGATTGAGCACCATCGACGCCCCCCTCGCCGTTGCTCCCGCCGTGATGGGGCCGCCGCCGCGTATCCTGGTGGTGCGTGCGCCCTATTATCGTGAGGTGGTGGACGGGATGACGGAGGGAGCCTGCCGCATCCTTACCGAAGCCGGCGCTCGGTTTGAAATCCTGGACGTGGCTGGCGCGTTTGAATTGCCGCAAGCCATCCGCATCGCGCTGCGCGGGGGTGAAGCCTTTGACGGCTACGTGGCCCTGGGCTGCGTGGTGCGCGGCGAAACTGACCACTACGAGTTTATCTGTGCTGCCAGCATGAACGGACTGATGGAAATCGCCCTGCAACACGGCATCGCCCTCGGCACCGGGCTGCTGACGGTGGACACCGTGGCCCAGGCCGTGGCCCGGTCGGGGCCAGATGGTCATAACAAGGGTGCGGAGGCCGCTGTGGCCGCGCTGCGCCAGGTGGACGCGGCGCGCCGGCTCGGGGCGGGTTAGATGCCTGCCAAACGACGGCCCCGCACCGCCAGCCGGGTGGCAGCGGTGCAGGCGCTGTTCCAATCCGAACAAACCGGCGAAACGGTCGAGACCGTGGTGGACCAATTCGTCCGCCATCGCTTGGGCGAGTTGCCGGGAACCGGCGGGTTTGAGGAAGGCCGGGTGCCGGAAGCGGACGCTGGCTTGTTCGGCCGTATCGTGCGCTCTGCCGTGCAGCAACAGGACCGGCTTGATGCGCTGGTTGCGGAGGCGCTGCCCCCCGAGTGGCCGTTCGCCCGGCTCGACCCGGTGTTGCGGGCCCTGCTGCGTGCGGCCGGGGCTGAGCTCGCAATGGCCGATGGCCCTCCCGCCCGCGTCGTGATCAACGAGTACCTGGACGTGGCACACGGCTTTTTCACCGGCGACGAGCCGCGGATGGCCAACGGGCTGCTCGACCGGCTCGCCCGCACCTTGCGCGCCGCTGACTTTGAGGCCGCTCCTTCTCCCGCCGGCGAGAGATGAGAGACGCTGGTCGTACATTGACGCAACGTAAACACCGCCGATCTTACCCTAGATGGCAATCACGCCGGAATGACGCTGTGATTGCGTAAATGGAGAAAGGCCGGCGATGGCAGATCTGAACGTGGCAGGGCGGCGGGTTCTGGTGGTGGAGGACGAGTACCTTCTCGCCGCCGAACTCGCCCGCACGCTCGACCGTGCTGGAGCCATCGTGCTCGGTCCAGTGCCTACCGTCAGGGGAGCCCTGGCCCTGATCGAATCCCAGGCCGGCGTGGATATCGCCCTGCTGGATGTCGACCTCGGCGGCGAACCGGTGTTCAAGGTCGCAGACGTGTTGGACGCTCAGTCGACGCCCTACCTTTTCACCACCGGCTATGACGCCGCCGCGTTGCCTCGCCAATACGCGCACAAGCAGCATTGCGACAAACCACTGGACCTCCGCCGCCTCGCTGCCGCGATGCAGGAAGTGATGTAGCCCTCAATCGCCGGCGCGGTCGTAAGCCGACCCGTCCGACACCCGGGCCGGGTGCAGCACGTAGTGGCCGCCCTTTGGCACGGCCACATGCTCAAACTGGGCTGCCAACGCTCCCAGCGCCGCCCGCAACGCTGAGCCTTGCATGGCGCGGCCGTGCCCCGTCACGGCTAAAGCGGGCTGCAACCCCGCCAACGCCCGCACCGATTGCGCCGCCGCGCCCCAATCCGCGGTGAAATACATCGGTGGGCCGTGCAGCTCCGGGTCCTGCGTCGCCACGGCATAGGCCGACTCCTGCGCCGTGGTGATGAACGCATCCCCCGCAATCAGCGCCCGGTCCGCCTCCCGCCAAAACGAGACATGCCCCACCGAGTGGCCCGGCGTGTGCAGCCAGCGCCAGCCCGGCAGGCCGGGCACGCCGCCATCCGCGGGCAAGGGCTGCAGCCACCGGCTCACATCGATTGGCTGGCGCGGAAACAGCCCGGCCAAGCGGGACATGAGTCCCCCGCCCACACGGGTGTCGGGCGGCGGATAGGCCGCCGTGCCATTCAGGTAGGGCAGCTCGTCCGGATGGGCGTAAACCGGCACGTCCCATTCCTCGAGCAACGTCTGCAACGCGCCGACATGGTCGATATGGCCGTGGGTCAGCATGATTGCGGCCGGCTTGCGGCCCTCGCCGAAGCGGGATGCCCAGGCCGAGCGAACCACCGGCGCCGTGCCCGGCAGTCCCGCGTCGATCAGCACCGCCTCTCCCACGGGGCCGCCCGCCAGCACCACGTTCACCATCCCGACCCGGCGGTAGGCCAAGTCCGGCAGCAATCCGATGACGCCGCCAGCCTCGGCCTCGCCCGTGACGGCGGCCGGGTCGACTTGGATTTGCTGCGCCATGCTTGCCCCCGCTTTGACATCTCAGTGGAGGCTCAAACGGCCAGCTTCGGCCCAGGTTGTTCAGCCCGGCGTCAATGCGGCGATCACGTCTGCCGACTGGCCGACCCAGCCAAAGATGCCACCCTGAGCGCACACCATCGCCAATGCGCTGGCATGGAACTCCGGCCGGTAGGAGGCGGTGCAATCGGCCAGCACCAGGCAGTCATAGCCGCGGTCGTTGGCCTCCCGCACCGTGGTGCTGACGCAGACCTCGGTGGTGACGCCCGTCACCACCAACTGGCGGATGCCTCGATTGGCGAGGATGGCGTGCAGGTCGGTGGCGAAGAAAGCGCCCTTGCCAGGCTTGTCCACCACCGGCTCGCCCGCCACCGCCGCGAGTTCGGGAATGATGGCGTGACCAGGTTCGCCTCGGACCAGGATGCGCCCCATCGGCCCGGCATCGCCAATCCGGGTCTCGCCCCGCCCGCGCACGTGCTTGGCGGGCGGCAGGTCCGCCAGGTCCGGCCGGTGGCCCTCCCGGGTGTGGATCACGGGCAGCCCGGCGGCCCGCCACGCCGCCAGCAGGCGCTGGTTCGGCACGATGGCTTGGCGGAGCTGCTCCACATCATTGCCCAGCGCCGCGCCGAACCCGCCCGGCTCCAGAAAGTCCCGCTGCATGTCGATGATCAGCAGTGCGCAAGCCGGCCAATCGAACGCGAACGGATACGGTTGGGCCGGAACTTCCATCGGCGATAAGCAGGCAAGTTTTATGCCGGTAGTGCACCCTTGGCGCTTTTCCGCCATGCTGCCCGCGAGCAAGCAAGCGAGGCGCCCGCATGATCCGCACCGGCCAGCAATACCGTGACAGCATCCGCGATGGACGCCGGGTCTATGTCAATGGCGAGCGGGTCCGCGATGTCACCATCCACCCCATGTTCAAGCCGCTGGTCGACATCCGCGCCCGCATTTACGACATGCAGCATGACGAGCGCACCGCCCCGGTGATGACCTATCTCGAAGACGGCGACCCCTGCCCGGTCGCCCACAAGCTGCCCCGCAGCCAGGCCGATTGGCATGCCAAGCGCGCGGCCACCGACGCCGTGTTGGACGACGTTGGCGGCGTCGTCACCCGCGTGGGCGACGAAACCATCGGCGAGATGTGGTCGCTTTATGATGGGCAGGACGTGCTGAACGCGGTGAACCCGGCCTTTGCCGCCAACATCCGCCGCCACGTCGATCACGCGCTGCGCGCCGACCCGTTCCACGTGTCCGCCAACACCGATCCCAAGGGCGACCGAGCCAAGCGCCCGCAGGACCAGGATCCGGACATGCTGCTGCACGTGGTGCGGGAGACGGATGCCGGCATCATCGTGCGCGGCGCCAAGTACGAAACGGCCGCCGCCTACGCCAACCAGGCCTTCACCAAGCCCACCATCGCCAATTGGGGGGACGCCGAGCTGTCGGATTACGCGGTGGGCTTCGTGTGCGACTTGGGCTCGCCCAACCTCAGCTTTATTTGCCGCACCGGGTTCGCCGGCCGCGCCCCCCCCGAGGACTACCCGCTCAGCAACAAGTTCGACGAGGTGGACACGCTGGTGGTGTTCGACGACGTGCTGGTGCCGTGGGAGAACGTGCTGTTCTACCGCCACACCGAGGCGGCGACCTACATCCGCGCCACCCTGCACCGCTATAGCGCATTTGCCTTTGTGCAACGCAACCTGAAGCTGGCGGACATGCTGATCGGCGCTGCCCTGTTCAACGCCCGGCAAACGGGGTTGGAGAAACAGCAGGCGGTGCAGGAGAAACTGTCCCAGCTCGCGTGCTACCGCGAGGGCATCAACGCCCACCTCACCGCCGCCATCGCCTGCGCCAAGCCGAGCCCCGCCGGACTGCTGATGCCCGACCAGTCGCTGCTGTTCACCGGCCGGGTGTTCGCCACCTCGCAGTTGGCGGCGATGATGCACGTGGCGCGGGAGCTGTGCGGCGGCCAAATCTGCGTCACGCCTGACGCTGCTGCCTTCCGCCACCCGGACACGGCACCCTGGCTCGACAAGTTCTACAGCGTGAACGACGAGTGGCAGAGCGAGGACCGCCGCCGCCTGCTGGCCTTCGCGCGGGACCTGCTCAACTCGGACTACGCCGGGCACCGCCTGACCTTCCAGTTGTTCGCGCAGTCGCCGCCATTCGCCAACCTGGCTGCCGTATGGCGCAACTTCGACTGGGATGAGCCGCTGCGGGTGGTGCACCGCTCGGCCGGGCTGTCCGACCGGGTAAACGGGGCGGAAAGGCTGCTGAAGGCGGCGGAGTGAGGCGCGAAAGCCCCGCCCCTCGCTTGAGTTAGCGCAAGCGGAGCGGCATGCTGCGGCATGGCTTGCAGACCGTTTGGAATTGTCTCCTGACCCGCTCACGC
>CAXTNN010000192.1:0-6902 GCA_964245545.1 uncultured Acetobacteraceae bacterium | reverse complement strand
CGCCGCGCGTGGTCCGGCTTGCGGGCGGATCTGCCGCTGCCGGTCCGCCAGGCCGGGCGCGCCGCCCTGCTGTCGGGCGAGGCCGGGCGGTTGCGGGAAGCAGCCGAACTGGCGCTGAGCGCCCCTGGCGGGCTGCAGGCGGCGTCCGGCCTGCATGCGGCGGCCCGGCTGATGGAGGCCGAGCAGCGCGCCCTGCATCATTACGCGGCGGAGTGGGGCTGACATGTGGCGCGAGACCAACATTGCCGGCGTTTATATGGCGCCGTTCCTGGTCTACCTTTTCGCCGCCGCGGTGATTTGGCTGCCGCTAAGCTGGCTGCTGGAATGGCTGCGGCTCGACCACTGGGTTTGGAACCCGCCTTTGATGGAAGCTGCGCTGTATGTCTGTATTCTCGGCGCTCTGGTTGCAGTCTTTTAGCAGGGGGCGGTTGGCGCATGTTCGGTAGAGCCCGCCGCGCCGCCCGCATGCTGGTGACGGTGCTGCTGTTGGCGGTGGCCCTGGTGGCCGGCGTCATCGTGTGGCGCACCTACGTCACCGGGCCATGGACGCGGGACGGCCAGGTGCTGGCTGACGTCGTCAACGTTGCGCCGCAGGTGTCAGGCCAGATCACCCACATCTACGTCAGCGACAACCAGGCCGTCCGAAAGGGGGACGTGCTGTACGAGATCGACCCGGTGGATTACCAGATCGCGGTGGCGACGGCGCAGGCCACCGTCAACAGCAAGCTAGCCGACATGAAGGCGAAACAGGCGGAGGCGGCACGGCGGGTGGCGCTCACAACCCTGTCGACGTCGGAGGAAGAGCGGCAAACCTATGACGCGACGGCGGAGATGGCGGCGGCGGCCTACGCCGGGTCACTGGCGCAGCTCAGCCAGGCGCATGTCAACCTCGACCGCACGAAGGTTGTCTCCCCCGTGAACGGCTACGTGACCAACCTGCTGCTGCGCGAGGGCGACTACGCGACGCCCGGCACGCGCAACATTTCGCTGCTGGATAGCGACAGCTTCTGGGTATCTGGCTACTTCGAGGAGACCAAGCTGGCAGGCATCCACATCGGCGACCCGGCGCTGGCCGTGCTGATGGGCTACGGCAATGCCCCGATCCGCGGCCACGTCGACAGCTTCGCTCGTGGCATCAGCACCCCCAATACCGACCCGGGCTCGCTTGGCTTGGCTTCGGTGAACCCGGTGTTCACCTGGGTGCGGCTGGCGCAGCGCATCCCGGTGCGCATCCACATCGACTCGGTCCCGGCCAGCATCCACCTGGCTGCGGGCATGACGGCGACGATTACAATCGGGCCGGGCGTCTCCCCAGGGTCGACCCATGGACTGCTATCGCGGGTGGTGACGGAGAAGTAGAACGGAGTTGTGAGGCTCCTGCTTACAAGGCAGATCGGGGTTGCAGCTCACTAAGCTTCTACTACAGAGAGCATCAAACCGGTCAGGTGACCACACCTCATCCGGCAACGCTCTGGTGCTGAAACTCAATCAGGTCTGCAATGAACCACCCGCGGAACCTCGTGCCGTTGAACTGAACGGTCGAGTTTCGCCTTTGAACGCGAAGGCTGGCGCTTGTTCATGCACCCTATTGAAGTTTTGTAAACCACTCGCTCTGCATTGCTTGCCCTCCCGCGACGTCCGAATCTTCTTCGTACGCCTGAGGCCGCTGATGGGTGATAGGAGTCAAATTGAATGGACAGATTCAACGTGGAACCCGGTCACGGGCTGCACGAAGATTAGCCGTGGCTGTGACAACTGCTACGCTGAACGGTTCTCCGAACGCTTTCGAGGCACGCCCGGGCATCCGTTCGAGACTGGTTTCGACCTGACGCTTCGTCCCGCACGCCTACAGCAACCGCTCGCCTGGACACGGTCGCGGATGGTCTTTGTCAACTCCATGTCCGACCTGTTTCACAAACAGGTGCCCGTCACCTTCATCGGCCAAGTCTTTGACGTGATGGAGCAGGCCCATTGGCATCGCTTCCAGCTATTAACTAAACGTAGCAGCCTGATGCGCAATTTCCTGAAAGCCCGCTATGCTGGGCACGCGCCACCCTCCCATATCTGGCTCGGAGTTTCGGTGGAGGATCGCCTTCGGGTTTCTCGCATTCAACACCTCCAGCAGTCACCCGCCGGCATCCGCTTTCTCTCAATTGAGCCGTTGCTCGGCCCGATTGGCATGCTCGATTTGACCGGCGTTGATTGGGTGATTGTTGGAGGCGAGAGTGGTCCCCGCGCCCGGCCAATGCAGCCGGAATGGGCGCGCGATATTCGCGACCAATGCGTCGCCGCTGGCGTTCCGTTCTTCTTCAAGCAATGGGGTGGCCTACGCCCGAAGCTGGCTGGACGGGAGCTAGATGGACGCGAATGGAACCAGTTTCCGCGAGCCCGACCAACATTGCTTGCCGCTGAATGAATGAAGCGACCCCGGAAGTCGGCCCCTGGGCCCGCGAGAAGCTGCAAGCCTTAGGCGAATACCTGAATTTCTATACCACTGCTTTGAAAAAGCAGGAACACTGGGTAAAGAGCCTGACCTTCGTGGACGCGTTTGCTGGCGCCGGGCAGGCCCGTCTGCGCCGCGTTGCCCCATCCGACATGGAAAGCCTGCTAGCCGCAGTTGAGACGGCGACGATTGACCAAGCGACGGAAGAATATATCCGGGGTTCGCCCCGCGTAGCACTGGACATCCCCAACCGCTTCAGCCGCTACGTCTTTATTGAAAGTGACGCCGGCCGAGCCACAGAGCTTGAGCAACTCCGCGCGGAATACAGTCAAACTTGCCAGATCGAGGTGCGCCAGGGCAGTGCACAGGATGAAATTGAGACGCTGCTTTAAGGCAGCTTGGGTCAGGCGGGCCACCTAGCCGTCGTCTTTCTCGATCCTTTTGGCATGCAAATCTCATGGGAAACAATCGAACGCCTTGCCGCTACCAAAAGGGTCGAGGTAATCATCAATTTTGCTCTTGGCATGGCGATCCAGCGCTCACTCACGCGCTAAACCAAGCTGCGGCCGGGCTGGCACGATGCATTAAACCGGCTTTTTGGATCGCCCGAGTGGTATCATCGGGTCTACGAGGAGCGAACTGATTTGCTCGGTAGCACGACACAAAAGCGCCCAGATGCCGGAAAGCGATTGCTGGAGTGGTACCGTGAGCGGCTACGGGAAGCCTTTGGCTATGTCTCGCCGGCGAAGCTCATCAAGAATACTCACGGCGGGCATCTCTATTATTCGATATGGGCCGGGCCACATCGGCTTGGTTTGAAGGGCGCCAACCATGTACTAAGCAAGGGCGAAAGCGTCAGGTGAGTGGCCGAGTTAGGGACAAGCGACAGGTGAAAACACAATGGTGGGTGACTACACCTGCCGGGATTGGTACCTACGCCGAACGCGCTTGGGCGAGGCGCCAGCCAGGGTCGTTGCGCACTGACAGGTCCCGCAGGAAGCTCCATACGTCTCGCAACTCGGTCACGGCGTCCGCGCCGGCGACGAAATGGCCTGCACGGTCCAGCGTCTGACTAATCTGGTCCGACACGAAGCGAACGGTGATCTCGGCCATGGTCCCGTTCAGCACCGCCTCCTCGATCACCGCCTCATGCACGGCGCGGATCTCGCTGGTCTGCGTTTCTCCAGCAGCCTCGCGAGCGGCGATCACGCCCTCGAACACGGCGAAGGTCTGTACCGTCAGCAGGGGGCGGAGCGCCTCGCGGTTGCCGGCGGCGAACTCGGTCACGATCAGGCGGAAGGCGGCCTCGGCGCCAGCCAGGAACCGGCCGGGGTCAAACCCCGGGTCGGCACGGGAGATGCGGGCAAGCGCCTGGCCGACGCTGCTGCCCCCATCCGGCACGGGGCGGGACGGGCTGGCCGGGGCTTCGGCCTTGCCCTCGATCACCGGGCCGGCAGGGCGGTTGGCCGGGCGCGCCGGGCCTTGGCTGGGCTCGAACCCGTCCCTCCGGCCGAGGATGCTGCGCAGCCGCAGCACCAGAAAGGCGGCGATCATGCCAAACAGCACCAGATCGATCGGGAAACCACCAGCACCCATTACCGCCACTCCTGTCCCCATCCTAGATGGGCTTGGCAAACCCTAGCACAACACACATGAAGGCCGTCTGAACGCCGGACACGCAAGGCCCGTGCGGACGCCGGGCCGCATTTGCCCGCCGTCACCCGCTCGGCTAGGGGTGGCCCATGATCCTCCTGCGCCACGGCCAAAGCGAGTTCAATCTTCACTTCACGGCCACCCGCAAGGACCCTGGGCTGATCGACCCGGCGCTCACCGATCTCGGTCGGCAGCAAGCGGAGCAGGCTGCGGACGCGCTGGCGGGCGAGGGGATCACCCGCATCGTGGCCTCTCCCTACACCCGCGCACTGCAAACCGCAGCACCACTGGCGCGGCGGCTGGGCTTGCCGGTGCTGGTCAATGTTGCAGTGCGGGAGCGCTACGCCTTCAAGTGCGACATCGGCAGCACGGTGGCCGATTTGCGCGGCCAATGGCCGGGGCACGATTTCTCCGCGCTCGAGGACGTGTGGTGGCCAACGGAGAACGAGCCGGCCGAGCACGTGATCGCGCGCGCCAACCGGTTCCGCACCGAAATGGCGGAGTACCCGGACTGGCCGCAAACGCTGGTGGTGAGCCACTGGGGCTTCATCCTGGCGCTGACCGGACGCAGCGTGGAGAACGGCACTTGGCTGCGCTACGATCCGCGCTCGGAGCCGCCCGCCGAGATCGTTTGGCGGCCGTAGCCTGCTGGCGGGGGGCGGCCCGGCGTGCTACCGCCCGCGCGACGTGTAGCAAAGCCACTAGGAGCAGCCGCCATGTCCGAGACCACCCCCGCGCCGCAAGGCGAGCCGATCGGCGGCCCAAACGGGGCGCAGGCGAAGGCGCCCTTGATCGTCAACATCCAGTACGTGAAGGACCTGTCGTTCGAGGTTCCGTCCGCGCCCGACATCTTCACCACCCTGCGCTCGCAACCGAACGTGCAAATCAACCTCGACGTGCAGGCGCGGCGGCTGGAGGACGACAAGAGCATCTTCGAGGTGGTGTTGGTGGTGAAGGCGGAGGCCACCGAACCGAAGGAGGAGTCTCCGCGCGTGGTGTTCATTGTGGACCTGTCCTATGCGGGCGTGTTCACGCTGAACGGGATGCCGGAGAACGCGCTGGAGCCGGTGCTGCTGATCGAGTGCCCGCGGCTGCTATTCCCCTACGCGCGCAACATCCTGTCGGACATCACGCGCGAGGGCGGGTTCCCGCCCGTGCTGCTGCAGCCGATCGACTTCGTGGCGCTGTGGCAGTCGCGCAAGAAGGTGAGCGGCCCGGGGGCGGGGGTCACTGTCTGAGCGGCTTCCGGTCTAAGCCGTTCAATGGATTTCGCCTGATCGCAGCACAGCGGCACGGAGCTTGGCGGGGGTGAAGTCCGGGTCGGCGCAGACGTCCAGGATCACCTTTTCCCGCCGGGCCACCAGGTCGATCGCGGCTGGCAGTTGCCGGACGGCGTCGGCGGGGATGACCACGGCGCCGTGCGCGTCGGCGTGGATCACGTCGTCATGGGCGCAATTCATGCCGAACACGTTTACTGGCTGGCCGAACGAGACCATGTGCACATGGGCGTGGCTCGGCCCCACCTTGCCGGCCACGATCTGGAAGCCCGGCGCCAGCATGGCTGTGTCTCGGAACGAGCCGTTGGTGACGCAGCCAAGCGCGCCCAGGGCCTTGTGCACCGTGGAGTGCACCTCGCCCCACCAGGCGCCGTAGCCGGGCTCGTCGTCCAGGTCCTGCAGGACCACCACGGTTGGCATGGCGGCGGCAGCGACGTAGTCGTACCACTCGAGCCGGTCGGCGGCCGGGGCGCGCGGCGACTCCTTGGCACGGATGAAGCCGACCCGGGCCAGGCCCACGATCGGCTTACCCTCCGGCACCGCCGCCACCATCGCTCCAGTGGTGAAGCCGATGGCGCGCCGGGCCGGTGCAATCAGCTCCAGGCCGTTGCAGATGGTTGGCGTGTCCCAGATCGCGAGCGCGTCCAGATCCTCGGCAGTGAATGGGTATGCCATGTTGTCCTCCGGCTGCTTTTACCCCAGCATCTGCCCTCGCTGGCGGGTCGGCAAGCAGGCTGGCTTCGGGGTGTCAGGCCTCGGCGATAGGCAATGTGGAGAGCTGGCGGGTGGTGATCGCGCGGGGCGGCCAGGCAGTGTATGGCGCGGCACTGGGCATCCTCATGCTGGAAGCGCGGTTCGCCCGCGTGCCCGGCGATATGGGCAACGCCGCCACTTGGCCGTTTCCGGTGCATTACCGGGTGGTGCGGGGCGCCAGCCCCGAGCGCGTGGTGCTCGGCGGCGCGGAAGGATTGCTGCCGGCGTTCCTGGCGGCGGCCGACGACCTGGTGGCGATGGGGGCCACCGTGCTCACCACAAATTGCGGTTTCCTGGCGCCGTTCGGGCGCGAGCTCGCCGCCCATACCGGGCGCCCGGTGGCGGCCAGTGCGCTGATGCAGGTGGAATGGGTGCAGGCGGCGCTGCCGCCGGGCCGCCGCGTGGGGGTGATCACCATCTCCGCCGCCAGCCTCAGCCCCACGCACCTGGCCGCCGCTGGCGTTCCGGCCGGCACGCCGATCGAGGGCTGCGAGCGCGGTCGGGAGCTGTTCCCGGTGCTGATCCGGGGCGAGCGGGAGGACTTGGACACGGCCGCCGCCGAGCAGGACGTGCTGGACGCGGCAGACCGGCTCCTTTCGGCGCACCCCGATATCGGCGCCATTGTGCTCGAATGCACCAACATGCCGCCCTATGCCGCCGCCGTTGCCGCCGCCACCGGGCTGCCGGTGTTCGACATCGTGACCCTGGTGCACTGGCTGCACGGCGCCGCACGGCCCCGCCGCTTCTGACGCTGCGGCCGCCGCCTTCCCATATGG
>CAXTNN010000191.1:0-6920 GCA_964245545.1 uncultured Acetobacteraceae bacterium | reverse complement strand
CGGCAAGCAGGCTTGCAGCCCTTCATGGTGGAGGGAACCGCCGGCAGCGTCGACACGGGCGCGGTGGACGACCTGGCGGCGCTCGCAGCCATCTGTCAGGCGCAAGATCTCTGGTTCCACATCGACGCCGCCTTTGGCGCGCTCGCGATGCTGTCGCCGCCGCTCCGCCCGCTGTTGCGCGGCATCGAACAGGCCGACAGCATCGCGTTCGATTTTCACAAATGGGCGCAAGTGCCGTACGACGCCGGCTGCATCCTGGTGCGCAACCCCGCCGCGGCGCTCGACACCTTCGCGCAGGATACCGACTACCTGCGCCGGGAAACCCGTGGGCTCGCGGGCGGGCATCCCTGGCCTTGCGATTTCGGTCCCGACCTGTCGCGCGGGTTCCGGGCGCTCAAGGTGTGGATGACGCTCACAACCTATGGGGCGGATGCTCTTGGCGCGGCCGTGCAGCGCTGCTGCGAGCTTGCCCAGCGCCTCGGCCGAGGAGTGTCCAGCGACCCGCGGTTCGAGCTGTTGGCGCCGGTCACGCTGAACATCGTCTGCTTTCGCGTCCGCGCGCTCGATGACGCGGGTAACGCCGCCTTGGTGGTGCAACTCCATGAGGGCGGACAGTTCGCGCCCTCAACAACGCGGGTGGCAGGCCGGCTCGCCATTCGCGCCGCAATCGTTAATCATCGCACGGCAGACTGCGACGTAGATGGCCTGCTTAGGGCCGTCCTTACCGGGGCGGCGAGCGCTCAGGCGTGCTCGTAATGCGGGCTGCTCCACATCAAGAGCACGCGTTCGCCCTGCTCGGCGCCATGTTCGGCAAGCCACTGATGCAATTTGTATTCGGTAAACGTGATTTCCCGCGTCATTGTGTCACCCGGCGGTCCGTCGATCGGCGTCTCGTATTCGCCGACCCGCAACTCCAGCACTGCGGGCTCCCTGCCGAGATCAGACGGCTTCAATGCCGCGAGATCGTCGGCCTCCCGCAAGTCGATGGGCGCGTTTGCGAGGTCAAACATTTTTACGGTTCGGAAGGATGCCATGGAAGCCTCTACCACAAGCCGTTGTCTCAGAACTGGTTATTTGTGCCGGGTTTGGCTAGCCAATTGCTAGATGGGGAAATGGTATTTCCGCGCTAATGATGCGTTGCCGAACTGCAAAGCATTCTCCCAACCGCGTTCATTCCGACATATGTCTGCAAACTGCAACCGGAGTTCGCTTTATGAGCCGACTGGCTATCCTCGTCGCCATTCTCGCCGCCCCCGCTCTGGCGCAAGCGCAGCCGGTCCATCTCGCCGCCCACCGGGCCACATACAATCTCAAGTTGGATGACGCCCGCGGCGGCGACATCACCGCGGTCAACGGCACGATGGCCTATGAGGTGACGGATGCGTGTGACGGCTGGGCGGTGCGCCAGCGCCTGGACATGACCCTGTCCAATCGCGACGGCCAGGACGTGGAGATGGTCTCCGACTATCTCACCTGGGAAAGCAAGGACGGCACGAAGTTGCGCTTCCACATGAAGCAAACCACCGACACGGCTGTTACGGAACAGGTTGACGGGGACGCCACCCTTGGTGAGCCCGGCGGGTCCGGCGAGATCCACTACACCACCCCGGCGGACAAAACCCTGCCGCTGCCCACGGGGACCCTGTTTCCTATGGGCCACACCGCCGCCATCATTGCGGCGGCTGAGGCCGGCAAGAAGTTCCTCACCCTGCCCCTGTTCGACGGCACGGGCGAAGATGGCGCGCAAAACACCTCGATCTTCGTTAGCAGTTGGACCGGCCCGTCCACCGCGCCTTTTCCAGAACTGGCGTCGCACTCGTCCGGGCGGGTGCGGGTGGCGTTCTTTTCGCGCAAGGACACCGCCACCTCGCCCGATTACGAAGTGGGCATGCGCTACTGGGACAATGGCGTAGCGGACGACCTCAACATGGACTTCATCGACTTCGTGGTGGACGGCAAGCTCGCCACCTTTTCTATGCCGCCGACGCACTGCTAACCCGCTTCAAAATAGCTCTTGACGCAGTTTCGATATATCTGATTCTTGGTGTATCGAAACTACAGAGAGAGTTCTCACGCCCATGCGCACCCTTTTCCGCCGTCACGCCCGAGCCGGGCACGGGCCCGGTGAGACGCCGTTTGGCCACCGCCACGAGCCCGACCACCGCCATGGCCGGAGCGAGCGCGGCGGCCGCGGCGGCCGCGTTTTCGACCATGGCGAGCTCCGCCTCGTCATCCTGGCACTGATCGCCGAGCATCCAAGCCATGGCTACGAGCTGATCAAGGCCATCGAGGAGCGGCTGGGCGGCGGCTATAGCCCTAGCCCCGGCGTGGTTTATCCAACGCTGACCATGCTGGAGGAAATCGGTCACGCCACCATTAACGAGAGCGGTGGCAAGAAGCTCTACACCATCACGGACGCAGGCCAGGCCTATCTCGCCGCCAACGAGGCTGCTGTCGGCGCCGCGATGGCCCGGATGGCGCAGGGCCGCGCCCGGTCTGCCGCCGCCTCGCCGCAGCTCATCCGGGCCTGGGAAAACCTGCGCTTGGCATTGCGCTTGCGACAGGCCGACGGCCCGCTGCCCGAGGCCGTGCTGCAGGCCATCGTGGCCGCCCTGGACAGCGCCGCCGTCGCCATCGAACGCAGCTAGACTGGCGCGGCAGCTTTCGCGAGCGGACGCCCAGTGCCAAACCGATGCTTCACGGGCTGTTAATCAACACGCGCTAGGAAAGGACATCGAACATAGGGACGTGCAATGATTTCGCGGATGTCGGTCGCCCAGCAATTCTTGCTTTTGGCACTCCTTGGCGTGCTGCTTACGCTGGCCGGCATAGGCTTAAGCCTCAAGCGCGCGTATGATTTGGCGTTCGAATCCAAGCGCATCGAAATCAAGAACGAGGCCGAAGAAGGCGCGTCCATTATTCGCCACTACGTCGAGCGTGAGCAACGTGGCGAACTGACCAGGGAGCAGGCCCAGGCGCTTGCCTTCGAGGCGGTCCGCGCTATCCGGTTCGAGGGCGTTAACTACGTCTTCGTGTCGAATTTCGATGGCATGTCGCTGGTCAACGCTAACAAGGACATCGAAGGCAAGAACACCATTGACCTGAAAGACCAATACGGCACTTTCATCACGCGCTCCCAGCTCGCGATTGCCAAGTCGGGAAAGCCGGGCTTTGCCGAGTACTACTGGAAGAAGATCGGCGAGACCTCGCCAAAGCTTAAGATGTCCTACACCATTGCCATACCTGAGTGGCAGATTTGCGTAAGCAGTGGTGACTTCGCCGACGATATCGACAGTATGTTTGTCACCAGCATCACCCGCCTGTTGGAACTCTTCGTCCCACTGTTCATCATTTTCTTGGGCATTGTTTACCGAATGCGGCAAGGGCTGGCAAAGCTGCTGGGATCTTTGTCTGCGACGATGAACCGATTGGCACAGGGCGATCTCAGCATCGAAATCGCACGCAGCAAGCGGCATGACCAGCTTGGCCAGATGTCGGACGCGTTGCTGAGCTTCCGCCAAGCCGCACTCGATCGGGTGAACTTCGAGGCTGATGCGGCGGCCGCAACCCGCCGTGCCGACGAGGAAAAGCAGCGCCGGGAGCAGGACGGAGCAGCCGCAGCCGCAGCCCAGGCCGAGGCAATGGAGGCGCTGGCCATGGCCCTTGCCAAGCTTGCCGCCGGGGACCTGACCTACCGGCTGACGGCACCGTTCTCCTCCGACTACGAAAAGCTCCGCAGCGATTTCAACGCGGCGATGGGGCAGCTCGAGGAAACGCTGCAGGTGATCGCAACCAACACCCAGAGCATCCGCTCCGGCTCCGGCGAAATCACCTCCGCAGCCGACGACCTTTCACGCCGCACCGAACAGCAAGCAGCCAGCCTGGAACAGACCGCCGCTGCGCTGGACCAGATTACCGCCACCGTGCGCAAGACCGCGGAGGGCGCCAACCATGCTCACGGCGTGGTCTCCACTGCCAAGACCGAGGCGGAGACGTCCGGCGCTGTCGTGCAGGAGGCGGTCCAGGCCATGGGCGCCATCGAGCGGTCCTCGGGCGAGATCAGCCAGATCATCGGCGTCATCGACGAGATCGCCTTCCAAACCAACTTGCTGGCCTTGAACGCCGGCGTCGAGGCGGCGCGCGCCGGCGATACCGGCCGCGGGTTCGCTGTGGTGGCGTCGGAGGTGCGTGCGCTGGCGCAGCGTTCGGCCGGCGCCGCCAAGGAAATCAAGAGCCTCATTGCCCAGTCGAGCGGCCACGTCACGTCGGGCGTGAAGCTTGTGGGCGAGACCGGCCGTGCACTGACCCGTATCGTCACCCACGTCGCCGAACTCAACACGGTGGTGGCCGAAATCGCCTCCTCCGCCGCAGAGCAGGCCACCGGTCTGGCCGAGGTCAACACGGCCGTGAACCAGATGGACCAAGTCACGCAGCAGAACGCGGCGATGGTGGAGCAGACCACGGCCGCAAGCCACTCCCTGGCACGCGAAACCGAGCAGCTCTCCGGCCTCATCAACCGCTTTCGCGTGATGACCCCGGCTGCGGCCGAGCCAAGCTCCGCAATCAAGCCTGCGGCCTCAGCGGCCGGTCCGGCGGCCCCACGGGACAAGCAGGCGGCCAAGCAGTCGCACAGGTCGGCAGCACCCGCCTCCCGCCGTCCCACTCCGCCCGCGCCACGTCCGGTCGCAGTCAATGCTCCGGTCGAGGCAGATTGGGAGGAGTTTTAAGACCGAACGCAATTAGGACCTAGCCTAGAGCATGACCGGTTCAGTTCCGTTCACCGGCCATGCTCTAGCCGTTGTTTATGCGACTGATCCACGTATCAAGTTGCTCAACCTGATCCGATCAGGCGCTAGTCCGCGATCTGAACCGGTTGGACTCACCGATGCGGGCATCGCGAGGTTTGCCCGCGGCTCATCAAGTCTTGCGCTTTCAAAGCCGGGCCATCGCGAACATCAATGATTTTGGGAACGCAGGCGATCACCCATAGGCAACCCTGATCCAGCAGCACAGTTTAGCCGGAGACGGGAGACATACTGTGCCACACGAGAAAACGAAGTCGGATAACGATAGCAGCACTGCTCGATCGGCCAAGGCCCAGAAGGCCGAGGAGACACAGCAGGCGGGGAGTGCCAAAGCTGGCGCTGGCCACCCTGATGTTCCTGAGGGCGGCAAGGCCGAGATGCCCGTCCATTCCAAGGGTCACCCAATGCCGGCGGCTTCAACCGCAGCAGCGGATGGCACCACCGTTGCAGGCACCAGCTCTGCCACCGCCGGAAAGGCGGAAAAGGAGGCAGCCGCAAAGAAGGCGGAGCTGACCAAGGAACAGCACGGGCGCGGCCATCGCAAGGCTGAGTGACCGACGTCAGGAAAGCGTCGGAGCGAAATAGTCATGCTTGCCAAAGGCAGGAAATTTTAATCCGTCCGCCCTCCTGCCTGGCCAAAGCCACGCCCCCGGCCAATTGCGCCCTCCCCAAACCGAGCCCGCAGCGCGTCCACCGCCGCCTGCGCGGCGACCCGGCGGTTCGCATCCGGATCTGCCAGGTCGCCTCGGTCCGCTTCCGCAAGGAGCGCAAGCGGCGACGCGCCAATGCCAATCAGGCGGAAGGCCGTGCCATCTACTTCGCGCGCCAATAGCCCGCGTGCGGCCGCGAATAACAAGTCGGGC
Source organism: uncultured Acetobacteraceae bacterium (assembly GCA_964245545.1). Classification (GTDB taxonomy): domain Bacteria; phylum Pseudomonadota; class Alphaproteobacteria; order Acetobacterales; family Acetobacteraceae; genus LMUY01. Next base: position 1,252 of record CAXTNN010000191.1, on the reverse strand, counting down.
AGCACGGTCGGCCCGCGTAGCCGCGTCGCGCGCGTGCGTAAGGCGAACCGGCTGGTCTTCAGCTTCAGCACCACACCTCCCGCCGCCAGCTCCTTCTCGCGCAGCCGCCGGGCCAGCTTTTCCGCGAGATGCCAAAGCGGGCGCTCCAACTCGGCCGCATCCACCAAGTCCCGCTCGAACGTCGTTTCGGCACTGATCGACTTGGTGTCCCGCCCGGGGCTGACCGCCCGCAAGTCTTCCCCACGCGCGCGCCGGACCAAGGCAGGCCCGTCCTCGCCCAGCCGTTCGAGCGCCGAGCGGTGGTCCAAGGCTGCCAGATGTCCGAGCTGCGTGATGCCGCGTGCCGCCAGCCGCTTTTCCAGCGCCGGCCCGATCCCCGGCAGCTTGCGCACCGGCCAGGACGACAGCAGCTCCGGCGCCTCTGCGCCGATCACGGCAAACCCCCTCGGCTTGTCCAAGCCGGCCGCCAGCTTTGCCAGCAGCCGGTTGGGTGCCAGCCCGACGGACACCGTGAGCCCGATCTGCGTTTCCACGTCGCGGGCAAATCGCGCCAGCACGGCTGCGGGTGGCGCACCGTGCAGCGCCTCCGTGCCGGCCAGGTCCACTGCCGCTTCGTCGATGGAGAGCGGCTGCACCAGCGGCGAGAGCCGTGCCATCAGCGCCCTGATATCGCGCGCTGCCGCCGCATATTTGGCGAAATCGGGCCGGATCACCACCGCATCCGGGCAGGCCTGCAAAGCTTTGAACATCGGCATGGCAGAGCGGCAGCCATACATCCGGGCCACATAGCACGCCGCCGTCACCACCCCGCGCACGCCGCCGCCCACCAGCACGGGGCGGCTGGCCAGTTCTGGCCGGTCGCGCTTTTCCACGCTGGCAAAGAAGGCGTCACAATCGATATGGGCGATGGTCAGCCGGAACAGCTCGGGGTGCCGCACGACGCGCGTGCCGCTGCACGCCGGGCAGACCCGCGCCTCGGTGGCGAGGAAACAGTCACGGCACAGGCCGGGCACTTACGGCGGCCACAACCAGGCGGCGCCGCGCACGCCCGAGCTGTCGCCATGCATCGGCCGCAGAACAGGCGTATCCGAAATGTCGCTGAATACGTGGCGTCCGATCAGCGCTGGAAGCTGTTGGTAGAGATGCTCCATCTTCGATAGCCCGCCGCCGAGCACCACGGCATCCGGGTCCAGCAGGTTGACCACTTGCGCCAATCCACGCGCCAGCCGGTCGGCATGGCGCGCCAAGGCTG
>CAXTNN010000190.1:0-6924 GCA_964245545.1 uncultured Acetobacteraceae bacterium | reverse complement strand
AAGCCCGCGGCGTCGGCCCGGGGCGTGCCGGCGGCGGAGAACAGGCCGGCGCGGAACGCGTGCAGGCTGGCAATGCCCAAGCCTTCCGAGCGGGCGACGGGCTGGCTGCGGCCCGGCTCCTGATAGCGCCAGGCGGGGCCGGCGCCGGCGTCGAGCAGGACGCTGACCACACAAAGGTCGATGCGGGTGCGGGCCAGCTCCGCCCGGTCGGTCAGTGCAAGGGATTGCTGCAACGCACCCCACCGGTCGACGCCGCCGGCGGCAAAGTGCCGCCAGCGGGCGTGATGGGGGATGGCAAGGTCGGGGTAGGCGGTGCGGATGACGGCGGCCGTGTAGTCGGCTACTTGGGGCAAGCGGGCGAGATCCAGGGTGAAGTGCGGCAGCGCGCCGGCTTCGCCGAGGGCCAGCATGGTGCCGCAGCGCTCCCGCACGGCCGCGGCGGTGCAGAGCCAGGCGGCGGTCTGCGCTTCGTCTAAACTGTCACCAGCCGGCTTCATGCGTCGAGGGAGCGGCCCTTGGGCTGGTGCAGCTCGGCGTCACTCGGCATGGCGTCGGTGAAGTAGCCGGCGGCTTTCTTGGCGTCCATTTCCACCCGTGCGTCCGGCGGGATCAGCGCCTCCGGGATGGGCACGCGCTCGACCACGGTGATGCCGCTGGCGACAATGGGGGCGTATTTCAGGTTGCTCATCGACACAAGTTGGTCGATCCGGCGGATGCCGAGCCAGTGCAGCACGTCCGGCATCAGCTCCTGGAAGCGCATGTCCTCCACCCCGGCCACGCATTCGGTGCGCTCGAAGTAGGCGTCCGCCCGGTCACCGCCGGGTTGGCGCTTGCGGGCGTTATAGACCAGGAACTTGGTGACTTCGCCGAGCGCGCGGCCCTCCTTGCGGTTGTAGACCACGGCGCCCACCCCGCCCGCCTGCGCCATCCCGACACAGACCTCGATGCCGTGCGCGAGATAGGGGCGGCAGGTGCAAATGTCTGACCCGAACACGTCCGACCCATTGCACTCGTCATGGATGCGGCAGGCAATTGGGGTGTCAGGGCGGCCGAGCTTCGCCGGGTCGCCGAACAGGTAGACGGTGGTGCCGCCGATCGGGGGGAGAAACACCTCCAGGTCGGGGCGGGTGACGAGTTCGGGGAACATGCCGCCGGTGTGCTCGAACAAGGCGCGGCGCAACTCCGCCTGCTTGATGCCGAAGCGCTGGGCGACGCCGGGCAGATGCCACACCGGCTCGATGGCAACTTTGGTGACGCGGACGTCTCCGGATGCGGTCAGCACCTCGCCATCGGGCGCGAGCCGGCCGGCGCGTATGGCGTCATTGAGTTCGGGCATGTTGATATGGGCGCGGGTGACGGCGACCGTCGGGCGAATGTCCTGGCCAGCAGCGATTTCGGCGGCGAACAGCTCCGTCGTCAGATGGCCCCAAGGGTCAAGCGAGACGATGCCGCCGGGTTCGCTCCATTGCGGGAAAGGGCCGATGGCGACAGCGGGGCGGGTGTTCGTCAGGTCCGGCCGGTGGGCGCTGTTCAACTGACCAGCCGCCACCGCCAACGCGCGGTAGACCGAATACGACCCGGCGTGCGTGCCGATCACGTTGCGAGGCTGAGAGGCATGCAGGGTGGCCATCAGCGGGCCACGGGCTTTGCCGTCCGCCGCGCCCCATACCACGGAGCGGGCGCCGGTCACATTGCGGGGATGAGAGGTGAGCACGATGGCGCTGGGGACGGAGCGGGGCTCGTTCGTCCGGAGCGGTGGGGAAGCAACGTCCATCACGTGTCCTATGGTGCAACGCACCACGGTAGGGATGGCGGGGCGCTGTGGTCAATGATGCTCGGTTGGGGTTAACGCCAGGTTAGTCCGGGCCGCGAAGTTCCGCCGGGCGGGGCGCAGGGCCAGGAGGGCAAGCAGGGCGGTGACCACGTCGGCCGCAATGGCGACCGCGAACACGCCGGTCCAGGACTGGGTGCTTTGGTGCAGCAAGGAGGCCATCGGGCCGCCAAAGATCGCGCCAATCCCCTGCGCGACATAGAGGCAGCCATAGTTGGTGGTGGCGTGCTTGGTGCCGAAGCTGTCGGTGAGGGTTGAAGGGAACAGCGAGAAGATCTCCCCCCAGCCGAAGAACACCACGCCGGAGAGGATGACAAACAGCAGGGGATCGTGCCGGGTGATCAGCCACAGCGTCATGGCGGCGGCCTCCAGCCCAAAGGCCAGCGCCATGGTCGGCTCGCGGCCCAGCCGGTCCGACACCCAGCCGAAGAACGGGCGGGTGAGGCCGTTGCAGAAGCGGTCGATGGTGAGGGCGAGCGGGACGGCGGACAGGCCGAGCACCATCGCGCCACTGACGTTGAAGTCGGCGGCGAAGGTGGCGAGCTGGGAGGTGACCATCAGCCCCGTCGTGGCCATCAGCGTCATCATGACGAACAGCAGCCAGAACAGGGGGGTTTTCAGCATCGCGCCGGTGGTAATGTCAGGGCTGGCGGAGCGGGCGGCTAGGCGCGGCAGGACGGGCGGGCGGCGCAGGCCCAAAGCGGCCAGGATGCCGACGGCGCCGAGGCCCAGGCCGAAGTCGGACAAGGTGGTCTGCAGGCCGGCGGCGGCCAGGCTGCCGGAAATCGGGAAGGTGGTGATGATGGCACCCATGCCGTAGCCGGCCGCAACCACCCCGGCGGCAAAGCCGCGATTGTCCGGAAACCAGCCGACCATCAGGCCCACCACGCCGACATAAACGATGCCGGTGCCCAAGCCGCCGAACAGGCCATAGGTGAGATAAAGCCCGGTGAGGCTGGTGGCGCGGGAGGCGAGCACCCAGGAGAGGCCGGTGAGTGCCGCGCCAAGGGCGACCAGCAGGCGGGGGCCGAAGCGCTCGATCAGCCAGCCTTGGAATGGGCTGAAGAAGGTTTGCAGCACCACGAGGATGGAAAACGTGGTCTGGATGGCGGCGGATGAGGCGCCCAATGCGCTGCCGAGCGGCTTGGTAAACAGCGTCCAAACATATTGCGGACTGCTGATCGCCATCATGCAAACCAGGCCGAACAGGAGCTGGAACCAGCGGGTGCTAGCCCCGGGACCAGCGTGAGGAATGGTGCCGGAGGGGAGGGTGGTTGCCGTGCTCATAGGGTCAATGACGCAAGAATGATGCCATCTTCCGCCGAGAGTGATCGCTATCTCCCTGAAAATGCACGCAGAAATCGGCGAGACCCAGGTTGTCTGCGGCAATCTTGCCCTAGCAGGCTGCTTTGACTGGCGGTGGCGATGAATAGTGCCTAGTGTGGGGGTGAGTAACGTGAGGACGAGTGTTATGGCGACCGGTACAGTGAAGTGGTTCAACTCGACGAAGGGCTTCGGCTTTATCCAGCCGGAGAGCGGCGGGAAGGACGTGTTCGTGCACATCACAGCCGTGCAGGCGGCGGGGCTACGTGGTCTCGATGAGAACCAGCGGGTCACGTATGATGTGGTGTCGGAGCGGGGGAAAGAGGCGGCGAGCAATCTAAAGGTCGTGTAGGCGGCTACCTAGCCCCGCATTGGGCCCTCTCCCGGTGGGAGGGGGCTTTTTGCATGTCACATAACAAGTGAGTGGGTGGGTGGCGGACAGAGTGGGATTCGAACCCACGGTACGCGTTAACGCACACACGCTTTCCAAGCGTGCGCCTTAAGCCGCTCGGCCATCTGTCCTCGCACGGAGGTTATAGCTTGCGCCTGGTCAGGCGTCCATCTTCAGGGCAGCTAAGAATGCGCTCTGCGGAATTTCGACCTTGCCGAACTGGCGCATCCGCTTCTTGCCTTCCTTCTGCTTGTCCAGCAGCTTGCGCTTGCGGCTGATGTCGCCGCCATAACACTTGGCGGTAACGTCCTTGCTGAGCGCGCCGATGGTCTCGCGGGCGATCACACGGCCGCCGATGGCCGCCTGGATGGCGATCTTGAACAATTGCCGCGGAATCAGGTCTTTCAGCTTGGCGCAGATGGACCGGCCGCGCTGCTCGGCGGCGCTGCGGTGGGCGATGAAGCTCAGCGCGTCCACCGGGTCTTGGTTCACCAGGATCGAGATACGCACGAGGTCGCTCTCGGCGTAATCCTCCATGGCGTAGTCGAAGCTGGCATAGCCGCGGCTGATTGACTTCAAGCGGTCGTAGAAATCGAACACTACTTCGTTCAGCGGCAGGCGATAAACAGCCATGGCGCGGTTGCCGACATAAGTTAAATCCTGCTGCTGGCCGCGGCGCTCGTTGCAGAGGGTGAGCACGGGGCCGAGGTAGTCGTCCGGCACCATGATGGTGGCGCGGATCCAAGGCTCCTCGATGTGGTCGATGAAAGTCGGGTCCGGCATGTCGGCCGGATTGTGCAGCGGCACCATGGTGCCGTCGTTGCGGTGGATGTGGTACACCACCGAGGGAGCGGTCGCGATCAGGTCGAGGTTGAACTCGCGGGTGAGGCGCTCCTGGATGATCTCCAGGTGAAGCAGGCCGAGAAAGCCGCAGCGATAGCCGAAGCCGAGGGCCGCCGAGGTTTCGGCCTCGTAGTGGAAGCTGGCGTCGTTCAGGCGCAACTTGCCCAGGCTGTCGCGCAGCTTCTCGAAATCGTCCGCGTCCACGGGAAACAGGCCGCACCACACCACGGGGATGGACGGCTTGAAGCCAGGCAGGGCGGCGGCCGCGGGGTGGCGGTCGTCGGTGATGGTGTCGCCCACGTTGCAGTCGGCCACGGTTTTGATGGCCGCAGTGATGTAGCCCATTTCGCCGGGCCCGAGGTCATCGGTGGCGATCATCTTGGGGGTGAACACGCCCACCTGCTCCACGGCGTGGGTGGCGCCGTTGGACATCATGCGGATTTTCATGCCGCGGCGCAGCCGGCCGTCCCGCACCCGCACCAGGATCACCACGCCGAGATACTGGTCGTACCAGCTATCGACCAGCAGGGCGGTGAGCGGGGCTGCGGCATCGCCCGTGGGCGGGGGCAGGCGGGTGACGAGCGCTTCGAGCACGCCCTCGATGTTGAGCCCGGTCTTGGCGCTGATCATCACCGCGTCGTCGGCCGGCAGGCCGATCACATCCTCGATCTGCTGCTTCACCCGGTCGGGCTCGGCGGCGGGGAGATCGATCTTGTTGAGCACGGGGACGATTTCGTGGTTGGCATCCATCGCCTGGTAGACGTTGGCGAGGGTTTGCGCCTCGACCCCTTGGGAGGCGTCCACCACCAGCAGGCTGCCCTCACAGGCAGCCAGCGAGCGGCTCACCTCGTAGGCAAAGTCCACATGGCCCGGCGTGTCCATCAGGTTCAGCTCATAAGTGTGGCCGTCCTGGGCACGGTAGGCGAGGCGCACGGTCTGCGCCTTGATGGTGATGCCGCGCTCCTTCTCAAGGTCCATATTGTCGAGCACCTGCGCCGTCATCTCGCGGTCGGTCAGGCCGCCACAGGCCTGGATCAATCTATCCGCCAGGGTGGACTTGCCATGGTCGATGTGGGCGATGATCGAGAAGTTGCGGATGCGCTCGAGCGGGGTGTCGGTCATGGGAAGAACATAGTTGGAAAGCGTGGCAATGTCAGCGGCGGCGTAAACGCGGAGTGGACCCGATGGCGATGGCTTCCGGCCGGCGGTATGGCGTCGCTGTGCGCGCGGCGCAGACGGGGGACGCAGCAGAACTGACGCGTCTGCTGGCTCAGGCAAACGCCGGGCCCGATGCCAGCATGGTGGCCGCACGATTGGAGGCGCTGCGGCAGCACCAACACGGCGCCGTGCTGGTGGCGACGGGGTATGGCGGGCTGAGCGGACTGGTGGCGATCACTTGGGCACCCTCCCTGCGCCACGATCGTCCGGCTGCCCAGATGCTGGCCCTTTTGGTGGACGCTGACGAGCGTCGGGCTGGGATCGGGCGCATGCTGGTAAAAGCCGCGTCCCAGGCGGCGCGCTCCGCCGGTTGCGAGGTGTTGGAGGCGTCGATTGGCGATAGGAACGAGGCGTCAATCGGGTTTTGCCAGGCTGCCGGCTTTGTAGCCGCCGGAGCCTGGCTCACGCGCCCGTTGCGGCGACGGGGCGAGGACTAAAAAGAGCACCTGTCTGCACGCTACAGCCGTTGATGGTACAATCCGACGCTTGATGCCGGTCGGGCATTGCCACCTTCGTTAGGCGTCGAAATGGTAGAGGTTGGAGATGTCGTGATCTATGAGAACGGGTGAGCCGTCACCAACCTCATCTCTGTGACGAACCCTTGAATTGCGGTAGCAAGTTCAGGCCTACTAACTTCGCAGCACAGCACCGAATTTCGCTGCAGCCGCGACGACCTTGCCCGCAATTGCCTCGATCTCCGTATCGGTGAGCGTCGCCTCGTGGGGCTGCAGCACGACCTCCAAGGCCAACGACTTCTGGCCCGGCGCAACATTGGCACCCTCATAAACGTCGAACAGCGACACCGAGGCGATCATCGCCCGGTCGGCGCTGCGGACAGCGCGCAGCAAAGTTTCGGCAGGCAGGCCCGCATCCACGACGAAGGCGAAGTCACGGCGGATCGGCTGCAACGCGGGCAGGTCAGGCGCGGCGCGGCGGCGGCGCTTCGGCTCGGCGATGGCGTCCAGCCGCAGCTCGAAGGCGACGGTCGGGACGGGCAGGCTCAAGGCGGCCAGCACGGTGGGGTGCAGCTCGCCGAAATAGCCCAGCGCCAGCTTGGGGCCTTGCTGCAAGGTGCCGGAGCGTCCCGGGTGGTAGTAAGGGGGCGCGCCTGGCGCCACCGACACGCTGTCCATCGGCACACCGAGGGCGGCCAGGGTGGCGAGCGCGTCGGCCTTGGCGGTGAACGCGTCCAAGGCGGGCTGGGCGGCCCAGCTCCGTGGCGGCGCGCCGTATCGCAGCCCGGCGGCACGGGGTTCCTGGCGCTCGGGCTCGAAGGCCGGGCCGATCTCGAACAGGCCGGCCTCCGTGAGCCCGCGCG
>CAXTNN010000189.1:0-6957 GCA_964245545.1 uncultured Acetobacteraceae bacterium | reverse complement strand
GGCCGCGTACGGCACCATGACCTGGACGGCAACGCTGCCGAACCCCACCACGAGGGAGGCGGCAATGAACAGCGCCGCAGTCTGGGACAGCGCCATCCCGAGCAGGCCGAGTGCGGCGGCGGCGATGCAGAGGAGGATTAGCCGTCGGTTCTCAATCAGGTCGGACAATGGTGCCAGCAAGGCAAGGCCCAGTGCGTAGCCAAGTTGCGGCGTGGTGACAACCAAGCCAGCCAGCCCGCCGCGCAGCCCCACTGCTGGGGCAATCAGGCCGATGAGCGCTTGCGAGTAGTAGATATTGGCCACCACCACCCCCGCCGCAGCCGAAAGCAAGGTGAACACCCAAGACGGAGTGGCGGGCGCGAGACGGGCCCCAAGTGGCAGGTCGGCGAGGCGATTGTCCGACATCATAACTCCGATCTGCACTGCCCGAGAATGGGAGTGCAGCGGGCCCAATCAACCGGGGACTGCCACGCGTAGGTCCCGCGCAGAGGAAGAGATGCTGGGCACCGACAGGAACCATGACGTCGCAACCGTCATCTTCCCGTGCAGTAGGCGGCTCCGTCCAGCACGGAGCCGCTGCAATCCCGTCAGAGGCCGTCGAGGGTGTGGACCAGGGCGTCCGCACGGGCGCTGCGCACGCCGTGGCGGAGCACGATTTCAGCACTCGAGACCGGGCGGCCGTAATAGCGGCGGTCCACGCCCAAATCGGCCGAGATCACCGTGCCGTCCAGGCTGATGCCGGCGTAGGCGCCCGACGAGGACGCCCAAACCACTATGTCCGCCCCGGCTGCGGCCGTGGTGCCGCCCTCGACGGTCGAGCCCAGAGTGGCGACGGCCAGGCCGGCATTGGCGCCGATCTCGAACTTGTTGCGCATGAGCGCACGCAGCGCGCGGTCGCTCATCACGAACATGACCATCTCCGATTCCTGCGCGCCGATCTGCAGGCCGAAGCTGGCCGAGCCGATGGTGTAGAACGCCGGGTCACTCCAACCATTGGCGCCACGCACCATCAGCAAGGCTTGGCCGCCCTGGCCGCCGACAAAGAACCCAGCCTTGAAGATGCGCGGTGCGATCAGCACGGCGCGCGCGGTCTGCAACAATTGGCGCGCGTTGCCGAACTCCTTGTCGCTACGCAGGTCCTGCAGCGTTCCCAGCGCGTGGTCGACCGTCGCCTGGTCCTCTCCGGCAGCGCGGGCCGGAGCTTGGAGTGCGCCGGTAAGCGCCGTTGCCAGTGCGGCGGCCACAAGAAAGCGGGATGTCCTGGTCACGGTGAGGTCTCCTGTCGCTGCCCGAACCCTGGTCGGGCCCGTTTGGTGCAAAACGGCCCTCGCGGAGCCGTGACAATACAACTGCAGGCAACTGGAAACGTTCCCGTTTGCAAACACATTCCTGCTTTTTGCTAAAGCGCGGGCCGCTGAACCCTCAGCCTCGGTTAAAGGCTGTCCAGCGTATGGCGCAACGTGTTTGCCCGCGCATTGCGAACGCCGTGGCCCAGCACAATCGCCGTGCTTGACACGGGGCGTCCGTAATAACGGCGGTCGTCGGCGACATCGGCCGAAATCACCGTGCCTTGCAGGCTGATCCCGGCGTAAACGCCGGACGAAGAGGCCCACACCACGATATCCGCGCCGGCAGCGCTTGTCGTGCCGGCTTCGACGGTCGAGCCAAGCGTGGCGACGGCAAGCCCGGCGTTGGCCCCAATCTCAAACTTGTTCTGCATCAGCGCGTGCAATGCTCGGTCGCTCATGATGAACATGACCAACTCGGACACTTGGGCACCGATCTGCAGGCCGAAGCTGGCAGACCCGACCGAGTAGAACGCCGGGTCGCTCCAGCCGTTCGGGCCACGGACCATCAAGACGGCATGGCCGCCCTGCCCGCCGCCGATGAAGCCAGCCTTGATGATTTGGGGCGCGATGATGACGGCGCGAGCGGTATGCAGCAATTGGTGGGCGTTGCCGAACTCCTTGTCGCTGCGCAGGTTCTGCAAGGTGGCGAGCGCGTGATCCACCGTAGCCTGCGGGGTCACGGCAGCGTGGGCGGGAGCCTGCGTGGCAGCGGCCAATCCAACCGCCAGGAGGGTGGTCACTATCGAGCGGGTTTTCCTCGTCACGGTCTCTGCCTTCCGTTGTGAGCGTCCGCTACCTTGCCGCGGGCGCGTGTTGCGCAATGGCCCTACTAGCGCCTGATCGGATCAGGTTGAGTCAACCTGATCTGTGAATCGGTCGCGTAAGCAACGGCTAAAGCATAGCCGGTGAACGAAGTTGAACCGGTCATGCTTTATTCCGCCGGCGAACAACAGCGCGGAGGCCCAAGCGTTCCCGGAGGCAGACGAACAAGGCCTACTCCGCGGCGGCGGCTTCGACGCGCACCCGCTTGCCACGCGCCAACCGCTCAAGCGCCAGGTAAACCACGGGCGTGGTGTAGAGTGTCAATGATTGGCTGACGAGCAAGCCGCCAATCACGCATACCCCCAGTGGCACCTGGTATTCCGACCCGGTGCCTGATGCCAGGGCCAGCGGCAATGCGCCGAGCAGGGAGGCGAGCGTGGTCATGATGATCGGGCGGAACCGCTCCAGGCAGGCCGAATGGATGGCCTCGGCGGGAGACAGCCCGTGCTCGCGCTCCGCCTCCAGCGCGAAGTCCACCAACATGATGGCGTTTTTCTTGACGATGCCCATCAGCAACACGATGCCGATGATCGACAGTAGCGACAAATCCGACCCGGTGACGATAATGGCCAGCAACGCGCCCAGCCCGGCCGAGGGCAGGGTGGAGAGAATGGTCAGCGGGTGCAGCAGGCTTTCGTAGAGCACGCCCAGGACGATGTAGATGGTAAGCAGGGCGGCGCCAATCAGCGCCGGCTCGGACGCCAGCGCCTTCTGCAAGAACTGCGCATTGCCGGCGAATTGCGTGTGCACCCCCTCTGGCATGCGTAGGTTGAGCGCGGTTTGCTGCACCAGCTCCGCTGCCGTGCCCAGCGACATGCCCGGCGCCAGGTTGAAGCTGATGGAGGCGGCGGGGAACTGGCTCTCATGGGTGATCTGCAACGGCGCCACGCCCCGCTCGAAATGCGCCACCGCCGAAAGCGGCACCTGCTGCGCATTCGGCGCGCCGACATAGACGGTGCTGAGCATGGAGGGGTCGGACTGCAGTGCCGGGTCGGCCTCCAGCACGACGGTGTATTGGTTGCGGTCGGTGTAGATGGTGGAGATCTGGCGCTGCGCATAGGCGTTGTTCAGCGCGTTATCGATGGCAGTGGTCGACAGGCCAAGCCGGGCCGCGGCGTCCTTGTCGATCACCACGTCCGATTGCGCACCCGGATGGTCCTGGTCGCTGGTGACGTCGGTCAAGCCCGCCACTTTTTGCAAGGCCGTCTCCATGCGCGCCGCCCAGGTGCGCAGTTCACCCAGATCGGCGTCCAGCAATACGAACTGAAACTGGCTACCGCCGCTGCGCCCGCCACCGCGGAGGTCCTGCGCGGAATATAGGAAGGTCCTAATATCGGCCATAGCCTCCAGCTTGGGGCGCAGGCGGCCGATCACTTGCTCACTGGTGACGCCGCGTTGGGCTTCCGGCTTGAGCTGGATGTTGAGCAGCCCGCGGTTGAGCGACGCCCAGCCGCTGCTGACGCCCACGACGGAGCTGACCGATTGCACCGCCGGGTCCGCCAGCAGCACCTTTACCACCTCCTGCTGGCGGGCGGACATGGCGGCGAACGAGACCGAGGGGTCGGCAACGGTGCCGCCCTGCAGCAGCCCTGTGTCCTGGATCGGCAAGAAGCCCTTCGGCACCTTCCCGTACAGCCAGAAGTTGCCGGCCACGGCGCCGAGCGTGAGCGCCAGCATCAGGAAGCTGTGGCGCAGCGCCCAGCCGAGCGAGCGCGCATAGGCCTGCAGCAACCGGTTGAAGGCACGCTCCAGCGCCGCGTCCACCGCCACCCACCAGCGCGGCGGGGTGATGTGCAGCCGGCTGAACTGGCCGCACATCATCGGCGTGAGGGTAAGCGAGACCACGGCCGAGACGCTGATGGCGGCAATCAGCACGATGGAGAACTCGTGGAACAACCGGCCGAGCAGACCCCCCAGGAAAATGATCGGGATGAACACCGCCACCAGGGAGATGGAGATCGACAGCACGGTGAAGCCAATCTGCCGCGCCCCGGCGATCGCGGCCTGCAGCGGCGGCAGGCCCATTTCGCTATGGCGCGCGATGTTCTCGATCATGACGATGGCGTCGTCCACCACGAAGCCGACCGAGATGGTAAGCGACATCAGGGAAAAGTTGTCGAGGCTGAACCCAAGCTTCCACATCACCGCAAGCGTTCCAGCGATGGAGAGCGGCACGGTGACGGCGGCAGCCAAGGTGGGCAGCAGCCGGCGCATAAAGACGAACATCACCATCAGCACCAGCGCAACCGAGATCAGCAACGCCTTCTGCACGTCGCGCACGCTGGCGCGGATGGTGGAGGTGCGGTCCGACGTGATGGAAACGTGGATGTCCGGCGGCATCCATTGCAGCAGATGCGGCAGCTCGGCTTTCACCCGGTCCACCGTGGCGATGACGTTGGCGCCGGCGCTCTTGGTGACCGTCATCAGGATGGCGGGCGTGGCCCCGTCCCACGCGGCAAGGCGGGAGTTGGCCACGCCGTCGACCACGCTGGCCACGTCCGACAGGCGCAGCGCGGAGCCGTTCTGCGACTTGATCACCAGGCCGGCATAGTCCCGGGCGCGGGTTATTTGGCCGTTGGTGGCGATGTCTTCCGCCCGGTCGCGGCCCTCGAAGCTGCCGGTCGCCTCCAGCACGTTGGCGTTGCGGATCGCGGTGTAGATGTCCTGCGCCGACAGCGAGGCGGCGCGCATGGCGCCCGGGTTGAGCCGCACCCGCACCGCGGGCTTTTCGGCGCCGTTGATCTGCACCTGGCCAACTCCGTCCACCTGCGCCAGGCGCTGGCCGAGGATGGTGTCGGCCGCGTCATAGATCTGCGCGGGCGAGAGCGTCTTGGAGGTGAGCGCCAGAGTGATGATCGGCGCCTCGGCCGGGTTCACCTTGCGGTAGAACGGGCGGGTTGGCAGGTCAGACGGCAGATCGGGCGTGGCCGCGTTGATGGCGGCCTGCACGTCATGCGCGGCCCCCTCGATATCTCGGTCGACATCGAACTGGATAACGATGCTGGTGGCGCCGATCTGCGAGGTGGAGGTGACTTCGGTGACGCCAGGTATTTCCGCGATATGGCGCTCGAGCGGGGCAGCGATCGAGGTGGCCATGGTCGCCGGGTCGGCCCCGGGCCGGCTGGCGGTGACGACAATGAACGGGATGTCGATCATCGGCAGCGGCGCGACGGGCAGAAAGTTGTAGGCCACCGCGCCTGCGACAAACAGGCCGAGCGCCAGCAGCATCGTGCCGACCGGGCGCAGGATGAAGGGGGTGGAGAAGTTCACCGAGGTCGGGCCTTCACCGCATTTGCCCTGAAAAGCCCTCTCCCGCTGACGGGAGAGGGAGCAGAGCGGCATGTGTGGGGCGCCTCATTCCGCAGCCGCCGGACGTGGCGTGCGCAGGCCGAAGCGCAGGCGCCAGCGTTCGAACGCCAGGTAGATCACCGGGGTCGTATACAGCGTCAGCAACTGGCTCAGCAGCAGCCCGCCGATGATGGTGACCCCAAGCGGGAACCGCAGTTCCGACCCGGTGCCGTGCTCCAGCGCCAAGGGCAGCGCGCCCAGCAGCGCGGCCGCCGTGGTCATCATGATCGGGCGGAACCGCAGCAGGCACGCTTCCTCGATCGCGGCTTCTGGCGAGAGGCCGCGCTCGCGCTCCGCCTCTACCGCGAAGTCGATCATCATGATGGCGTTCTTCTTCACAATCCCCATCAGCAGCACGATGCCGACCAGCGCCACCAGCGACAGGTCCAGCCCGAACAGCCGCAAAGCCAGCAGCGCGCCAATGCCGGCCGAGGGCAGCGTGGACAGGATCGTCACCGGATGGATCGTGCTTTCGTACAGCACGCCGAGCACGATGTAGATCACCACCACGGCAGCCAGGATCAGCCAGGGTTCGGAGGCCAGCGAGCGCTGGAACTCGGCGGCGTCCCCGCCATAGCTGCCGTTCACCGTCTCCGGCAGCCCCAACTCGGTCTCCGCCCGTTTCACCGCCGCCACCGCCTCGCCCAGCGAAGCGCCGGGGGCAAGATCAAACGACAGGGTGACGGAGGGGAACTGCTGCTCGTGGGTGATGGCCAGCGGCCCCACGGTGCGGCTGATACTGGCCAAGGCGGAGAGAGGCACCAGGGACTGCGCCGCTCCGGACACGGTGGCGCCGCTGGTGGTGCTCTGCCCCTGCGCCGACAGCACCCCCGGCACGCGCAGCCGCAGCAGCGACGTGGGGTCGGCCTGCCAGCTCGGGTCGGCTTCCAAAATCACGCGATACTGGTTGTTCTGGGCAAAGATGGTGCTGATCTGGCGCTGCCCAAAGCTATCGTACAGCACGTCCTGCACCGTCTGCATCGACACGCCGAGGCGCTGGGCCGCTGCGCGATCCACCGTCACCTTGGTGACCAGGCCCAGATCCTGCTGGTCGCTCGCAACATTGCGCAGCTCCGGCAGCGTCTGCAGCTTGGTCAGCAAGCGAGGCGCCCAGGTGGCGAGCTCGGCGGCGTCGGTATCCACCAGCGTATACTGATATTGAGTGCGGCTCACCACCGTGCCGATCTGGATGTCCTGCACCGGCTGGGTGAACACGGCGAGGCCGGGAATGGCGTCGGCCATGGCCCGCAGCCGCGCCTGCACCGCCGCCACGCCGTCGCGCTGCGGCCGCGGCTTCAGCACAACGGTGACCTGGCCGGTGTTCGGCGTGGCGTTCACCGATCCGGCGCCCACCAGCGACACCACCTGGCTTACCGCCGGGTCCGCCCGCACCGCGGCGGCAAAACGGGCCTGCAGCTTGGCCATGGCGGGGATGGTG
>CAXTNN010000188.1:0-6967 GCA_964245545.1 uncultured Acetobacteraceae bacterium | reverse complement strand
AACATACAAGAAGCCTGCCTCCACCGTAAAGCCGCTCGCACTTGACCAAAGCCTTGTAGAGGAAGCTTGACGGCGCAGAAGATTCGATATCATAACCATAATGGTATCGGAATGGAGTAGGTGGTGAGTGAAAGCCTTGATAATCAGACCTATGGCAGCGTTTCCATCACCGCAAACGACCCGGGAGGGTCTGGCATCGACGGCATCAGCAGCGGCAGCGGAGCAAGCGGCGGTAGTCTGGGAGGTGGGGGTTCAAACAGCCCGCCCCCGCTTCCGGCGCGAACACGCCGATCACCCCGGCGTCAAACGACTATCCGTCCAGCATCAGCAATCCATCGACGGGGTCAGTTTACTACAATACCGTCATCGGCATCGTTCCAGTCGCAGAAGCCGCGTCCGAAACACGGACGGCTGACACCGGCACTCCCGCCGAGCTGCTGACGCAATGGGCTGGTATCATCGAATCAGTCGCGCCCTATGTCTCGGACGGACCGATTTACATCTACATCGTTCTGCCGGACGGCTCTGCCATCGAGACCGACGCGAATACGGCGCTTGGTTATTTGCAGCGAAGTGCCAACCTCGCTCCACCCGTAACGACCCCAATCTCCAACTCCTCGCCGCCTTCAACATCGAACAGCAATACCGCGGCCGTTGTAACAGCGATCAACAACTATTGGCTGCTGGAGCTGGGCGTCAACGTGGACCCAAACAGCCTGGCTTACTGGGCGCCGTTAATCGCTAACGGCAACGTCAGCTTGGCACAATTTGCATCTTCTCTTGCATATTCTCCCGAAGCGTCAACTGCTATCAACAACGCTTGGTTGGATGAGACGGGTGCCTCGGTTGATCCGAACTCGCTGAGTTTGTGGCAAGCCAACTTTGCCACCGGACAGTATGGCTTGGCCACGCTGGAGAATAATCTGGCTTACTCAGGCGGAGTGCAGGCGGCTCTCAACACCATTTGGTTGAACGAGACCGCTGCACCCATCGATCCAAACTCATTCGATGTCTGGCGGCAGAACTTCGCCGACGGTGGAACGATCGCGGAACTCGAATCAACTCTTGCGTATTCGCCCGGCCCGGAGTCACTGATCAACTACTTGTGGCAGCAAGAGCTGGGCGTTCCGGTCGATAGCGGCTCGCTTGCCACCTGGCAGAACGCGTTTGCCAATGGCGCCAACTACGTCGAGCTTCGCACCGACATCGCCTACTCGTCTGGCGTGACGAGTAACATCAACATTTTGTGGCAGCAATATCTCGGCACTTCGGTCGATCCGGGTTCGCAGGCTTATTGGCAGGAAGCGTTTGCGGCTGGCTTTGGCTTGTCTGACCTGCGTAACGCAATTGCCTATTCCTCTGGAGGGATCGCTGCTGTCAACGCAGAGTACGAAAACGAACTTGGTCGGCCCATTGATGCGGGCGCGTTGCAGGGCTACCAGGCGGATGCGTCAAACGGAAGCCTTACGCTTCAGACAGAGGGAGAGAACATCGCATCTTCGGCGGAGGCTGCAGCTGATATTTCTAACATTTGGAGTTCCATCTTGGGCGGATCAGCTGACCCGAATTGGCTCGCTACAGAACAATCTGTCCTTGGCTCTGGTGGGACACTAGCAGGAGTCACGAGCGGCCTAGCGTATTCGAGTCAAGCTTCTTCAAGCGTTATAAATGACTATATAACCGTTGTAGGCAGTTCGCCGACTAGTGCACGATAGTTGCTCAAGAGAGTGTCCTAGCGTCTGGTGCAAGCCATCAGGGCATCACAAGTAATATAGAAGCCATTTATGCTAACGTGACGCTTGGGTCTTTGGGAACCCAACTGCTCAAATTTATCATATCACCAGCTGCTGCAGCTACCTACAACACACCTCAGCAAGACGCATTTTTTACAGCGCTCGACTCACCTCTTACGCAGTTGGCTGGCCAGTTGGGAGCGCCTTCAAGCTACCTTCTAGGATTATCGGCCTTCGAAAATGGTTATTTAGATCCCCATAACACCGCCTTAAACAATCCTTTCGGCCTCACCCAGGCCGGTGGAAATAATATCTCGTTCACATCACTATCTTCGGCAATAAGCTACTTTAACTCCTTATATGGGAACCAAATCGCAGGAGCCACAAGCCCGCAAGATTTTGCGCAACGACTTGAAGGAGTTCTCAATGGAGCGCCTGTGCCTGGTTGGCACACGTATAACACTGTCAACGCAAATTGGGAGAACTCTCTAGTTAGTATCATAAACTCTATACCTACGAGAGAAACAAACTGGATCAACGGGCATTAGCAAATGTTGCACAAGATTGTAAAACATACACTTACGTTTCTGTTAGGAGTTTGGCCGATAAGTGCGCAGTGCCAAGCCACAGCTTACCGTCCGGTTACTGCCCAAAGTCCGATAACTGTCGCAGGTTACGGCCTGATATTCGAATTACCTAAGGGTCTATTCTGGTGTCCTAAGGCATCTACTTGGATTGGAGCCGACAATGGGTCAACCTTTTACTTTGTGAAGCCGTTATCATGCAATGAAAATGGGTCTGGAATCACTGGGCAAAACCCTGCGTCGAGAAGAGAAATTGAGGTATTTTATAGCGCCAACGTCGTTGAGATCAGGTCGGCTTCAGGTGACGAGCGAGTACCATCAACAGATGCTGAACTGTTAAGTCGTTTTTGCAATAGTGCTGCGCCGACAGCCCTCAGAATGACACTTCTTGGGCACCGTGCGTTGTCATGCATCAGAAGTGAAAACGATAGGATAGAGATTGTGACTGGAACTATTTTCAGAAATCCGAACAATCCCAATGGGATTGAGCCCGACAGTCTCATGACGTTAACGCTAGTCTCCACGCCCGCCACAGTATCGCACGATGAACAAGATTTTACATTCGTGGTGCGATCCATGCGTATCCAGCCGCCACAGACCTCAGGTTCTCGACCGTGATGCTCGTCCACAAAAGAGTGGTTTCAATTAAGGTGCTACAATTATCCTAGCGGCGCCGAACCCCATAACACGCCTCCAGCGCCGCGGTGATCTCCCCCGCATGGATCGGGTCGCGCGCCTCCACCATCACCTCCAGCTCCGCCGTCTGCACCGACGGCGCCGCGAACAGCCGCTGGTGCGTCACCTCGATCACGTTGCCGCCGCAGCCGGCAATGCGCGTGGCGATGTCGGCCAGCACGCCGGGCCGGTCGGGGATCTCCAGCACCAGGCGCAGCAGCCGCCCATCCCGCAGCAACCCGCGCAGCAGCACGTTGGCCAGAATCCGCGCGTCAATGTTGCCGCCGCACACCACCGTCGCTACCCGGCGCCCGCGGAACCGCTCCGGGAACGCCAGCAGCGCCGCCACCCCCACCGCGCCGGCACCCTCCGCCACCAGCTTGGCGCCCTCGGCCAGCAGCGCAATCGCGTCCTCCACCACCCGCTCCGGCACGGCGATCACGTCCGCCACATGGGCGCGGATCACCTCTAACGGCGCCACGCCGATGTCGCGCACGGCAATGCCCTCGGCGATGGTGGGGCCGCCCACCTGCGGGGTTTGCCCCGCCAGGGTTTGCCCGAGCGAGGCATAGCCGGCCACCTCCACGCCGATCACCTCGAGCCCGGGGCGCAGCCCGGCGGCCGCGGCGGCGCAGCCCGCGATCATCCCGCCGCCGCCGACGGGCACCAGCAGCGCGTCCAGCTCGCCCGCGTCCTCCAGCAATTCCAGCGCCAGCGTGCCTTGGCCAGCCATCACCGCCGGGTCGTCATAGGGATGGACGAACACAAGGCCCTGCTCGGCGGACAGGCGGCGCGCGTGCAACGTGGCCTCGACCAGGCTCTCGCCATGCAGCACCACCCGCGCGCCCCACCCCGCCGTGCGGGAGACTTTGGTCGCGGGGGTGAATTGCGGCATCACGATCGTCGCCGCGATCCCCGCCAACGCGGCGTGGCGCGCCACCGCCTGCGCATGGTTGCCAGCCGACATGGCGATCACCCCGGCCCGGCGCTCCTCCGGGCTGAGCAAAGCCAGCTTGTTGGCGGCGCCGCGCTCCTTGAAGGAGCCGATCGCCTGCAGGTTTTCCAGCTTCAGCGTGACATGGGCGCCGGTGGAGCGGCTCACGGCGTCGGAATACAGCGAGGGCGTGCGGAGGACGCGCCCGGCGATACGGTCGGCGGCGGCTTGCACGTCGGTCAGGGTGATCATGCGGCGGTTCTATCGCGTCACCAGGGCAACACGAAGGTTTTCACAAGCGAGGCTTGAATGAGACCTAACTAAGATATATCGTGTGCTATCGAGTATGCAGAGGTGGCATGATGATGACGATGGACACGTTCAACACCAGCCTCACACACGCAGCCCCGCCCGAGGGGGCAGGTTTGGCGTTGCAGGGGCTCTGGTGGGCACGGAAGGGCGATTGGAACCGGGCGCACGCTTGCGTGCAACAGAACGAGGGCGACCCGGATTGCGACCTCGTGCACGCTCATCTGCACCGGCAGGAGGGCGACGTGGCCAATGCACGCAGTTGGTATCAGCAAGCCGGACGCGCCATGCCGGACAGGCCGCTGGCGGACGAATGGGCCGACCTTGCTGGCGAACTGGTAACCCGGGGTTAGGTCTGCGGCTCTGGCGAGATGCCGAAAACGTCGACTCTCACGTTATGGCCGGGCTTGACCCGGCCATCCACGCAGGCCCGCCACGCCGGCTGAGCATCGCGGGATCACTTCGCCAAAACGCTGGGATAGCCGCAGGCCGTCACCTGAAGCTCACCGAGAGGATCTCATACGTGCGGTCCCCGCCCGGCGCGGGCACGCTCACCGTCTCGCCGACCTTCTTGTTGATCAGCGCCTTGGCCAGCGGCGACGAGATCGACAGCCGCGCTTGCTTGATGTCGGCCTCGTGCATGCCGACGATCTGGTAGGTCGCTTCCTTCTCGGTTTCCTCGTCCACCAGCCGCACGCTGGCGCCGAACTTCACCCGGTCCCCCGACAAGCTCGCCGGGTCGATCACCTCGGCCCCGGAGATGATTTCCTCCAGCTCCAGGATGCGCCCCTCGATGAAGGACTGACGCTCGCGGGCGGCGTGATACTCGGCGTTCTCGCTCAAGTCGCCATGGCTGCGTGCCTCCGCGATGGCGCGGATGACGGCCGGACGTTCTTGGCTCTTGAGGGTCCGCAGTTCATCCTCGAGGCGGACCAGGCCGGGAGCTGTCATCGGGAATTTCTGCAAGATACGCGATTCCTGAGCGTGGGCGTGGACGACGCAGTGTCACCGCGGAGGTCTCCGTGCCCACCGCGGCGTCAGAACGATCCGCGAAAGTAGGACTGAAGCGGGGCGACTTCAAGCGTCCCGGCCTTCAGGGCTGCTATGGCATGCACCGCCGCCCGCGCGCCGGCGATGGTGGTGTAGTGCGGCACGGCATGGGTGAGGGCGGAGCGACGAATGTCGAAGCTGTCCGCCAAGGATTGCGCGCCGGAGGCGGTGTTGATCACCAGTTGGATCTCGCCGGAGCGGATCGCGTCCACGCAGTGCGGGCGGCCCTCCAACACCTTGCTCATGCGCCGCACCGGCAGCCCGGCCTCGCCGATCCGCCGCGCCGTGCCGGCCGTGGCGGCGATCTGGAACCCCATGTCGATCAGGCGCCGGGCCATCTGCACCAGGCCGGGCTTGTCGGCGTCCCGCACCGAGAGGAACACGGTGCCGGCCAGCGGCAGCTTCACCCCCGCGCCCAATTGGGCCTTGGCAAACGCGCGCTCGAACGAGGAATCGAGCCCCATCACCTCGCCGGTGGACTTCATCTCCGGCCCCAGGATGGTGTCCACGTTGGGGAAGCGGGCGAACGGGAACACCGCTTCCTTCACCGCCACGTGCTGCGCGATCGCCTGGTCGTCCAGCTTGAACGCGGCGAGCTTGGCCCCCGCCATGACCTGGGCGCCGATCTTGGCGATCGCCACCCCCGTCGCTTTGGCCACGAACGGCACGGTGCGGCTGGCGCGCGGGTTCACCTCCAGCACGTAGATGTCGCCGTCCTTGATCGCGTATTGCACGTTCATCAGCCCGACCACGCCCAGCGCCTTGGCCATCGCCTCGGTCTGGCTTTTCAGCTCGGTGACAATGGCCGGGGACAGCGTGTAGGGCGGCAGCGCGCAGGCGCTGTCCCCCGAATGGATGCCGGCCTCCTCGATATGCTCCATCACCCCGGCGACATAGACGGTCTGGCCGTCGGCGATGCAGTCGACATCCACCTCGATGGCGTCGCTGAGGTAGCGGTCCACCAGCACGGGGTTGTCGCCCGAAACGCGCACCGCCTCGCGGATGTAGCGCTGCAGCCCGGCGCGCTCGTGCACGATCTCCATGCCGCGCCCGCCCAGCACGTAGGAAGGGCGCAGCACCACGGGATAGCCGACGCCGGCCGCGATCGCCTCCGCCTCCTCGGCGGTGCGGGCGATGCCATTGGGCGGCTGCAGCAGGCCGAGGCTGTGCAGCAGCGCCTGGAAGCGCTCGCGGTCCTCCGCCGTGTCGATGGCGTCGGCGGAGGTGCCGAGAATGGGGATGGCGGCGGCGGTGAGCGCCTGGCTGAGCTTCAGCGGCGTCTGCCCGCCATATTGCACGATGCAGCCCAGCACCGTCCCCCGGCTCTGCTCGCGCCGCACCAGGGCGATCACGTCCTCGGCGGTGAGCGGCTCGAAATAGAGCCGGTCCGAGGTGTCGTAGTCGGTGGAGACGGTCTCCGGGTTGCAGTTGACCATGACCGTCTCGAACCCGGCCTCGCGCAGCGCATAGGCGGCGTGGACACAGCAATAGTCGAACTCGATCCCCTGGCCGATCCGGTTGGGGCCGCCGCCGAGGATGACGACCTTTTGGCGCTCGGTTGGGTCAGCCTCGCACGCGGGGGTGCCGAAGCCGCCCTCGTAGGTGGAATACATGTAGGGCGTGGCGGAGGCGAACTCGCCAGCGCAGGTGTCGATGCGCTTGTACACGGGGTGCACCCCCGC
>CAXTNN010000187.1:899-6995 GCA_964245545.1 uncultured Acetobacteraceae bacterium | reverse complement strand
GAACAGCGCCGCCAGCCCGGCCACCTCGTCGCCATCGGCAAGCGGCTGGTCGGGCGTGAAGGCCGGGTCGGCGCTGGCGTGCCAGGCCGCAACGGGCGCTCCCGTCGCCTGCCGCAGCATCGCGACGGCGCCCAGGTGGTCGGCATGGGTGTGCGTTAGCAAAATCTGCCGGACCGGGGCTGGTGCCAGGCGGAGGATGGCGTCGACATGGCTGGCATCATCCGGGCCAGGGTCCAGCACCACCACTCCACCCGCGCCCTCCAGCAGGTAGGTGTTGGTGCCATGATAGGTCATGCGGCCGGGATTGGCGGCCACCAGGCGGCTGACCCCCGGCGCCACCGGCAACAGGGCGGCGCGGGGTGGATCGGGCTCGGTAAGGAAAGAAAGGCTCACCCCGCCTCCCCCGTCATGCAGATGGCGCCGCTTGCGTCCCGGGTGCGCAGCCGCAAGCCGCCGCCGGTTTGCCACGCCTCGATCTGCAGCGGGGCGTCGGCGAAGGCCGGGCGGCGACCGCGGAAGCTAAATCGCCGCAGTGGGCCGAGTTCGGCCGCCAATCCCGCCATCCAAGTCGCCTGCAACGGGCCGTGCACCACCAGGCCGGGATAGCCCTCCTCGCCGCGGACGTAATCGGCGTCATAGTGGATACGGTGGCCATTGCCGGTCAGCGCGGAGTAGCGGAACAGCAGCACCGCATCCGGACGGACCTCACGCGCCGCCGCCAGCGAAACCGGAGGCGCCGCCTCGCCGGGCTTGACCGCCTCCCCCTCCATGCTGCGGAAGACGAGGTCCTGCTCCTCCGTCACAGCCAGGCCGGCTTCGCCCGCGATCTCGTGGCGGACGGTGACGAACACCAGCCGCCCCGTGCTGCCAAGCTTTTCCTCCACCGAGAGGATGGTGCTCGTGCGCATCGCCGCCTGCCCGATACGTAGCGGGGCGTGGAAATGGAGCCGGCCGCCAGCCCACATGCGGCGCGGCAGGTCATGAATTGGCGGCAGGAAACCGCCCCGGTGCGGATGCCCGTCCGGCCCCAAGTGGCTGGTGGGCGCCCATTCGGCGAACAGCCCCCAGTGCCACAGCGGCGGCAGGAACTCGCCCGGTGGCGGCACGTCCAGCGTCGCTGCCAAGCCACGGGCAAGCAGGGGCGTCACCTGGTCGGTTTTGGTCTCAGAGCGGCCGACATAATCACGATACGCGCTCATTGCGTGACCGCCGGCGGAGATGCGTCCGTGGTTTCGGGCGGTGCTACGGGGCGGGGCCGCGGCCGCGGCCGCGGTGGTGGGGGCACCAAAGCCCGCAAATCCACCGCTCCTCCCATGGCAAGGGCGCCGGCGCGGTTGGGGTGCAGCTTGTCGCCGGGTCCACCGCTGGAACTCGGGTCGAAATCGGCCCGCAACTCGCCGGTTTGCGGGTCGATGGTGGCGGCATCAAAGTCGATCACCGCATCAAACAGGCCGGGCTTCTCCAATGCGTCGTTGAGCTGATGCCGGCGCGCGTCCGTTCCCGCGGTGCCGTAGGTCGGATAAGGGCTGCCACGGGCGCTGGTGACAGTCCCGCCGAGCACCTTCACGCCCTTGAATTTGGCGCGGATGCGGTTCACCGAGGCATGCAACCCGTCCGCAACGGCCGTGGGGGCGGCGCCGTCGGCGAGATCGTTGATGCCCTCGAACAGGATCACGTCGGTCACGCCTGACAACCCCAACACGTCGCCGTCCAACCGGGCGGCCAGGGACGGGCCGCCATCGACCGGCTTGGCCGCGTCATACTCTGCCGGCTGGAGGATTTCGTTGCCGGCGATCCCCTCGTTCACCACCGCCACGTGCTGGCCATCGGCGTGGAGGCGGCGTGAGAGCACGTCCGTCCAACGGTCGTCGCCGTTGAGCGTGGTGCCGTTGCCGTCGGTAATGCTGTCGCCGACGCAGACGATCACATGGGTGTCGGGCGGGGTTGCGGCATCGGCGGCGTCCAGGAAGAACCAGGAGGTGGTGCTGTATGGGAATGCGCTGTCATCGTCCAAATCGCCGATTGCTCCGGCGCTGGGAGCGGTCACGTAGGAGGTGGTGAGCGCCATTGCGTGCCAGGTCATCGGGCCGCTATCGCCCGCCACGTGGAAGGTGATGGCAAGCTTGCGCCCGGCCAGTTCGGCTGACGCCGGGTCGTGCACGTACGGCAGCAGCACCGCGTCGGACCAGACCTGCGCCCCCGGCTGAACCGTCACGCTGGGCTTGCCGGAGAACAGCAGCGGCCGATTGGTGCCGGGCACGACGGCTGCGCCGCTCAATTGCAGGCCTGCAAACGCGGTATCAAACGTCACCGGCTGCTTGCCGAACGCGTTGGAGAAGCGGAACCGCATCTGCCGGCCAAATAGGTCGGGCTTTATGATGAGCCGGAACGTCTGGTCATGCGCGCCGCTCTCGGCACGGGGGAAGGCAAAGTCCAGCACCGGCTCGGCCACCGGGTGCCCGGTCGGGTATGGGCCCTGGTCAGCGCCGGCCCACACGGTGCCCCAATGCTGCGAACCCAAACGCTGCGCCGCGGCTGAACCCGCGAACACGAGCAACGGCATCAGCGCGCCTGCCAGCAAAGCGATACGTCGATCAGGCATGGCTGGTCCTCCCCGCCGCAGGCATGGGCTAGAGTCTGTCACCAGTCGCGATGGGGCTCAAGCGTGGTGCTTCCGTTGGCCGGCGAAGCCATGCAGGCTGGCCATCTATGCAGGAGGCTGCCGCCATGCTCAATCGCCGCCGCTTTGTCACCGCCGCCGCGGGCGCCCTGGCGGCCCCCATGCTGGCACGCGGGGCCGCCGCTAACGTGCTCCGCTTCGTGCCGCAAACCGACGTCGCCGTGCTCGACCCGATTTGGACCACCACCTACCCGACCCGTGACCATGCCTTCATGGTGTTCGACACGCTGTTCGGTATGAACGGGCACTACGCCAGTTCGCCGCAGATGGCCGCGGGCGCGGTGGCGGAAGAGGATGGCAAGCGCTGGCGCATCACCCTGCGCCCTGGCTTACGGTTCCACGACGGCTCGCCCGTGCTGGCGCGGGACTGTGTGGCCAGCATCAAGCGTTGGGGTGCGCGCGACGCGTTCGGCCAGGCGCTGATGGCGGCCACAGACGAGGTTGCGGCTCCGGATGACCGCACAATCGTCTTTCGGCTCAAAGCGCCCTTTCCGTTGCTGCCGGACGCGCTGGGCAAAGCGCCACCTTCCGTCTGCGCCATCATGCCGGAGCGGCTGGCACTCACCGACCCATTTAAGCAGGTGACCGAAATGGTCGGATCGGGCCCGTTCCGCTTCAAAGCGGATGAGCGGGTGCCTGGTTCGCTGCTGGTCTACGAGAAGTTCGACGGCTACGTGCCGCGGGACGACGGCGCGGCGGAGTGGACCTCCGGGCCCAAGGTGGTTCATCTTGACCGGGTCGAGTGGCACATCATCCCAGACAGCAGCACCGCTTTTGCCGCCCTCACCCGCGGCGAAGTCGACTGGTGGTGGGTGCCGGACGCCGACCTGGTGCCGGCGCTGCAGGCCGCATCGGGGGGCGTGGTGACCCGGCACAACGATCCGACCGGGCTGATCGGCACGCTGCGGATGAACCATCTGCAGCCGCCCTTCGACAACCCGGCGTTGCGCCGGGTGGTTCTAGCCGCCGTGGTGCAGTCCGATTTCATGCAGGCCGTCGCGGGGGACCCGGCGAACTGGCGTGATGGCGTGGGGATATTCTGTCCAGGCACGCCGCTGGCGTCGGAGGCAGGCATGGAGGTGCTGACCGGGCCGCGCGACATGGCCAAGCTGCGCCAGGCCGTGGCGGCGAGCGGCTACCGGGGCGAGCGGGTGGTGGTGCTGGGGGCGAGCGACATCCCCTCCTCCAAGGCGCTGTCGGACGTGGGGCAGGACCTGCTGAAGCGGCTTGGGCTGAACGTGGACTACCAGGTGAGCGACTGGGGCACGCTGGTGCAGCGCCGGGCGAAAATGGACCCGGTGGACGCGGGCGGCTGGAGCGTGTTCCACACCTATTGGAGCGGCCTCGACCAGTTCACGCCGGCCGGCCACGTGTTCCTGCGCGCCAACGGCAAGAGCGCGGCACCCGGCTGGCCGACCAGCCCCGAGCTGGAAAGCCTGCGGGCGCAATGGTTCACCGCGCCCGACCTCCAAGCGCAGAAGGCGATTGCCACCAAGATGCAATTGCAGGCGTTTGCCGACGTGCCCTACGTGCCGCTGGGACAAGAACTGCCGTTCACCGCGTTCAGCAAGCGGGTGCAGGGCGTGCTGGAAGGGAGTGTGCCGGTGTTTTGGAATGTGCGGCTGGAGTAACGCTTCCCAATTAGGACTGCCCTAAGCCGCCAGCGCCGTCGTATCCGAGAGGAGCTGGTTGGTGCGGAGCAGGCTTACCATGCGGCTATCAACCGTCAGCAGGCCCTGGACGTAGTTGCGGGTGCGCCCCGACGCGACGGGCGGGATCGGCTGGATCATCGTGTCCTTCGCGGTGATGATGTCCGACACGCCATTGACCAGCAGGCCGGCTACCTCGCTGCCGACATGGACCACGATGATGACGTGCTGCGGCCCCGGCTCGGAGATGTCGAGGCCGAGCCGCTCGTTGAGGTCGATCACCGGGATGGCCACGCCGCGCAGGTTCACCACGCCGCGGATGAACGACGGGGCGTGCGGCAGCGGCGTCGTCGGCGTCCAGCCGCGGATTTCACGCACCGACATGATATCGATACAGAATTCCTGGTCCCCAACCCGAAAGGAGAGCAGCTCGTATTCGCGATCCTGCGGGATGGGGTCTGCCATGGGATGCATCCTGGTTAATCGCGGACAGCATCCCACACACTCGTCACTGAAAAGCTAATAGGTTACCCGAACGCACCCACGTTGTGGGTGATTGCGGTGCCGATCTCGCGCACGGTCGCGAACAAGCGGCGGATCGGCTCGAAGATCTCCGCGTGCTCACGGTCGTAGGAGAGGGCGTTGCGCCGGCCCGGCGGCTCGGCATAGTCGCGCCCCGCAGCCGGGTCAGGACGGTTGGGGAAGATTTCCGCCACCAGCGCCAGACAGGCCGGAACGTCCAGGCGCAACAACCGGTCCTCCAGCGCCGCGCGGGTGACGCCGTGTCGCGGCGAGAACTCCGGAATGGCGGTGCCAAGCAGCCAGATGCGCTGGATGGCCGCCAAGCGGAGCGCGTGCAGCAGAACCTCGGCATTGTCCATGCGGGGGCGTTGCGGCCACACCTCGGCCAAGGCCAGGTAGTCCATTTGGATACGCAAGGCCATCGCCATCAACGGCTGCCAGAGGCCGAGCCGTTCCAAAGCGCGCGCCACCGCCATCAGCGCGGCGCCCCGGCCCGGCACGGTGGCGTGAGGAACCCGGTCGAGCCAGGCGCTGGGGTCCACCAAGGCCACTACGGCATGCAGCACGTCGAGATCGGAATGGGCCAGCGCATGCTCGGCGAAGTCGGTGGCGCGGCGGAAACGCGGGCTGGTCTCGCGCAGCGGCGCGAAGCTTTCCGGGTGGCGGGCCGCCGCCGCGCCCAGCCCGTGCAGCGTGTTCGCGCACCAGCCGAGCTGCTGCAGGATGGCGTTGTTGGGGATGGCGCGCAGCTCGCGCGGGTGGCGGATGGTGGCGGGCCCCCCCGCGTCGGACTGGCGGGCGGAGGGGCGGGACCCGGTCGGGTCGAGCAAGGCCGGGCCGAAAGCGCCCAGCAGCGCGGCGTAGCCCGGATCCTCCACCAGGTCGTGCATGCCGCGGTCGATGGTGGTGAAGAAGTCGGCGGCGAAATCGGGCTCGTCATAGATCGGGTCGGCACCCTGCGGCAGGGCGGCGAAGGCGTGCTCGGCGATGCGGGCCACGGTCGCTTCCGCTAGCACCGGGGTGCCGAAGAACAGGTAGCCGTCGCCACCCTGGAAGGCGCTTTCCTCGCGGATCGGGATGCCGGCGGCGGCAAACGCCTGGCGGCTGGCGGTCGGCGACAGGTATTTCAGCCGGTCCGCCAGCGAGCCGGGATGGGCGCCGCGGCCGATGCTTTCGCCATGGGTGTCGAACAGCACGACCTCGATCCCGCCGAGTCCATGCCGAGTGAGCGCTTCGGCAAGGCGC
>CAXTNN010000187.1:0-889 GCA_964245545.1 uncultured Acetobacteraceae bacterium | reverse complement strand
GGTAGGAGGCGGCCAATTGGCCCACATAGCGCCCGCTATCCGAGTAGCCGAATTGCAGGCACATGCGCCCGGTGGCCCGCAGGTAGTCGCACCAATGCGGCGAGCGCAGCGCCTCCGCCATCACCCGCGCGCCCTGCTCCAGCGCCTCGGCGGTCTCGAACAGCGGGCTGATTTCGACCCGGCGCTCGATGCCGAACAGCCGGGCGAGCCAAAGCGCGGTCAGCAACGTGTAGCCGCTTTCCGTTTCGGCGATCAGGAAGCGGACCGGCGCATCCGCGTCGATATGCTTGGTGATCTGCGCCACCGCCATCATCAGCCGCACGGCGGAGGCTTGCTCGGCCAGCAGCGCGCCGAAGTCGACCGGCTCCGGCTGCACCGCATCCAGCGCCTCGCCAATTTCGGTCAGCAGCACGCGGCGGCGGCTGGCGTCGGCCGGCGGATCCGCCAGGCCGAGCCGCACGCGCGCGGCGTTGTGCAACTGGGCCGAGTTCAGGCGGACATGGGTGTGCGCCAGCGACAGCCCGTGGCTGGCCAGCCCGGCCCGGGCCACGGCGAGCGGGAAGGGGTCGGCGGCGGCGGCGATCTCCGCGTCCAGCAGCGCCAGCATGGGGGCGGTGCTCACCAGGGCCGCGTCACGCTGGCCGACCAGCGCGGCGGCGAACTCGGCCACTTCCCCCGGATCGGGGCCAGCCGGGGCCGCGGCCAATTGCGCGTCCACCGCCGCCAGCGCTCCGTCCAGCCGGGCCGCCGCCGCGCCCTGTTCCCCCGCGCCCTGGCCCACCTGGCCGCGCACCCGCGCAAGCTGCAGCCGCTTCCTCACCAGGCGCAGGCGCCGCGTATCCCCCCAGCCGATATCGGTGCGGCCGTCCGTGTCGTATCCCCCCCAGGG
>CAXTNN010000186.1:0-7021 GCA_964245545.1 uncultured Acetobacteraceae bacterium | reverse complement strand
GGCTCGGGATCGTATTCCACCCGGCGGGCATCGGGCAGGCGCAGCGCCAGCTCGCGAATGTCATTCTGGATGTCGTCCAGCCGCGCCTCCACCCCGTCCAGCCGTCCTTTCAGGCCGAACACGCTGAACGGCATCAGCAGGAATGCCAACACGAACAGCACCGCGACGCTGAGGATGACGAAACCAGCCCAGGGGGGCGCCCAATCGGGAAGCGTGAAGGGCAATGCCATGCCGAAGACGCTAGCCGAGTGGATGGAGAGAGGCTAGGTGCAATGGCTCCAACGCGGCCGCCGGACTCGGGGGGACAATTCCATCATGAAGCTGCTCATCCCGGGACCGGTCACCACCCACCACGCCGTGCGCGCCGCCGCCGCGGAGGACTTTGCCCCCTGGGACAACGATTTCCGCCGCATCTACCAGGACATCCGCCTGCGCCTGCTGGCCGTGGCCGGAACCGAGCCGGGCCTGCATGCCACCCTGCCCCTGCAAGGCTGCGGCCACTTCGTGGTCGAGGCCGCCTTGCGCACCTTTGTCCCCGCGGGCGCCGGCGTGCTGGTGCCGGCCACGGGCGCCTATGCCGGCCGCGCCGCCCGGCTGGCCCATGGCGCAGGGGTGCCGGTCACCACCCTTGACGTGCCGGACGGCAGCCGGGCAGACCCGGCGGCGCTGGAGGCCGCATTGGGCGCCGACCCGGCCATCAGCCACGCTTTGCTCGTCTACAGCGAGACCAGCACCGGCATCATCCACGACGTGCCCGCCTTGGCTGCGGCGGCCGCCCGGGCAGGGCGCCGGGTCATCATTGACGCGGTCTCAGCGTTTGGCGCCCTGCCGCTCACCCTGCGCGACCTGCCTATGGTGGATGCCGTCATCTTTACCGGCAACAAGTGTCTGGAAGGCTTGCCGGGCCTGGCTTTCGCCATCTCGCCCTGCGACCGGCTCGAGGCCTGCGCGGGCCACGCGCAAAGCTGGTCGTTCGACCTGGCGGACATCTACGGGCACGCGCTGCGGGCTGGCTGGGGCACGTTCCGCTTCACGCCCCCCGCGCAAGCCATCGCCGCCCTCGCCACCGCGCTCGACCTGCTGGAGGCAGAAGGCGGCCGCGCCGCCCGGCTTGCGCGCTACACCGCCAACATGCGGGCGCTGTGCCGCGGCGTGCAGCAGATCGGCCTGCGCCCCTACCTGCCCGCCGCCATGCAGGGTCCCATCGTCGTCAACGTGCATGCCCCCGACCACGCGGCCTGGTCGCTGCAGGGCTTTGTCGATGCGCTGAAGCAGCAGGGTTACCTCATCAGCAACTTCTATGACACCGAGCAGCCCTCGTTCCGGGTCGGCTGCATCGGCGCACTCACGCCGGAAGACATTGCCGGCGCCGTCGCTGCCATGAGCCGGGCGCTGGCGGCGATGGGCATTGCCCTGCCGCAAGCCGCCTGATGCGCACCGACATCGAAATCGCCGACGCCACGGCCCTGCGCCCGATCGCCGAGGTGGGCGCGGCGCTTGGCCTGGCCGAGGCCGACCTGCTGCCTTACGGGCGCCACAAGGCCAAGGTCAGCTTCGAGGCGATCCGCCAGGCGGAGGGCAGCCCCAGTGGCGCGCTGGTGCTGGTCACCGGCATCAGCCCCACTCCGGCCGGCGAGGGCAAGACCACCACCACGATCGGCCTGGGAGACGCGCTGCGCCGGGCCGGGCGGCGGGTGGCGATCTGCCTGCGCGAGCCCTCGCTCGGTCCCTGCTTCGGCAGCAAGGGCGGGGCCACGGGTGGCGGCATGGCCCAGGTGGTGCCGATGGAGCAGATCAACCTGCACTTCACCGGCGACTTCCACGCCATCACCAGCGCCAACAACCTGCTCGCCGCCATGTTGGACAACCACGTCCATTGGGGCAACGGGCTGGGCATCGACACGGCGCGGGTGAGCTGGCGCCGAGCCATCGACATGAACGACCGCGTGCTGCGCAACCTGGTGCAGGGCTTGGGCGGGCCCGGCAATGGCCGCCCGCGCGAGGACGCGTTCGACATCACCGTCGCCTCCGAGGTGATGGCCGTGTTCTGCCTGGCGCGCGACCTGGCGGACCTGCAGGACCGGCTCGGCCGCATGGTGGTGGCGCCCGGCGCAGCGGGCCCGGTCACTGCGCGCGACTTGGGCGCCGATGGTGCCATGGCCGCCCTGCTGCGCGACGCCCTGCAGCCCAACCTGGTGCAAACCCTGGAAGGCACGCCGGCGCTGGTGCATGGCGGCCCGTTCGCCAACATCGCCCATGGCTGCAACTCGGTGGTGGCAACTCGGCTGGGGCTGCAACTGGCCGACATCGTGGTGACCGAGGCGGGCTTCGGCGCTGACCTTGGCGGGGAGAAGTTCCTCGACATCAAATGCCGCAGCGCTGGTCTGCAGCCCGCCTGCTGTGTGGTGGTGGCCACCGTGCGGGCGCTCAAGATGCATGGCGGCGTTGCCCGGGCGGATTTGGCGCGGGAGGACGTGGCAGCGGTCATCCGCGGGTTGCCGAACCTGCAGCGCCACGCCGCCAATATGGCCAAGTTCGGCCTCCCCGTGCTGGTTGCGCTCAACGCCTTCACCGGGGACACGGCGGCGGAATATCACGCCGTCCGCCAGGGTCTGCCCGGCACCGAGGTGGTGGTGTGCTCGCATTGGGCGGATGGCTCGGCCGGCGCGGCGGGCCTGGCCGAAGCAGTCCTGGCCCGGCTGGCTGCGGGGCAGGGGGCGTATCGGCCGCTTTACCCGGACGCAATGGGCCTGGCGGACAAGATCCGCACGATCGCCCGCGAGATCTACGGCGCGGCCGACGCCACGCTGCCGCTGGCCGCCGCCAAGCGCCTGGCGCAGTGGGAGGCGGCCGGGCATGGCACCCTGCCGGTCTGCATCGCCAAGACCCAATACAGCTTCAGCACCGACCCGGCGGCCCTGGGCGCGCCCAGCGGCCACCTGGTGCCGGTGCGCGAGGTGCGGCTGTCCGCCGGCGCCGGGTTCGTGGTAGCGATCTGCGGGGAAATCATGACGATGCCCGGCCTGCCCCGCCACCCAGCAGCCGAACGCATCGGCCTCGGGCCGGATGGCCAGGTAACGGGGCTGTTTTAGCTCCCCGCCGAGTCAGACTTCAGCAGCTTCAGCAGCGCCTCAGGCACAGGTTCGCGCAAGGCTGCTGCGTAGCGCTCCCGCAGCGAACGCTCTATCCAGCGGTCGACGGCTGCCTCATCCAGACGGTGCTGTACGTTCATGGTGCGCCCCTTCGGTCCATCGTCCCGGGTCATCGCACCTAAAGCGCAGTCCGCCCCGAGAGTTGCGCGGTGGGCTGCCTCGCCTGTTTGTCAAGTCTCGGTTTGTGACGCTTGGGAGTCGGGCCGCGGTTAAGCGGTTGGCCTGCAACAATGAGCATCTCGTGCAAGCCCTGAGAACTAAACTCGCCGGATCAGGCGAGTGCGGATAGTGCCCTCCAACGCCCGCAGCTCCGCCAAACACTCCTCGCAGCCCGCGTCGCTCTGCGTCTCTACGACCACGTACCCCAACTCGCCGTCCGTCTGCAGGGTCTGCCCGGTGATGTTCATGTGCCGGCGGGAAAACACCCCGTTGATGCGCCCCAGCATGCCGGGCACGTTGTGGTGGGTGTGGACATAGCGGGTGGCTGCGGGGCGCGGCGGGAGCTGCACCTGGGGGAAGTTCACCGCGCCCATCGTGGACCCGGCGTCGCTGTGGTCGATCAGCTTGCGCGCGACTTCCTCGCCAATCCGCTCCTGCGCCTCCCCCGTCGAGCCGCCGATATGCGGAGTCAGGATCACGTTGGGCAGGCCCTGCAACGGCGTGCGGAACGGCTCGGCCGTCCCCTTCGGCTCGACCGGGAACACGTCCACCGCCGCCCCAAGCAGGTGGCCGCTGGCCAGGGCGTCGCGCAGGGCGGGCAGATCCACCACGGTGCCGCGGCTGTTGTTGATCAGGTAGGCGCCAGGCTTCATCGCCGCCAGTTCCTCCCGCCCGATCATCCCCGCGGTGGCGGGCGTCTCCGGCACGTGCAGGCTCACCACGTCGGCGGCGGCGAGCAGCTCGTGCAGGGACGTCACGGGTTCGGTGTTGCCGTGGCGCAGCTTGTCCACCACGTCGAAATACACCACCCGCATGCCCATCGCCTCGGCCAGGGTGGAGAGCTGGCTGCCGATGGAGCCATAACCCACGATGCCCAGGGTCTTGCCGCGGACCTCGAAGCTGTGGGTGGCCGACTTGTCCCATTCGCCGGCATGGGCGGCGGCCGAGCGCGGGGTGATGCGCCGGAGCAGCATGACGATTTCGCCGATGACGAGCTCGGCCACGCTGCGGGTGTTGGAAAAGGGCGCGTTGAACACGGGAATGCCGCGCTTGCGGGCGGCCGCCAGGTCCACCTGGTTGGTGCCCACCGAAAAGCAGCCCACCAGCATGAGCCGGTTCGCCGCCGCAAACACCGGCTCGGTGAGTTCGGTGCGGGAGCGGATGCCCAGGATATGCACGCCTTGCAGGGCGTCGGTGAGGGCGGCGCCTTCAAGCGCCTTGGGCGAGCGGGTGATGGCGGAGTAGCCAGCCTCGCGCAGCAGGGCGACGGCGCTGTCGTTGATCCCCTCCAGCAGGAGGATGCGGATTTTGTCCTTGCTCAGCGACAGGCCCATTCCATTGCACTCACCGTTACGAAGCAGCGGAGGTAGCGAGGGCGGGGCTGGGGAGCAAGGCGGGACGGGTGTGCGCCCCTGCTAGATAAAGGTTGCCAGCAGGGGCACCAGCACCGGAACGAACAATCCGTTCAGCCCGATCGCCAGCCCGCCGAACGCCCCTGCCGTCTCGTTCAGCATCAGCAGCCGCGCCGTTGCCAGCCCGTGCCCGGCCGTTCCGCCGGCGAGCCCGTGGGCGCGCATATCCGCCACCCCCGTCAGCCGCATCATCACCGGCCCGATCATCACCGCCAGCAGCCCCGTGATCAGCACGAACGTCGCCGTGAGCGAGGGCGGGGCGCCGATCTGCTCGGCCACCCCCATGGCGATCGGCGTCGTCACCGATTTCGGCGCCAGGGCCAGCACCACCGGCCGCGACGCGCCTAAGGCCCGCGCCACCAACATGGCGGTGATCGCGCCCACCGTCGAGCCCACGATCAGCGACGGCACGATCGCCGCTGCCGAGCGCCGAATCCGCCGCAGGTTGGCATGCATCGGCACCGCCAGCGCCACCGTCGCCGGGCCGAGCAGGAATTGGACGTATTGCCCGCCCTCGAAATACACCCGGTAGGGCGTGCCGGTCAGCAGCAGCAGGCTGGCCAGCATGATGATGCTCAGCAGCATGGGGTTGGCCAGCACGTGGCCGCGGCAAATCTGGCTGATCTGCGTCGCCAGCTCCCAGGCCAGCAGCGTTGCCACCAGGCCCAGCAGCGGGGTGGTCTGCAGGTAGACCCACAGCCGGGCGACGTGGGTCACTCTTCCACGCCCCCTTCTGCGCGTCCGAGCAGACGCTGCATCATCCAGCCCGTGACCGCCAGGGTGGCTGCGGTGGAGACGACGATGGACACCAGGATGGCGAACCAATTGCGCTCGAGCGCATCCAGCTCCGTGACGATGCCCACCCCGGCCGGTACGAACAGCAGCGACAGGTGGCGCAACAGCCCGTTGGACGTGTCCCGCAGCGCCGGGTCAGGCCCGCTGCGAGCGATCAGGATGACGAGCAGCAGGGCGAGCCCGACCACCGCGCCGGGCAGCGGCAGGCCGAGGCCGCGCGCGATCAACTCGCCGACAAATTGGCAAAGCACGAGAACCGTGAGGGCGCGGAGCAACCCCTATTGCAGCGGCATGCTGAGATTGAGCCCAGCGCCCGGCCGCGCCTTGCTGTTCGCCTCGGACTGGAACGAGGAAGACGGCAAGTAGCCATCTCCCTGGTTGTGGTTGCCCCGCTGGAAAAAGCCCGGCGCGAGCGACGCTTGCTCCGACTGCTTTTCTCCCGTCGGCGGCAACGCATCCTGGTTCGGCGTGGGCGCGGCGGTGAACTCTCCCGCCTGCGGCGCCGTCGGCTTCTTGGACGGCCTTGCCGCGGAGCCGCCAAAATCCGGCATGGGCGTGACGGTCAGGAACGAGTTCGCCGGGCCTGCCGCGGACAACAGCAGCGTTGCGGCCGAGACCAGCACGAGGCGCCTCATAGCGCGGGCACCGCGTCGATCCGGTTGGTGCCGCGCTGGTCCTCAGGCGGGTTGCCGACGGGTGGGCCCAATTCGCCTGGCCCGGCACGGTGCCAGGCCTGCAGCGCCCACCTGACAGTGGGGAATGCCAGGTTGGACCACGGAATCTCGTCCCAGGAGAACATGCGCGCCTCCAGACTCTCGATGCCCGGGGTGATGCCTTTGCTGGCAAAGCGGGCGCGGTAAATGATTTGGAACTGGCCGATGCGGCTGACATCGAACAGCGCCAACACGCCATCGATCGCGATGTCCGCGCCCGCCTCTTCCAGCGCTTCGCGGCGGGCGCCCTCGGCGGTGGTCTCACCCAGTTCAAGGTAGCCGGCGGGCAAGGTCCAAAACCCGGACCGTGGCTCGATGGCCCGGCGGCACAGCAGCACCTGCCCTTCGTCGGCGACCACCGAACCGACGATGACTTTTGGGTTCTGATAGGCCACGAAACCGCAGCAGGAGCAGACGTCGCGCTCCTTGTCGTCACCGTCTGGAATTCGTCGCTCGAACGCGGCCATGGCAAATCGTGAAGCGCATGGCGCCCCGGATCAAGCCCTTGGCGCGAAAATCGCAGCCATGTGCAAGTCGGTTACAGGATCGGGGACCGGTTTACACCGACAAGTCTAGCAGCGACCCGCGCGGCGCGTTGCGCGATGGAGGGTTGCCTTGGGGGGCGGTTTGCAACGTCTTCTGCACTGCATCCACGCTGGGTGCCCGAGCGGCCGAGGGGGCGGCGACCCGGGTGGCCGGCGAAACGCCGTTGGCAGCGGAGAAGGCGGAGAGGCTGGATGGCGAGATCATGCCCCCCATCCTGCCACGGTTAAGTTAACGAGGGATGAAC
>CAXTNN010000185.1:0-7025 GCA_964245545.1 uncultured Acetobacteraceae bacterium | reverse complement strand
GTCGAGCCCTGGGCGCGGGCGCAGGAACGCGCGGTGGCGCAGGCGCTGCCCGACGGCGTGGCGCTGCACCTGCATCGCAGCAGCCTGATGTACGATCCTGGCTCGATCTGCACCAAGACCGGCGGCGCCTACGGCATCTACACCCCCTTCGCCCGCGCCGCCCGCGCCAAGGGGGCGCCGCCGATGCCGGAGCCGGCGCCCAAGCGCCTGCAGGGTGTCCCGGCCGCATCTGACGCGCTGGACGCCTGGCACTTGCTTCCCACCAAGCCAGACTGGGCCGGCGGCTTCCGCGAGACCTGGCAGCCGGGGGAGGCTGGCGCCCAGGCCCGCGCGCAACGCTTCATGCGCGAGAAGCTCCCTGCCTACCATCAGGGCCGCAACATCCCAGGGGAGGACCTGACCTCCATGCTCTCCCCGCATCTGCACTGGGGCGAGCTGTCGCCGGCGCAGTTGTGGCACTGGGCGGGGGCAGCGGGCTCGGGCGAGGGGTTGGAGCGCTACTTGGCCGAGCTGCTCTGGCATGAGTTCAGCGCCAACCTGCTCTGGCACAACCCCCACCTCCCTGACGCCCCCCTGCGTCCCGAGTTCGGCCGGCTGCAGTGGCGCCGCGACCAGCCTGGCCTGCGCGCCTGGCAGGGGGGCCGCACCGGCGTCCCGATCGTGGACGCGGGCATGCGCCAGCTCTGGCACATCGGCTGGATGCACAACCGGGTGCGCATGATCACCGCCTCCTACCTGGTGAAGCACCTGCTGGTCTCCTGGGTCGACGGCGAACGCTGGTTCTGGGACACGCTGGTGGACGGCGATCTGGCCGTGAATGCGCAATCCTGGCAGTGGATCGCCGGCTGCGGCACCGACAACTCCCCGTTCTTCCGCGTGTTCAACCCCGTAACCCAGGGCGAGAAGTTCGACCCGGCCGGCAACTACGTCCGCCGCTGGGTGCCCGAGTTGGCCAAGCTGCCGGATAAGCTCATCCACGCCCCGTGGGACGCGCCGCCCGAGGCGCTGGCAGCGGCCGGGGTGGTGCTCGGGCAGACCTACCCGCACCCGCTGGTTGCTCTTGGCGAAGGAAGGGACCGCGCGTTGGCGGCGTTCCGGGCCATGCGGGAGGCAGCGTGATGATTCCGTCGGGGCAGCCCATCCGCGTGGTGGGCGACGTCCATGGCGACGCCCGTGCCTTCGCCTTCGCCACCGAAACCGACCGCTTCATCGTCCAGCTCGGCGACCTTACCGACAGCGGCCCCGACAGCGCCGGCGCGCTCGACATGGCGTTGCGGCTGGTGGACGAAGGGCGCGGTATCTTCCTGCTCGGCAACCACGACCGCAAGCTCGGCCGTGCCCTGGGCGGCCTACCGGTGCGGATTGACCCGGCGCTCGAGGAAACGCTGACCCAACTGCACCCGCGGCTACGCGAGCGCGCGTTGGAGGCGATCGGCCGCGCCCCCGCTTGGATCGTGCATGGCGACCGGGTGTTCGTGCACGGCGGGTTCCACACCGCCATGCTGGAGCACGCGCCGCCGCCGGGCCTGGGCCGGGTGGACACCGCGCTGTCGCGCGCCCTGTTCGGCCAGACCACGGGCCGGATGCAACCCGATGGCTACCCCGAACGGGTGCTGCGCTGGGTGGACCGCATTCCCTCCGGGGTCACGGTCTATTGCGGGCATGACCGGCGCAGCACCAATGGCCGCCCCTACGTTCACGTCGGCAGCGCCGGGGGGCGCGCGGTGTTCCTGGATACGGGGGCGGGCAAGGGCGGCCATTTGTCCTGGATCGACCTGCCGCCGGTTCCGGCCGCCGCGAATGGCAGCCACCGAGGCATGGATGGAGTGCGGGTATGAAGATCGCGGTGGTGGGGCTAGGCCCGATGGGGTCGCGGATGGCGATGCGCCTGCTTGAGGCGGGCAACGAGGTGGCGGTCTGGAACCGCTCGCCCGGCCGCGCCGATGCGCTGGTGGAGCGCGGCGCCCGCGAGGCCGACACGCCGGCAGAGGCGGCCGACGGCGCCGCCCTGGTGCTGACGATGGTGGCCAATGACGCCGCCGTGCGCGGCGTGGTGCTGGGCGCAGACGGCGTGGCGGACGGCCTGGCGCGCCAGGCCGTGCATGCCTGCTGCAGCACGATCTCGGTGGCGTTGGCGCAGGAGCTGGAGGCCCGCCACGGTGAACGCGGGCAAGCCTACGTCTCCACCTGCGTGCTGGGCCGCCCGCCCTCGATCGAGGCCGGGCAGCTTTACGTGATGCTTGCTGGCCCGGAGGCGGCACGGGCGCGGGCGATGCCGGCGCTGGAGCAATTGGGCCAGCGCGTGTTTGTGCTAGGGGATACGCCGTGGCACGCCAACCTGGTGAAGCTTGCGGCCAACTTCATGATCTTCTCCACCATCGAGCAGTTCGCCGAGGTGTTTGCCCTCAGCGAGCGCGCCGGCCTGGCTCCGGCGGCGATGTTCGAGGTGCTGAGCAACAGCTTCTGCTCGGCGCCCGTGCACAAGAACTACGGCAAGTTGATCGTGGACCGCGCGTTCTCCCCACCGGGCGGCGCGATGGAGATCGGGCAAAAGGACACCAGCCTGTTCCTGGCGGCGGGTGAGGCGCTGGGCGTCCCGCTGCCGATGGCCTCCCTAGTGCGGGACCGCTTCATCGCCACAGTGGCCCGGGGCGGCGCCGATCTGGATTTCGCCGCGATGGCGATGCGGGCACGCGAGGATGCCGGGCTTAAATGGTCTCGGGCAGCCCCGTGGTGCGGTAGAGCGCCGCGAGCGGGGCGCGGAAACTGACGCTTTCGAGCGATAGGGTGTCGTCCGGCCGCAGCACGAGCGGCTTGGCGGGCCAGTTGCCATCCGCATCCCGCCGCAGCAGCTCCGCCTCCACGCGCGACACCCGCACCAGCAGGATCTCCTGCACGCTTGGTATCGTGGTGTAGGCCCACACATTCGTGCGGGTGTCCCTCTCGTTCGAGGGCGAGAGGACTTCGATCAGCAGCACGGGATCTGGAACCATCGCCGTCTCGGATAGCTGGGCGGAGGTGATCCCGAGGTCTGGAATGCGGAAATTCATGTTCGACCCGACCCGCGGTACGATTCCTGGGGCTACGATTACGCGGCAGGCACTCTGGCGCTCGGCCAGATGGTTGCCGAGCAAGCGGGACAACTCAGCGAGCAAAGCACCGTGATTCGGCACAGTGGGAGCCATTGCTTGCGGCTGGCCGTCAACAAGTTGCCAGCGTTCCGGCCCGGGCGCGTCCCAGACCAGAAACTCATGCAGCGTCATCCGGTCAGACGGGTATTTCAGTGCTGCGGACATAATCTTTCTTACCACATCTCTGCTTCAGCGCGCCAAGGCCAAGAGCGTGGTCACGTCCATATGCGATTCCACATGCGCGGCCAGCCCGTCGAGCACGGTTTCCACCTCCGCCTCATGCGATCGCGGTACTGGCTCCGCTCCCAGCCGGCGCAGCCAGGCGGCGCGTTGGGCGTCGTCGTGGAACAGGCCGTGCACGTAGCAGCCCGCCACCAGGCCGTCCGGCGAAATCGCGCCTTCGCTGCGCCCATCATCCATCCGTAGCAGCGGGGCCGCCTTGCCGGTGGTGCGGCCGACATGCATCTCGTAGCCGCCGAACCGCACGCCCTCCAATTCGCCCGCCACCGCGACCAGGCGCTTGTCCCCGCCCAATACGGTGTCCACCGCGAGATAGCCCAGCCCCCGCACCGTGCCGGCAGCGCCCTCCACACCGTCCGGGTCCGAGAGTGTGCGGCCCAGCATCTGGTAGCCGCCGCAGAGCCCAAGGATGCGGCCGCCGCGGCGATGGTGGGCGCGCAGGTCGATGTCCCATCCCTCGTCCCGCAGCGCGGCCAGGTCGGCGGCCGTGGCCTTCGAGCCGGGCAGGATGACCAGGTCGCACGCCGGCAGCGCCGTGCCGCGGCGCACCAGCCCCAGGCCCACCATGGGCTCGGCGGCCAGCGGGTCGAGGTCGTCGAAATTGCCGATCCAGGGCAGGGCGGGAACCGCGACCCGCACCGGGGCGCCGGGCCGGCGGGCGAAGGCGAGGTCGGCGGCGTCTTCGGCGGGCAGGCGATGCGCGTCGGCAAAGAACGGCACCAGGCCGAGCGGCGCCCAGCCGGTATGGGCGGCGATGCTCTGCATTCCCGCGGCGAACAGCGAGAGGTCGCCCCGCATGCGGTTGACGACGAACCCGGCCACCAGGGCGCGGTCGGCCGGGTCGAGCACGGCGTGGGTGCCGACCAGGCTGGCGATCACGCCGCCGCGGTCGATGTCGCCGACGATCACCACCGGCACGGCCGCGGCACGGGCGAACCCCATGTTGGCGATGTCCCCGGCGCGCAGGTTGGTTTCGGAGGCGCTGCCGGCGCCCTCCACCAGCACGATGTCGGCCTCGGCCTGCAGGCGCCTGAAGCTGTCGAGCACGTGCGGCAGCAGGGTGGGCTTCATCGCCTGGTAGTCGCGGGCGCGGGCGGTGCCGACGGCGCGGCCTTGCAGCACCACCTGGCTGCCCAGCTCGCTTTGCGGCTTCAACAACACGGGGTTCATGTGCACGCTTGGAGGCACGCCGGCGGCGCGGGCTTGCAGGGCTTGGGCGCGGCCGATCTCCCCGCCTTCCGGCGTGACGGCGGCGTTGTTGGACATGTTCTGCGGCTTGAACGGCCGCACGGCGAGGCCGCGCCGAAGCAGCGCCCGCGCCAACCCGGCGACGAGCAAGGATTTACCGACGCTCGATCCCGTGCCTTGCAGCATGATGGCGCGCGCGGCCATCAGACGGCGGCGCTCGGCCGCATTAGAACTCCACCCCTTCCTGCGCCTTCACCCCGGCGGCGAAATGGTGCTTCACCACCACCATTTCGGTCACCAAGTCCGCCGCTTCGATCAGCGCCGGGCGGGCGTTGCGGCCGGTCACCACCACGTGCAGGCCCGGCGGCCTCGCCCGCAGCGCCGCCAGCACCGCATCCTCGGCCAGATACTCGTAGCGCAGCGCGATGCTCAGCTCGTCTAGCACCAGCAGCCCCAGGCCGGGCCGTGCCATCAGCGCCACCGCCTGCGCCCAGGCGCGCTCAGCCGCGGCCACGTCGCGCGCGCGGTCCTGCGTGTCCCAGGTGAA
Source organism: uncultured Acetobacteraceae bacterium (assembly GCA_964245545.1). Taxonomy (GTDB): domain Bacteria; phylum Pseudomonadota; class Alphaproteobacteria; order Acetobacterales; family Acetobacteraceae; genus LMUY01. Next base: position 1,919 of record CAXTNN010000185.1, on the reverse strand, counting down.
GCCTTCGCCCATGGTGTGCCACTCCACCATGGCGCCGAACCGCTCGAATGCCGCCCGTTCCCCCGTGCTCCAGGCGCCCTTGATGAACTGCACCACCCCCACGGAGCGCCCCCGCCCCAGCATGCGCAGCGCGAGTCCGAACGCGGCCGTGGTCTTGTCCTTGCCGGCACCGGTATGGACCATCAACAGGCCCTTCTCCGCGATGGTCTTGCTGGCGACCTCGGCGTCCTGCACCGCCTTGCGCTTGATCATCTTTTCGCGATGATTTTGGTCGTTCATTTCACCACCACCGGCAGCCCGGCAACCATGAGAACCACCCGGTCCGCCCGCGCCGCCACCGCCTGGTGCAGCGCACCTGCCAGGTCGCGGAAGCGGCGGGCCAGGGCGTTGTCGGGCACGATGCCCAAACCCACCTCGTTCGACACCAGAACGGTGGGAGCGTCTCGGGCCGCCAGAGCGGCTTGCAGCGCCGGCCAGTCTGGCTCGTGCCCGGCCAGCAGCAGGTTGCTCACCCAGAGCGTCAGGCAGTCCACCAGTACGGGCAGGGGGGTGTCCAGGGCGGCGGCGAGGTGGTCCGGCGCCTCCACCGTCTCCCAGCCCGGCTGGCGCTGCGCCCGGTGGGCGGCGATGCGGGCCGCCATTTCGGCGTCGAAGGCTTGCGCGGTCGCCACGTAGCGCCAGGGCGGCGGCTGCGCCGTGACCAGCGCCTCCGCGTGCCGGCTCTTGCCTGACCGCGCCCCGCCCAGCACGAAGGTTAATTGACCTGCCACGCGCCGGGTCATACACGGGAGCGGATGGTGCCTCCAAACGGAGGCTGAAAAGGGAACGCGGTGCGACACCGCGGCTGCCCCCGCAACTGTAAGCGGAGAGCGGCGCCGGCACATGCCACTGGGTTCCAGCCCGGGAAGGCCGCCGTCGCCGCGTTCGATCCGTGAGCCAGGAGACCTGCCATCGCTGGGGCGCTCGCGCGTGCCAGCGCCACCATTGCGACGCCGGGCGGGGTGCACCGGGGTTGGCGGCCGCCTCACGGCCGACCCGCCGGGCCAACCCCGGGGGCAATGGGCGCCCGCTGATTTCGGCCGGAGCCCGCGCAGCCTCATGATGCCAATTCTGCACATTTGCACCACCTGCCGCGCCGGGCGGGAACTCGGCCCAGACGGCGTGCCGCCGGGCCGCATCATGCACAGCGCGGTGGCGGAGCATCCGGCGGCGGCGTCCGTGGAGCTGCGGCAGGTGGCTTGCCTGTCCTCCTGCGACGCCGGTTGCGCGGCCGCCATCTCGATGCCGGGCAAATGGAGCTACCTGCTCGGCCGGCTGCAGCCCGCGCTGGCAGGGGACTTGCTGGACTACGCCCGGCTCTATGCCGCGCACCCGACCGGCACCGTGCTGCCCTCCAAACGGGCGCCCTCGCTCGCCCGCATGGTGCTGGGGCGGCTGCCGGCATGAGCAAAATCCCCTGCACGGTGATCACCGGCTTCTTGGGGGCGGGCAAGACCACCCTGGTGCGCCACGTGCTGGCGAGTGCCGGCGGGCGCCGGGTTGCGGTGCTGGTGAACGAATTCGGCGCGCTCGGCATCGACGGCGCCCTGCTGCGCTCCTGCGGCATTCCCGGCTGCGAGGATGTGGACATCGTGGAGCTGGCCAATGGCTGCCTCTGCTGCACCGTGGCCGACGAGTTCCTGCCCGCCATGCAGGCCCTGCTCGACCGCCCCAACCCGCCCGACCACATCCTGGTCGAGACCTCGGGCCTGGCCTTGCCCAAGCCGCTGCTGAAGGCGTTCGGCTGGCCCGGCATCCGCACCCGCGTGACGGTGGACGGGGTGGTCGCGGTGGTGGACGGCCCCGCCGTCGCCGCCGGCCGCTTCGCCGACGACCCCGCCGCGGTCGCCGCCCAGCGCGCCGCCGACCCGACGGTGGAG
>CAXTNN010000184.1:1891-7075 GCA_964245545.1 uncultured Acetobacteraceae bacterium | reverse complement strand
CGCCACGCAGACGCTGCCGAAGCCGGTGATCACGCCCACGATCCCCGTGCCGCCAATGCCGCGGTCGGCTGTTTGAACCGAGGGTGCGCCGGTGCCGCCGATGCCCCGGTCGGCCGAGGCGGCGGGTGGCGGGGCGCCCTCGCTGGTGGCGCGGCAGGCAGCGGCCGCTGGCGGCGCGGCTGCCGCCGGAATGGGCGCGGGCCGCTGCGCCGTGCAGCCGGCCAGCAGCAGAAGCACCCAAAGCCGCCTCATTCCGGCGCTTCGTCCGCGGCAAATTGGTAGATGCCGAAATTGACCCGGCGGGTCGGTTCGCCGTGTGGCGGCTCCTGCTCGGTCAGCGCCTGGGCCTTGCGGTTGACCTCGATCAGCGCGGCCAGCGCCACCTCGCGGCCGAACCGTTCGAGCTTGACGGCGGCGGCTGTTGTCAGCCCATCGTAGTGGACGGAGCGCTCCAGAAAGGGGGCCTGCCCCTGCGCCAGCACGTTGGCGGCGGCGGCGGCGGCATGGTCGTGCAGGTTGCGGCCAAGATAGTAAAGCTGCTCCTCCCGCCCTGGGGACGGCACCAGCGCGGCCACCTCCAGGCGCACAAAACCATTCGGGTCGAGCACCCCAATCCCCTGCGCCAGCCAGTCATCCAACACCGCCCGGGCGCGAACGTCCCGCGTGACCGATCGGACGAGGCGTTCGAAGCTTGGTGCCGGGCCGGTGCGCGGCAAGGGGAGGGGCTGCCCCGCCGCGTCGGTGTAGGCAGGCGAGCCAAGCCAGATGGCGATGAGCCGGCTGTTGCGGGTGATCACGGCGGGCTCCGGTTGGTTGGGCGCCTCCGTCCGCAAGCGGCGGATTTCCTTGCGATGCACCCCCGTCAGCAGGCTCACGCGGCTGTCCGTGCGCTGAGCCGGGGCAAGGTCCTGCAAGGCCACATCGACATAGAGGCCACGCAACCGGTCCGCGAGGATGGGGAAGGTAACGCCATGGCGGATCAGCAGCCGCACCAACGGTCGCAGCAGACGCGCGACGGCGATCAGCAAAGGAGGGGTGGGCGGCGGGGCTTCAGCGCTCATTCGCGGGCGAGCCATGACACTCTGCAGAGGAGGCCGGACATAGCATGATTTACGTGGGAAAAATACCCACAAATGGCTTGACGTGGGACATTCTCCCACGCTTTAACAGCCGAGGTCGAGGGAGTTGCCGCTATGCATCATGTCAGCCCTATCCACCTCCACCGCGCCGAGCCGCGGGCCATGACCCGGACCAGGCCGGAAGACCTTGCGATGCGCCAGTTGCGGCACCAGACCAAGAACGCGTTGCAGCGGATCATCGCCCAGGTGGCGCAAACCGAGCTGCGCGCCACACTCTCCGGCAACGTCTTGGCGGACGATATCGAGCGCCGCATCTGCCTGAGCGCGCGCGTGTCGGACGCGCTGTTCGGGCTGACCGAAGCGCCCGCCCCGTTGCAGCAAAGGCTGAGCTCGCTGGCCGAAGCGACGGTGGCGCTGCTTGCCGAGCCGGAGCAGACGATTGCCGTCACTGCGGGGGTGGCGGGACGGTGCCCGGCAGCGTGCGAGGACATGGTGCTGCGGGTTGCCTACGAAATGGTGGTCAATGCCGTGAAGCACGGCATGCACAAGCGGCTCGCCGGGCAAGTCGCCATCCGCCTGTTTGCCGATGTGAGGGGCCGTACGACGCTGCTGGTGCGCGACGACGGCTGGGGCCCGGCTGATGCCGCGGCCGGGGAGGGCATGCCGATCATGCAGGCGCTGGCATCGGAGTTTGGCGGCCGGGTCAGCCTGTCGCGCAACGAAGGCTGGACGGTCGCCCGGCTGGATCTGCCCGGCGGCTACGTCAGCTAACTCCGCTCGTCCCGCTTCACCGCTTGCCAGGCCGCCTCCATCGCCGCCAGGCCAGCGTCCGCGGGAGCGAGTCCTGCCGCGGCAAGGTGCCTCTCCACCGCCTCGAACCGGCGGGTGAACTTGGCGTTCGCGGATTGCAGGCAGGTCTCCGGGTTGAGGCCTAGCTTGCGGGCTAGATTGGCCAGCACGAACAGCATGTCGCCTAGCTCGTCCTGCAGCCGCGCCGGGTCGGCGCCGTCCAATTCGGCGCGCAGCTCGGCCGTCTCTTCGGCCAGCTTGTCGAGCACGGCCGCAGCGTCCGGCCAGTCGAACCCGACGCGGGCAGCGCGGCTGGTGAGCTTGGCGGCGCGGGTGAGGGCGGGCAGGGCGGGCGGCACCCCGTCCAGCGTGCCGTGCTGGTGGCGGGCGGCGCGCTCGGCGCTCTTGGCCGCCTCCCAGGAGCCCGGCGCCGCCGAACCAAACACATGCGGGTGGCGGCGGACCATCTTGTCGGTGATGCCGCGGGCCACGTCGGCAAACGCGAAGCGCCCGGCCTCCTCCGCCATGCGGGCGTGATAGACCACCTGAAACAGCAGGTCCCCCAGTTCGTCGGGCAGGCTGTCCCAGTCGCGCCGGGCGATGGCGTCGGCGACTTCGTAGGCTTCCTCAATCGTGTAGGGAGCGATGGTGTCAGAGTCCTGCGCCTGATCCCAGGGGCAGCCGTCGGGGGCGCGCAGCCGGGCCATCACGTCCAGCAGCCGACGCAGCTCGGTCTCGGCGTTGGGGACGGGCTTGGCCATGTCGACGAGGCTCGTGCCGTGGAGTGTCGGGTGGGGGCGGCGACCGGTCTCGCGGTAACCGTTGCGAGCATAGATGGTCAGGTTCCGCGTCATAAGGCTGTTGGTGTAAAGTCGGAGTTCGCTCACGCCCCAAGACGCTGCCAGGCGATCCGCCGCCGCCAGCATGGTACGGCCCAATCTGCGCCCTTGCGCTGACGGGCGGATGGCAAGGCTGTAGATCATGGCGTGGTCTGGGTAGCGTTCGATAACCAGGACGGCGTCCTCGTCCCAGAGCCAGACCTGCCCGGCGGCGATCCGCGGCGCATAGCGCTCGGTCATAGGCAGCGGCAAGCCGCCCAGCAGCGGTTCATAGTACGCGTAGGCCTCGCGGCTGATCGCAGCCACCAGGGGCTCGTCGGCCGCCACCGCCTGCCGCATCAGGCGTTGGCGCCGCGGATGGCCTCGCAGACGGCGCGCGTCACGGCGGCGGTGGTGGCCTTGCCGCCCAGATCGGGCGTCAGCACCCCGGCGGCGCAGACCTGCTCCACCGCCGCCATCAGGCGCTGGCTGGCGGCGGCCTCGCCAAGGTGGTCGAGCATCATCGCCGCGGTCCAGAAGCTGGCGACGGGGTTGGCGATGCCCTTGCCGGTGATATCGAAGGCCGACCCATGAATCGGCTCGAACATGGAAGGAAAGCGGCGCTGCGGGTCGACGTTGCCGGTGGGGGCGATGCCGAGCGACCCGGCGAGGGCGGCGGCCAGGTCGCTCAGGATGTCGGCATGCAGGTTGGTCGCGACTACCGTGTCCAAGCTTCGGGGCTTGGTCACCATCCGCACCGTCATCGCGTCGACCAGTTCCTTGTCCCAGGCGACCTCCGGGAAGTCGCGCGCGACCAGGGCGGCCACTTCGTCCCAGAACACCATGCCGTAGCGCTGCGCGTTGGACTTGGTCACCACGGTCAGGTGCTTGCGCGGGCGCGCCTGGGCGGAGGCGAAGGCAAAGCGCATGATCCGCTCCACGCCGGTGCGGGTGAAGATGGCCACTTCGGTCGCCACTTCCTCCGGCAGCCCGCGATGGGCTCGCCCGCCATGGCCGGCGTACTCGCCCTCGCTGTTCTCGCGGATAATCAGCAAATCGAGGTCGCCGGGTCCGGCGTTGCGCAACGGGCTGGTGACGCCGGGCAGGATGCGGGTGGGGCGGACATTGGCGTATTGGTCGAAGCCCTGGCAGATCGGCAGCCGCAGCCCCCACAGCGTGACATGGTCGGGGATGTCGGGGGCTCCCACGGCGCCGAAGTAGATCGCGTCGGCGCTGCGAAGCTGGTCCAGCCCATCCTCGGGCATCAGGGCGCCGGTGCGGCGGTAGCGCTCGCTGCCCCAATCGTAGTGCGAAACTTGCAAGGTGAAACCGCCGTCGCGGCTGGCCAGCGTGTCCAGCACTTCGAGCCCGGCGGCGATCACTTCGGGGCCGATCCCGTCGGCGGGGATGGCGGCGATGCGGTGGCTGCGCATGCCGTTAGCCCGCCGGGCGCTCAAGGCGGGTGACGCGTTCGTCGAGTTCGCTGATGAGGACGCCGTGGCCGATGACGGCGCCGTGATAGTCGGCCACTGCTTGACGCAACTCGCCGACTTCGTGGCGCAGATCGGCAACTTCGTGGCGCAGCACGCCAACTTCTTGGCGCAACATCCCGATATCGTTCCGAACGGAGCGGAATTCAGCCTGAACTTCAGCCTTGAACGTCATCATCTCGGCCTTGAACGACTTCAGCTCGTTCGAGATCGCGATGATCGCCCCGTAGATCGCGCCTAGATCAACCCCGTTCTCGCTCACGCCCTTCTCCGATCGGCCCGCCGCTTGCACCGGCACGCAGGCCGACCTAGCACGCAGGCCGACCGGGAGCCAACGCTACATGATCCGTCTCGCTTTTGCCTGCCTGTTCACCGCCCTGCCCCTGTTGGCGGCTGCCCAGCCCGCGACCTTGCACCTGGCCTTGCGTGAAGACCCCGACATCCTCGACCCGGCGCTCGGCCGCACCTTTGTCGGGCGCATCGTGTTCGCCGGCTTGTGCGACAAGCTGTTCGACATCGATGCCAAGCTGCAGATCGTGCCGCAGCTCGCCACCGGCTATGAATGGGCCGACTCGAAGACGCTGGTGATCCATCTGCGCCAAGGCGTAAAATTCCAGGACGGCACCGCCATGGACGCAGCCGCCGTCAAATACAGCCTGGAGCGCAACCTCACCTTGCCCGGCAGCGCCCGCGTCTCCGAGATCGGCGCCATGGACCATGTGGACGTGGTGGACCCGGTCACCGTGCGGGTGGTGCTCAAGACTGCCTCCGCTCCCTTCCTGGCGCAGCTCACCGATCGCGCTGGCATGATCGTCTCGCCGGTCGCGGCCGAAAAGGAGGGCAAGGATTTCGGCACCCATCCGGTCTGCGCCGGGCCGATGAAGTTCGTCGAGCGGGTGGCGGAGGACCATATCACTCTGGAGCGCTTCGCCGACTACTGGAACAAGGACGCCATCCATCTTAACCGGGTGATCTACCAGCCGATCCCGGACAGCTCGATCCGCCTGG
>CAXTNN010000184.1:0-1881 GCA_964245545.1 uncultured Acetobacteraceae bacterium | reverse complement strand
TCGTAGAATACGTCCTGCCCACCGACATCGCAGCGGTGAAGGCCGACCGCAAGCTGAAGCTGGTGACTTATGACGGGCTCGGCTACGAAGGCATCACCTACAACATCGCCAACGGGGCGCGCGCCAACACGCCGATCGGGCAGAGCGCCCTGGTGCGCCAGGCGTTTGACATGTCGATCGACCGCGATGCGCTGCTGCAGGTGGTGTATAACGGGGCGGTGCCGGCCACCGCCCAGCCCGTGCCGCCGGAAAGCCCGTTCTTCGACCCGGCGGTGAAGCCCCCCACCCGCGACATCGCCGGCGCCAAGGCGTTGCTGCAACAGGCGGGGGTGAAGACGCCGGTCACGGTGAACCTGATCGCGCCCAACAACCCGGACATCCAGCAGATGGCGGAAGTGATTCAAGCGATGACATCCGAAGCCGGGTTCGATGTGAAGATCACCGCCATGGAGTTCGCCTCCTCGCTCGCGCTGGCGCGGGAAGGCGGGTTTGAGGCATATCTGCTGGCATGGTCCGGCCGGGTGGACCCTGATGGCAACACCTACCCGTTCCTCCATAGCGGCGGGACGGAGAATTACGGCCACTACGCCGACCCGGCCACCGACGCGTTGCTGGACGGCGCGCGGACCGAGCCGGACATGGGCAAGCGCCGCGCGCTCTATGCGCAGTTGTTCCAACGGGAGCAGACGGCGCTGCCGATCTCCTACATCTACACATTGCGCTACTTCGCCGGGTTCTCCGCCAAGCTGGCCGGCTTTCAACCGATCGCGGACGGCATCATCCGCCTGCAAGGGATGACGCTGGCGCCATGAGCGGCCGGTTGCGGGCGCGCCTGTTGCAAGTCGTGCCCACCCTGCTGCTGGTGAGCATGCTGGTGTTCGGCTTGCAGCAGCTCATGCCGGGCGACCCGGCGCTGGTGCTGGCCGGCGAGGAGGGCGCCAGCCCGCAGCTTCTGGCGCAAATCCGGGCCGAGTTGCTGCTCGACCGCCCGCTTCCCGTGCAGTACCTGCACTGGCTGGGCGGGCTGGTGCAGGGCAATCTGGGCTTCTCCTGGCGCATCCGCGAGCCTGTGGCCACGCTGGTGGCGCAAAAGCTGCCGGTGACGTTGCAGTTGGGGGCGATGGCGTTCGCCTTCGCGATGTTGATCGGCGTGCCGACGGGCGTGCTCGCCGCCGTCAAGCGCGGCACTTGGTGGGACACGATAGCCAACCTGGTGGGTTTGGGCGGGCTGTCGACGCCGAACTTCTGGCTCGGCATCATGCTGATCCTGTTGGTGTCGGTTCGGCTCGGCTGGCTGCCGCCTTCGGGCTACGTGCCGCTGACGCAGGATGTGTGGCAGTCGCTGGCGACCACGGTGATGCCCGCTTTCGTGCTCGGCAACGCCACCGCCGCCGTGCTGATGCGCCACGTGCGCAGTGCGATGCTCACCGCGCTGGACCAGGACTACGTCCGCACCGCCCGCGCCAAGGGGCTGCCGGAATGGCGGGTGGTGCTGCGGCATGCGCTGCGCAACGCCCTGGTGCCGGTGGTGACGCTCGGCGCACTGGAACTCGGCACTCTGTTCTCGGGCGCGGTGCTGACCGAGCAGGTGTTCAGCATCCCGGGCTTCGGCAAGCTGGTGGTGGATGCGGTGTTCAACCGCGATTACCCGGTGGTGCAAGGCGTGGTGATGGTCACCGCCACGCTCTACATCCTGCTGAACCTGCTGGCGGACGGGCTGTACGTGCTGGCGAACCCGAGGCTGCGGCGGGCATGAGCGAGGCGGAGGCACCGCCGGCTGCAAGCTCTCCTGCAGAACCCGCTTCCTTGGGGAGAGAGCAGGGTGGGGGGCCACTGGGCGGCACCCAACCCGCGGGCCCCTCACCCAACCCTCTCCCAGAG
>CAXTNN010000183.1:4679-7094 GCA_964245545.1 uncultured Acetobacteraceae bacterium | reverse complement strand
GGGCGCCGCCGCGCTGCCGCCACCCGCCGGCGCGGTGTTCGCCGCAGCCCGGGGCGCGATGGGGCCCGGCCACGCTCAAGGCGATGCGGCGCGCCCGGCAGAGCGCGCGCAGGCGCCTCACCTCGCCAGGCCCGGCATCGGGCAAGGGCCGGTAGACCAGGCCGCATAGGCCCGGCGGAAGCTGTGGCAGCAAGCGCGCCGGGTCAGGCAGGCGGACCCAGTCGGAAAACAGCCAGAGCGGGGGCAAGGCTACCGTCCCAAGCCGCAGCCGGCTCCCCCGGCCCCGCGCCTGCGCCCGTCCTTGCCGCGCCTTGACCGCGCGGGCCCAAGCCAACAGCCTGCTGTCCATGACCGATCCAGACCTCGCCTCGCCGCCTGCCCCCGCTATCGCCGGCACCATCGCCAGCCGCCTCGCCCAGGTGCGCGAACGCGTTGCCGCCGCTTGCGCCGCCGCCGGCAGGGCGCCAGAGGCGGTCACCTTGGTGGCGGTGTCCAAGTTTCACGGACCGGACGCGGTTGCCGCCGCCTTGGCTGCCGGCCAATTGGTGTTTGGCGAGAACCGGGTGCAGGACGCTGCCGCCAAGTTCCCCGCGCTGCGCCCGTTGCATTCGGGGCTGCGCCTGCATCTTATCGGACCGTTGCAGACCAACAAGCTGCGCGACGCCATCGCCACCGCCGACCGGATCGAAACCCTCGACCGCCCCCGCCTGGCCGACGCGCTGGCCAGCGCCGCCGCCCGCGGCGATGCGCTGCCGGAACTGCTGGTGCAGGTCAATGTCGGGCGCGAGCCGCAGAAGGCCGGCGTTGCGCCTGAGATGGCCGACAGCTTCATCAGCGCGTGCCGGGAGCGGTTCGGCGAACGGCTGCGCGGCTTGATGTGCATCCCCCCGGCCGAAGGCGACCCGGCGCCGCACTTCGCCTGGCTGGCAGACTGTGCCGCCAAGCATGGGCTGCCCGTGCTCTCCATGGGCATGTCGGGCGACTACGAAGCGGCCATCCGCTACGGTGCGACGCATGTCCGCGTCGGCACCGCCATCTTTGGTCCCCGGCCGGCATCGGCCTGATGGGGTGGCGCGTGAGCGGGATGACATCGCGTCCGCTCAGCCATCCCGCCCTAGCTTTGTTTGGGAGGACGATTCAGACATTTGGCAAAGCGGCCAAATGTCATCGCGCTCTACTCCTCAGGCTCGGTGGTGAACAGGAGCGGGTAGCCCTTCTTGCGGCCGGCGTCGGTGGCGTTGGTCGCCTTGGTCTCCGCCACATCCTTGGTGAACACCCCCACCACGCACACGCCGCGGCGGTGCGCGGTGTTCATCACCCGCCGGGCCTGTTCCTCGCCCAGGCTGAACTCCGCCCTTAGTACGGTCACCACGAACTCGCGGGGCGTGAAGTCGTCGTTCACCAGCATCACCTTGTGCAGGCGCGGCCGCTCGGTTTTCAGCTTGGTTGCGGTGTCGTTGTCGGTGACGGTGCCGTTCATCGGGGGCTCCATGCTTTGCCCAGCCTACACGGGTCCACCCAGACAGGAGCGGGTGGGACCCTGCAACACAGGGTCTTGACTACGCCAGCCGGTGCAGCAGCAGCGCTGCCAGGCAGGCCAAAGCCAGCAGCATCTGCACCGGGCGCAGATGGGCAAAGTAGCGCGGCGCCTCGCGGCGGCGGGCGGCGATGGGGTCGGCAATGGCCAGGGTGAGATAGCCGGCCAGCAGCAGCACCAGGGCGCCATTCGGCCATGGCGATTGCAAGGCGCCATTCGGCCACGGCGACAGCAGAGCGGCGGCGCCCAGCACGAACAACCACAGCATGGCACCCACTTGCGCCACCGTGGGGCCGCCGGGCTGGCGGAAACTCAGCCCGCGGCGCACGCCGGCCAGGAAGCAGAGCAACGCCCCCGCCCAGGCCGTGCCGAGATGGATTGCCAGGTCGCTCGCCGGGCTGGTGAGCCACCAGGCAGCGATGGCGGCGGCGAGCAGGGGGACGAGGGCGGCGTAGGCGAGCAGGGCGCTTTCCGCCGGGGCCCGAAGCTGCGGGTCTTCCGTGCCGCTGCTGAGCTTGACCGAGGCGATGTCCATGGCGGTGTAACAGCGGGACGGGCTGCGGGTTCGCCCGCCGGAGCGAGTGCCGTCGGGCGGCAGGTTTGCCAGGCCGCGCAGGGTAGCGCCGTGGAAGCGGCGACAGAACCAGGCAAACAGCGCCCGCAGGGTGGTCTGCGCCAGCCGGCGGGTGATCCAGCCGGCGACCAGCAGGTTGAGGCCGGCCGCCAGCAGCAGGATGGCGGGGGCTTGCCAGTGCGCGGCCGCCAAGCCTGCCACCACGACGGCGCCGGCCACTATCGCCACCGCGTTCACCACGTTGTTCGCCGCCACCATGCGGGCGCGGTGGGCGGCGGCCGAGCGCTCCTGCAGGATGGCGTAG
>CAXTNN010000183.1:4337-4669 GCA_964245545.1 uncultured Acetobacteraceae bacterium | reverse complement strand
GAGCGGCACCGAGAACAGGCCGCCGGATGCAGCCAGCAGCAGCAGGTCGGTCATCAGGCGCCAGCCGGCGCCGCTGCCGAGCACGGCGGCGACCGTCGGCAGCGGCCAGGCACTGGCGGCGGTGCGGGCGAAATCCCACAGGAACAGGGAGAGGCCGAGCGCTGCGAACGGCACCAGCCGCGCCGACACCTTGCCGCGCAACAGCCGCGAGCAGCCGACCGATCCGGCGCCCACACCAAGCGAGAAGAACACCAGCAGCAGGGTGAACACGGGCGGCTGGGCACCCAGTTGGTCGCGCACCACGGAGGGCAACTCCGCGACCACCGTGGCAC
>CAXTNN010000183.1:0-4327 GCA_964245545.1 uncultured Acetobacteraceae bacterium | reverse complement strand
GCGGAGTTGCCCTCCGTGGCACCCAGGACCCAGAACCAGGACAGGCCGAGCAGGCTGAGCCAGACGGGGCGGTTGGCGCGGGCGACCCGCAGCACGGCGCCCGTCTCGCGCAGCAGGTTCCAGTCGATAGGCAGGTTGGGTGCGCTGGATGGCGCGGGCGGCAGGAAGCTGGCGCTGGCGACCCCGGCGGCCGCGACCAGCAGGCCCAGGACGGCCACGATGACGGGGCCATGCGCGGTGGCAACCAGGGCACTGCCGGCGACCGTGCCGGCGAGGATGCCGAGAAAGGTGCCGGCCTCGACCAGCCCGTTGCCAGCGACGAGCTCCGACTCACGCAGGTGGGTGGGGAGAACGGCGTATTTCAGCGGCCCGAAGAAGGTGGCCTGGATGCCGAGGCCGAACAGGACGGCGAACAGCAGCTTTGTGCTGCCCAGCCAGAGGCCGAGTGCCGCCACCGCCATCAGCGCCAGCTCGAACAGCTTGGTGGCCCGCATCAGGCGGGACTTCTCGAACCGGTCGGCGAGCTGCCCCGCCGTGGCGGAGAACAGCAGGTAGGGGAGGATGAACACGCCATTGGCCAAGGCGACCAACTCGGCGCCGCCCGAGCCGGAGGCCTTGAACAGGACCAGCACGGAGAGTGCGGTCTTGAACATGTTGTCGTTGATGGCCCCGAGCGCCTGGGTGACCAGCAGGGGGAGCAGGCGGCGGGAGGTCAGGAGGGGCATGCCAGGCTCCTGGAACGGCGGTTAAGAGCCTTGTTGCGCGAGCTTTGGCAGCCGGAGGTTGCGTTGGATGCCGTAGAGGCTGATGGACGACCAGAACACCTCGATCACCACAGAGGGGATGTTGGGATGGAAGTAGAGGGAGGTGACGATCAGGAGGGAGCCGGCAAGGTTGATGGCGGGAAACCGCCAGTCGTGTGAGGCCAAGCGGCCGCGCTGGTTCAGGAAATAGCCGATGCCGATGATCGCGGCGCCGACGTAGCCCACGTCGTCCGCCACTGCTGCAACGAGTTGAAGCATCACGCCTTGCCCTTGGGATGGCGGCTCTTGTAGCGCGGGTTTTTGCTGGGGGCACTGGGTAGGAGCGACGACTGGCCCCTCACTCTCAAACGGGGGCATTTGGTCGCGCCAGCCACCCTCACCCAACCCTCTCCCGCCAGCGGGAGAGGGCTTGCAGGGCGATTGGGTGGGTTAGAAGTCGGCGGCGGCCCTGACGATGTGGTTGACGATGCCGTAGCTGATGGCTTCTTCGGCGCTCATCCAGTAGTTGCGGTCGGTGTCGGCGGCGACCCGCTCGTATGTCTGGCCGGTTTCGAAGGCGATCATGCGGTTGATGCGCTCGCGCATCTTGATGATCTCGCGCGCCTCGATGTCGATGTCGGTGGCCGGGCCGCGGACGCCGCCCATCGGCTGGTGCAGCAGGAAGCGGGTGTTGGGCAGGCACATGCGCCGCTCCTTGCGCCCGGCGAGGAAGATCAGCGCCCCCGCGCTGGCCACCCAGCCGGTGCCGATGACGCGCACGGGCAGCTCGGCGTCGACGAAGCGGATCATGTCGTGGATGGTGTCGCCGCTCTCCACATGGCCGCCGGGCGAGTTGATGTAGACGTCGATCGGCGCGTCGCCCTCGCTGGCCAAGGCGAGCAGGCGGCCGGTGACGTCGCGGGCGACCTTGTCGTTGATGGCGCCGAACACCAGCACCTTGCGCTGGCGCAGCAGCCGGGTCTCGAGCTCGTTGATGGGCGACGTGAGCGTGCGGTTGTCGCTCGGCTCCTTCGGCTCGGGGCCCATCGGCTCCGGCACGTCTGGCGTTTCAGGGGCGTCGGGCTCGTCGTCGTCATCATCGTATCGGGTCATGGTGTCTCCTCCAGTGCCACATAGGCGCAGGCCGGGCCGATGTCAGCCACCCGTCAGCCTCCGTAAGCCATTGGGGCGGTGGTCAGGCGGGAACGCCCTTGCTGGTCGAATACTCGAAGTGCAGCGCCTCGCCGGGATGGACGAGGGGGTGGATAGCGTGGGCGGCTACCGCGGCCTCGCTGAAGCCCTGCAGGATGAGCTTCAGCTTGCCGGGATAGGTCACCACGTCGCCGATGGCGAACACGCCGGGCACGCTGGTCTGGCAGGAGGCGGGCGTCACCTGGATGTGGTGGTGGTCCAGGTCGAGCCCCCAGCCCGCGATCGGGCCCAAATCCATCGACAGGCCGAAGAATGGCAGCAGGCGGTCGGCTTCCAGGATGCGGGTGCTGCCGTCCAGTGTCGCCACCTCCACGCCGGTGAGTGACCCGGCGGTGCCGTGCAGGGCGTGAAGCTGGTAGGGGATGACCAGCTCGATTTCGCCCCGCGCGGCGGCGGCGTCCAGTTGGGCGGCGGTTTCGGGGGCAGCGCGGAACTTCGGCCGGCGGTGCACCACGTATACGTGCGCGGCCACCTCCTTCAGCGCGAGCGCCCAATCCACCGCGCTGTCCCCGCCGCCGGCGATGACGACGCGGCGGCCGGCGAAGTCGTCGCGGCGGCGCACCATATAGTGTACGGCTCCGGCGGCCTCGAACGTGCCGAGATCATCCAGGGGCGGCCGGTTGGGCCCAAACGCGCCGGCGCCGGCGGCCAGCAGCACCGCCTTTGCCGCGACCCTCGCACCGCCATCCGTCCGCAGCGTGAAGGCGCCGGCTTCGCCCGCCAGCGCCTCGACCCGGTGGCCGAGCAGGCGGGGGACGTCGAAAGGGGCAATCTGCTGCTCGAGCTGCGAAATCAGGTGGCCTGCGGCGATCGCCGGGTGGGCCGGGATGTCGTAGATCGGCTTTTCCGGGTAGAGCGCGGTGCATTGGCCGCCGACATCGCCCAGGGCGTCGATCAGCACCGAGCGCAGCTTCAGCATGCCGCATTCGAAGGCCGCGAACAGTCCGACGGGGCCGGCGCCGATGATGGCCACGTCGGTTTCGATGAGCTGCGTCATAGCGGCAAACCTAGCGTGCGCCCTCGTCTGTGCAAGCGGGGCGGCATGAGGCGGCGCAGCATCTGGCAGGGCTCATTCGCACGGGCTACAAAGCCGTATGCGCGATACCGGCTCCACCCTCCACCTCCGTCTGCCGACCGCTGAGGCGGCCGAAGCGCTGGGGGCGCGGATTGCCGCCGCGATCCGGCCCGGCGACGCCGTGCTGCTTGATGGGCCGCTGGGGGCGGGGAAATCGGTGCTGGCGCGGGCGTTGATTCGGGCTGCGGCAGCCGACCCGGCGCTGGAGGTGCCGAGCCCGTCCTACACGCTGGTGCAGGAATATGGCACCGCCGCCGGGCCGCTGTACCATTTCGACCTGTGGCGGCTGGATGGCCCCGCCGGAGTGATCGAGTTGGGCTGGGATGAGGCGCGGCAGGGTGTTGTCGTGGTGGAGTGGGCCAGCCGGCTGGACGGGCTGCGGCCCGGAGACGCGCTGTCGGTCGAGCTGGCGCCGGATGGGGATGCGCGGGTGGCGACGCTGTCCGGCTGGACAGACCGGCTCGCATGATCTCCCAGGCGATGGTGCTGGCGGCGGGACTCGGAACGCGCATGCGCCCGCTGACCGGCCGCACCGCCAAGCCGCTGCTGCCCCTGGGCGGGCGGACGCTGCTGGACCATGCGCTGGACCGGCTGGAGGCGGCCGGGGTGGCGCGGGTGGTGGTGAACACGCATTGGCGCGGGGACTTGGTGCGCCAGCATCTCGCCGCCCGGCGCGGCGGCCCGGAGACGGTGCTGCGCCCGGAGGCGGCGCTGCTCGACACTGGCGGCGCGGTGGCGGCGGCGCTGGCCGATGGCCTCTTGGCGGAGGCGCCATTCTACGTGGTGAACGGCGACAGCTTCTGGCTGGATGGCCCCTCCCCCACGCTTGACCGCCTCGCCGCCGCGCATGATCCGGCGGCGAGCGACGGCGTGCTGCTGCTGCACCGCACGCATCAGGTGCAGGGCGAGGTGGGGCGGGGAGATTTCGAGCTCGACCCGTGGGGCCGGATGCGGCGGCGGCGCGAGCGGGAGGTGCTGCCCTATGTTTATGCCGGGGTGCAGGTGGCAACGCCGGGTCTGTTCGCCGGCGCGCCGGTGCCGCCGTTCAGCGCCAACCTGGTGTGGGACCGGGCGATCTCCGCGGGGCGCCTGCGGGCGGTGGTGCATGACGGCTTGTGGTTTCACCTGACCCGGCCGCAAGACTTGTCCAACGCCGAGGCGGCGCTGCACCACAACGAGACCGGCGACACGCGGTGAAGCTCGCCACGATCGGGCCGGACCAGCCGTTCCTGGACCTGATCGCCGCCGATTGGCTGGCGCGCGCCGGACGGGACCCGCTGGCGGCCGCGAACGGGAC
>CAXTNN010000182.1:0-7174 GCA_964245545.1 uncultured Acetobacteraceae bacterium | reverse complement strand
GTTCCGCGCCGAGCCGCAATCCCCCGAACAGGCCGCCGAAGCCGTGGTGGCCCTGCTGGAATCGCAAGGCCAGTGCGACACCCGCACGGTGGAGCGGGCCCGGCGCGTGGCGGCCGAGAACGGCCAGCGGCTGGACCGGGTGCTGATCCAATTGGGCCTGGTCAACGAGCGGGACCTGGCCGCCGCCTTTTCTGCCCTGCTCGGGGTGCCGATCGCTGGGGCAAGCCGGTATCCGGCTGAACCGGTCGCCCCCGGCCAGCTTTCCGCCCGCTTCCTGCGCCATGCCCGCGCCCTGCCGGTGGCGCGCGAGGCGGATGCGCTGGTGCTGGCGATGGCCGACCCGCTCGACCGCTTCACCCCCGCTGCGGTCGCCGCCGCCGCGGGCTGCCCGGTGCGGGTGGAAGTGGCGGTGCCGATCGAGATCGAGGCCGCTTTCGACCGCCTCTACCCCGACCGGGACACCCCCGCCGCCGCCGAGCTGCCGGAGGGCGGGGAGGGGCTGGAAGAAGACACCGAACGGCTGAAGGACCTCGCCAGCGAGGCCCCGGTGATCCGGCTGGTGAACCAGATCATCCAGCGCGCCGTCGAGACCCAGGCGTCCGACATCCATATCGAGCCGTTCGAAGACCGCCTGCGCGTGCGCTACCGCTATGACGGCGTGCTGCATGAAGCCGACAGCCCGCCAGTCCGCCTGGCGCCCGCCATCATCTCGCGGGTCAAGATCATGTCCCGGTTGGACATCGCCGAGCGCCGGCTGCCGCAGGATGGCCGCATCAAGCTGGCGGTGCGCGGCAGCGAAGTGGATTTCCGCGTCTCCACCATCCCCTCGCTGCACGGCGAAACGGTGGTGCTGCGCGTACTCGACCGTTCGGCCGTGTCGCTCGACTATGCCACGCTGGGCTTGGACGACCGGGTAGTGGCGCGGCTGCGGCAAACCTTCGAGCTGCCGAACGGCATCGTGCTGGTGACGGGGCCGACCGGCAGCGGCAAGACCACCCCGCGCAACACCGGGCTGTCCGGGCTCAACGCCGTCACCCGCAAGGTGGTGACGGTGGAGGACCCGATCGAATACCAGCTCCGCGGCATCAACCAGATCCAGGTCAAGCCGCAGATCGGGCTCACCTTCGCCACCCTGTTGCGATCCATCCTGCGCCAGGACCCGGACGTGATCATGGTGGGCGAGATCCGCGACGGCGAAACGGCGCAGATCGCGGTGCAGGCGGCGCTGACCGGCCACCTGGTGCTGTCCACGGTGCACACCAACTCGGCCGCCACCACGGTCGCCCGGCTGCGCGACATGGGGCTGGAGGATTACCTGATGACGGCCGTGCTGCGCGGCATCCTGGCGCAGCGCCTGGTGCGGCGGCTGTGCACCCATTGCAGCCGCTCCGCCCCCGCCGCGCCCGAGATGGTGCGGCGCTTCGGGCTCGACCGCCATTGCCAGGGCACGCCCATGCTGTGGCACCCGGTTGGCTGCCCGCATTGCCGCGGCACCGGGTATCGCGGGCGGCAGGCGATCGCGGAGTACCTGGAGCCGGACGCGGCCATCGAGCGGCTGATCTTCACCCGCGCCGACAGCTCCGAGATCGAGCGGGCGGCGGTGGCGGCCGGAATGGTGACGATGTTTGACGCCGGGGTGGCCGCGGCGCTGGCCGGCACCACCACGGTCGAGGAGGTGGTCCGCTCGATCCGGGCCGAAGCCTGATGCCGCTGTTCCAGTACACCGCCATCGACCCGGCGGGTGCGCTGGCCCGCGGCGAGATGGAGGCGGTGGACGAGGCGTCGGTGCTGCGCGCCCTGCAGCGCGCCGGCTCCATTCCGGTGCGCGCGGCGCCAGCCAAGCCGGCCGGGCTTAGCGGGCTGCTGAGCCTGGAACTCGGCCGCGGCGATGCGCTGAGCCGCTCCGAACTCACCAACATGACCCGCGAGCTCTCGCTGATGCTGGGCGCCGGGCAGGATATCGACCGCGCGCTGCGCTTCCTGGTGGAGACAGCACCAACCCGCCGGGTGGCCGCCGTGCTGCGCCGGGTGCGCGACACGGTGCGGGACGGCAAGCCGCTGGCGGTGGCACTGGGCGGGCAGCCGCGCTCGTTCCCGCGGCTCTACATCGGCCTGGTGCGCGCGGGCGAGGCGGGCGGCACCTTGGCCGCGACGCTGGACCGGCTGGCGACGCTGATGGAGCGCGAGCGCTCGCTGGCCTCCACGGTAAAGTCGGCGATGATCTATCCGGCTTTGCTGCTGCTGGCGGCGGTTGGGTCGATCACCCTGTTGCTGACTGAGGTGCTGCCGCAATTCGTGCCGCTGTTCGAGCAAAACGGCGCCAGCCTGCCGCGCTCGACCCAGCTCATGATCGACTTCGGCCATCTGGTCTCGACATACGGGCTCTATGCCGTCATGGCCGCCCTGGTAAGCGTGCTGGCGGTGCGGCAGACGCTGCAGCGGCCCGGCCCGCGGCTGAGGGCGGACCGGCTGATCCTGCGCCTGCCCGTGGTGGGCAGCCTGGCGCGCGAAGTGCTCGCCGCCCGCTTCACCCGCACCTTGGGCACGCTGCTGACCAACGGCGTGCCGCTGATTGCCGCCCTCGGCATCGTGGCCGAGGCACTGGGCAACCGCGCCGGCGAGGCCGCCGTGGAGGCCGCCACCCGCAGCGCAAAGGGCGGCGCCGGGCTGTCGGCACCCTTGGCGCAGGCGGGGGTGATGCCGGCACGGACCATCTACCTGCTGCGCTTGGGCGGCGGCGATGGCGCTGCGGGCGGCGGAAATCCACGAGGAAAAGACCCGGCTCGGCGTGGGCCGGCTGGTGTCCCTGCTGGTGCCGGCCATCACGGTCGTGATGGGCGCGGCAATCGCGGCCATCGTGTCCTCGCTGCTGATGGCGATGCTCAGTTTGAACGACCTCGCCTCCGGATGACCCTTCGGCGAGCGACCTCTCTCCATCAAGAAGCCCTCTCCCACAGGGAGAGGGCACCTTAGTCGGCGCGACCATGGCTTCACCCTGCTGGAAATGATCATCGTCATCGTCATCCTGGGCCTGACCGCTTCCCTGGTGCTGGCGCGCGGGCCGATGCGCAGTGCCGGGCTGAATGAGCGCACCGCGACCACGCTGCTGGCCGGCTCGCTGCGGGCGGCACGGTCGGAAGCCATCGCCACCGACCAACCGGTCGCGGTTCGCATCGATGGGCCGGCCGGGTTGGTCCAGATCGGCGCGCGCCCGCCGCAGCGCGTGGGCGCGCAGATGGTCTCCCCCGCCCGGCCCATCGTGTTTGCTCCAGACGGCACCTCCAACGGCGGCCAGATCATCGTCGCCGCCGGGCCGTTGCGCCGCCTGGTGGCGGTGGATTGGCTGACCGGGCGGGTCAGCGTCGCGGATGCACCGTAAGCGAGACCCGGCCGGGTTTACCCTGCTGGAGGTGCTGATCGCCTTCATCATCGCCGCCCTTGCCTTGGCCGTGCTGTTCCGGGGCGGCCTGGGCGGGCTGCAGGCGACCGCCGTGGCGGGGCGCTACGCCGAGGCGGTGTCCCAGGTGCAATCCCACCTAGCTGCGTCCAGCACGGGTGACGCTCTGGTTGCCAGCGACCGGCAGGGTGATGAGGGCCATGGCTTCCATTGGCGCGTCCGCATCGTGCTGGCGGCCGTCACGGCGCCGGACCCGGCAGTTCGCACCGGGCCCTTGGTCGCACTGTATGACGTCAGCGCGACCGAGTCGTGGGTCGAGGACGGGCGGACCCGCACCGTGCAGCTCGACACCCAAGTGGCAGCAAAGGCTCCCGCACCGCCGCCTTAGCGTTTCAGCATCGCCTTGAGCGCCAACCGTATTTTGCGCCCGTAAGGTGGTGCTAGGAACTCGAGTGCGCTGGGGCCGCGCGCCTCGAACACGCCGCGGGCATGGGAAAAGCGGCGGAACCCGTCACGCCCATGATAGGCGCCCATGCCGGAGGGCCCGACGCCGCCGAACGGTAGGTCGTCCTGGATGCAGTGCATAATCACGGTGTTGACGGCGGCCCCGCCCGATGTGGTGCCGCCGAGCACGGCGGCGAGCGTGGCGCGGTCCCGTGTGAAAGGATAGAGCGCGAGCGGGTTGGGCCGGGCTCGGACGAAGGCGAGCGCGTCGCCCAGGCTGCGGTAGCCGATGACGGGCAGGATCGGCCCAAAAATCTCCTCCGTCATCAGCGCCCCATCCAGCCGCGGGTCCAGCACCACGGCCGGGGCCAGGCGCCGCCCGTTCCCCGCCCCGTTGGCCCGCAGCACCCGCGCGCCGCCCGCCTCGGCCTCCTGCAGCAACTGCTCTAAACGCGCGAAATGACGGTCCGAGATGATGGAGGTGTAGTCACGGTTGCCATCCACCGTGGGATACATCGTGTTGGCGGCCGCCATCGCGGCGGCGGCAAACGCCTCCACGTGGTCCTGCGGCACCAGGGCGTAATCGGGCGCGATGCAGGTCTGGCCGGCGTTGAACAACTTGCCCACGGCGATGGTCTTCGCTGCCCGCGCCGGGTCGGCATCCGGGCACACGATTGCGGGGGACTTGCCGCCCAGCTCCAGCGTCACCGGCGTGAGGGTTTCGGCCGCGGCGCGAGCCACCCTCCGGCCTACCGCCGTCGAGCCGGTGAACAGCAGGTGGTCCAATGGCAGGGCACACACGGCTTGGCCCATCTCGATGCCGCCAGTGACGACGCTGACATGCGCCGGGTCGAAGGCGCTGGCCACCAGACGGGCAAACAATTGGGCGAAGCGCGGCACCAGTTCGGACGGCTTGACCAATACGCGATTGCCCGCGGCCAGCGCGTCAACCAAGGGGCTGGCGGTGAGCAGCAGCGGGTAGTTCCACGGCGAGACAATCGCCACGCAGCCCAGCGGCTGCCACTGCACGAACGCGCGCCCCGGCCAAAAGCCGATATCGACCCGGCGGCGCTCCGGCCGCACCCAGCGCGCCAGGTTTTTACGGGCAAAGCGGATCGCGGCCAGGGAGGGGACCACCTCTGCCAAGGTAGTCTCCTCAGCCGGGCGGTTGCCGAAATCGGCCGAAATCGCAGCCGCCAAGGCGCCATGGTTCGTCCGCAGCACGCGGTCAAGCGCGGCCAAGGCGGCGAGCCGTTGCGGCAGCGCGATCGGACCGTCGCGCTCGCCCGTGCTGCGCTGCAGATCCAGCAGGCGTGCCGGAGCTTGCAGGTCATCAGGCAGTGCCAGCGTCGCGGTGTTCAAGCCCAATGTCCTTCCAGGAGATTGCGGCGGCCGTGCCGTCCGTATAGCTCCTGGCAGGGCACCGGGAGCAAAGTCATGATAGAGTTGCACAGCTTTAACACGCCGAACGGCCGCAAAGTCAGCATTGCGCTGGAAGAAATGGCGCTGCCATACCGCGTGCACGTCGTCGACATCACCAAAGACGAGCAACACGCGCCAGACTTCCTGGAGATCAGCCCAAACAACAAAATACCCGCCATTGTCGACCCGGGCGGGCCTGGCGGGAAGCCGATCAGCGTGTTCGAGAGTGGGGCGATCCTGCTCTACCTGGGTGAGAAAACCGGTAAGTTTCTGCCCCTCACGCTTCAGGATAGGGTGCCGGTGCTCGAGTGGCTGATGTGGCAAATGGGCGGATTTGGCCCCATGCCGGGCCAGGTGCACCATTTCCTGACCGTAGCCGACCCGGCGGCGCGTGCTTATGGGCTCAAGCGCTATTCGGATGAAACAAGGCGCTTGTACGGAGTGCTGGATCGCCGCCTGGCAACGGTTGAGTATGTCGCCGGGGCAATTTCAGTGGCCGATTTCGCCATTTTGGGCTGGGCTTGGCGCCATGAGCGCCATCAGGTCGATCTCGCCGATTTCCCCGATGTGCGCCGGTGGTATGGTGCGCTGATGGCGCGACCCGGCGTGCAGAAAGGCTTATCGGTGCCGCTCACCCGCGGCTGACCAAACAGAAGCCCCCGCCAAACTGGAGATGGCGGGGGCGGTGTTCGCTTAGGTTTTGTTCACTGCATCCCGCGCCGTGTCCTTGACACCGCCGACGGTGCTCTCGGTCTTGCCCGCCACTTTGTCAGCGGCGCCTTCAGCCTGCATCTTTTGATCGCCGGTCATTTTGCCGACGCCTTGCTTGATGCTGCCCTTGGCCTGGTCCAGAGCGCCTTGCACGCGATCTTTATCCATTTTCTATTCTCCCAACGGCAACGTGCCGTGCCTGACTTAACGGGAGTTGTTGACAGGAGTTGCGCAGCTTGGGCCTGGGCGTCAGCCGCGCAGCCTGGCAAGGAAGGCCTGGGCGGCGTCCGGCGCCCGCACCTTGTCGCCGCTGATGAAGAATATGAAGCTTTCCCGCGGGGCAGGAGGCTCCGGTGGCGCCGCGCATGCCAGGTCCGTCACCGCCTCGCCAGCACTCCACCGGCGGGCCCGCTGTGCCCAGGCGTCCAGCGCCGCGGGCGCGTAGCCTTCCGCCTCGGCGGCGTCGTTGCGTTCCAACCGGGCATAGACGAACGGCGCCGTGATGTCGCCGAGCAGCGTGTGCTTGCCGCTTTCCACAATGGCGGCGGCAACCCCGTGGCGGCGGAGCAGGGTGAACCACTCGGGGGTGGCGAAGCTCTCGTGCCGGGCCTCGATCACGTGGCGGAGCGCCACGCCGCCCTGCGCCGCGGGCAACAGGCCAAGGAAGGTTGCCATAGCCGCCGGGTCAAACCGGCGGGTGGGTGGGAACTGCCACAGCAGGGGGCCGAGCCTGTCACCCAGCTCCACCAGGCCGGACAGGAGGAACCGCTGCACAGAAGGCTCGGACTCGGCCAGATCGGCGCGGTTGGTGGCGCCACGCGGGCCTTTCAGCGCGAACACGAAGCCTTCCGGCACCGCCCGTGCCCAGGCGGCGAAGCTGGCCGGCGACTGGGTGCGGTAGAACGTGCCGTTGATCTCGATCGCGGTGAGCTTGCTGGCGGCATAGGCCAGCTCCTGCGCATGGGGCAGTCCTGGCGGGTAGAAGGTCCCGCGCCAGGGAGCGAAGGTCCAGCCGCCGATGCCGACGCGGACCGGCGCCGGGCTATTCGGCGTTGGCACTGGCCTCGCTGCGGGTGCCGCCGACGCGCGCCGCCAGCGCCGCCGCCATGAACGCGTCCAAGTCGCCGTCCAGCACCGCGGCCGGGTTCCCCGTCTCCACGCCGGTGCGCAGGTCCTTCACCATCTGGTACGGTGCCAGCA
>CAXTNN010000181.1:0-7196 GCA_964245545.1 uncultured Acetobacteraceae bacterium | reverse complement strand
AAGCGACGAGCTCAAGCCCAAGCAGCGGCAGACGCTGCGCGCCCTGCTCGCCGAGCCGGCCGCCGCGGCGGCTGTCCCCGATGCCACGCCCGAGCCGATCCGCCCGCTGCTGACGGGGCGGCAGACGGAGGTGCTCGACCTCGCCGGGCAGGGGCTGTCGAACAAGATGATCGGCCACCGCCTCGGCGTATCCGAGCATACCGTGCGCGGGCATGTGCAGGCCTTGCTCGCCGTGCTTGGCGTGGCGCGGCGTACAGAAGCCATCTTCAAGGCACGGCAGCTCGGCCTGATCCGATGACGGCGTCGATGAGAACCCCTGCGGCGGCTTCCAGCGACGAGGGGGTGCGCGCCGAACAGCTGCGCCTGGTGCTGGGCGGCCTCGCCCAGTCGGTCGCAACCGGCGTCATGGTCTCGACGCTGATGCTCGCCGTGCTGTGGCCCCTCGCCTCGCACCGCGTGCTCTTCAGCTGGTACGCTGCCTTCCTCGCCCTGCGCGCGACGGTGGCTCTCTTCAGCTACCGCGCCCTGCGCGCACCGCGCGGCCCTGCGCGCGACCGCCGCACCGAGCGCATTCTCTTCGCAGCCAAGCTTGCCGAGGGTCTGATCTACGGCTGGCTGCTCGCGATCGGCCTGCCGCTGGAGGAGCCGCCGGTCAGCATCCTGCTGATGTCGCTGATGGGCGCCGTGTGCGGCAACGGTGTCTCGCTACTCGCGCCGCGCCGTCACCTCTATTTGGCGCTGGCCGTGCCCATCGCCGTGCTGGCGGTCGCGACCCTGTGGCCGCTGAGCGGCGTCGCCTACCACGTCCTGGCGATCTTCTGCGTCCTCTACGTCGCCGGGCAGTACGGGCAGGTGGTGCTCGCCAGCCGCCGGGTACGTGAGGCGATCGATCTGCGCTTCGAGAACACCGCGCTGGTGGCGCAGCTGCGCGACGAGACCGCCGCCGCCCGTCTCGCCCGCCGTGACGCGGAGCAGGCCAACGTCGCCAAGTCGCGCTTCCTCGCCGCCGCCAGCCATGACCTGCGCCAGCCCGTGCACGCGCTGGGCCTGTTCCTGCAGGCGCTCGGCCAGACCGCGCTCGCCGAGCGGCAACGCCAGATCCTCGGCCAAGCGCAAGCGGCGACCGTCGCCTCGACCGACATGCTCAACACGCTGCTCGACTTCTCGCGGCTCGAGGCGGGCGTGGTGGCGCCGCAGCCCCGCGCTTACGCGCTGCAGCCGCTGCTCGACAAGCTCGAGACCGACCTCGGCCCGCTCGCCGATGCCAAGGGCCTGATCTACCGCTCGCCGCCGTGCGACGCGGCGGTCGTCTCCGACCAGGCGCTCTTGGAACTGGTGCTGCGCAACCTCATCCTCAACGCCATCCGCTACACCGAGCGGGGCGGTCTCGTCGTCGCCTGCCGCCGCCGGGGCGCGGGCTTGCTGATCGGGGTGTACGACACCGGCATCGGCATCCCCGCCGACCAGCATGAGGAGGTCTTCCGCGAGTTCCACCAGCTCGGCAACCCCGAGCGCGACCGCCGCAAGGGGCTCGGGCTGGGGCTGGCGATCGCCCGCCGCCTCGCCGCCTCGCTCGATCATCCCCTCACCCTCGCCTCAACAGTGGGGCGCGGCAGCGCCTTCCGCATCCTCGTTCCCCTGGCACCCGGGCCTGCGGTCGAGCCGCCGGCGTATATCCCGGCTCTTGTCGGCCCGCCCACCGATGGCGCGGCGGTCGACGGCTTGCCCGCCGACGGCTTGCCCGCCGATGGCATGGCCGCCGATGGCATGGCCGTCACCAGCCTGGCGGGGGCGCGCATCCTGGTGGTCGAGGACGATGCCACCGTGCGCGAGGCGATGGAGCAGCTGCTCGCCAGCTGGGGCTGCCGCTGCCGGGCGGTGGCCTCGCCGGACGAGGCCCTCGCCCTCCTCGACGAGGAGCCGGCGCCCGACGTGCTGGTCTGCGACTACCGGCTGCGCGAGGGCGTCACCGGCACCGAGGCCATCGCGCTGCTGCGACGGCGTTGGAGAATGGCGATCCCTGCGGTGATCATCACCGGCGACACCGCGCCCGCCCGCCTGCGCGAGGCGATGGACAGCGGCGTGCCGGTGATCCACAAGCCGGTGGCCCCCGACAGGCTATACCGGGAGCTGCAGAAGGTGGTCCCGCAGGGCAGGCTGCCGGCCGAGGCCGACCTGACGCGGCAGCCCGGCTGACGGGTCTGATGCTGCCTCACTGCGCACGACTGCACGGTATTCTGGACGTCTCGCGGTTCAAACAACCTGCTCGGCGCCGAGTTAAACTTGAGTTGGCTCACGTCGAGCGCTTCATCACTGCAGCCTTGGCCGCCAATCGCATCTCTCTGGCTTTAGAAACCGCAATTCAATTCGAAACGACGCTGCGGCAGAAGGATGTCATTGTTGAATGGGAACCTACAATCGGTACTGTGGGAAGTATTCTCTCTAAAAACGCTCGGTTGATCAATGGTTTGACTTGGGCGAATGTCAGCAGGGAACTCGAGATCCGGAAAGAAACGACGAGGACGGGCGCAATAGCGGCGAATGATCTAAAACTCTGCCCGCTCGTGAAAGCGCTCATCGCTCGAATACCGCAACCTGAACATATTGGTCCATTGATCATGGACGAGAAATCAGGCCGACCTTATGCGAGGGACGAATACGCGCGCGAGTGGCGCGTGATCGCCAGTGCAGCAGGCATTTCGAAATCGATCAAGAACATGGATGCTCGCGACGGCGGCATCTCCGAGGCTGATGACGCAGAAGCTGATACCGATCAGATTCGATCGGCCGCTGCTCATTCCCAAGCTTCCACGACGGCTCGCTACATCCGCGGTACGATCGGGAAGTCGCGGCAGGTGGCAACCTTGAGAAGTGCCCACCGCGCTGTGCAGAACGTGTCGTAAACAGCAATAGGGAACGCGAGATCAATCGCAGAGCGGGTTAAGCCTCTGATCCACACTGGCGAATTGCTGGAGCGGGCGAAGGGAATCGAACCCTCGTATGAAGCTTGGGAAGCTCCCTTGCCCGCTCCAGATTGCTATGCTTTCCCAACATGTTGACTGGTTCTGGTGCGTAGCTTCCCGTCTATCTGTGTGCACTTCCGTCCACCACAGGGTACGCACAGGCGACGCCGTGGTGCAGGATCGAGTTGCGTTGCGCAGACAAGCGCTTGGCTTTCCGCGGACCATCTGCACGCTGCGTTGTAGCCGTTGATTTTCTAACACCACCGCACGCTGAGCGCACAGCAACGATGGTGACGGCGAGCACCCATGCTGCGCAAACTTCTGCATCGCGCCCATCATTGCCGTTCCCAGACCTGCGCTCCCAGCCCGGAAGCAGACATGGGGAGCGAGCGGTTTTCAAAATGCCGGTCGCGGCGCATGGCTTGAGCACTTCCGACCCGATGCGCAGCGAGGACGTTTGATGCGTCCTGCGCAGGCACGATAGGCCCAGGACGCTTTCAGACCACAAATGTCGCCTTGGCGCCCGGGCTGGTCTCGTAGGCCATCGCGGCCTCGACCGCGTCCAGGGCAAAGGGTCTACCAGCGCGGGTGTGGAACAACGGGTCGCCGACGACGGCTTCGAGATCCCGCATGGCCGTCTCCAGCGCAGGGGGGTCGCGCACGGTTGGCGTGTCGAAGTTGCTGAAGCGCCTCAGCGTCAGGTCCTTGCCCATGAGCAGGGCCGAGGGGAAGCTGACCGGCTCGGCTCCGGCCAGGAAGCCGTAGGCGTAAATGGTGGACCGCTGCGGCAGGTGCGGCAGCAAGCGGCTGAGCCCGCCGCCTCCGATGCCGTCGAAGACCGCCGTCGCGTCCAGCGCGGCCGCACGCTCCCCGACGGTCGCCATGTCCGCGCGGTCGTCGACGACCATCACGTTCTCGATCCCGTGACGCTCCAAGTCCGCCTTCGCGGCTGGCGAGCGGACGAGAACAAGCGCCGCAGTGCCTCGATGACGCGCCAGCGCCGCCAGGGCGCGTCCTGTTGCGGAGTTTCCGGCGGTCGCCACCACCGCGCGGTGGCCGGCCGCGGCAGCCGTTGCCAGGAAAGCGTGGGCCGTGACGATGTTGACCAGCGAACCGCTGTAGTCGTGCGCATCGGCGCCGACCGGCAGACGCAGGCAGGCGACGTAGGGCACCTGGGCCGTTTCGCACCAGAGGCCGACGGTGTCGGGTCCGCGACCGATCGAGCGGTAGATGGCCACGCGCCGCCCGACATAGCCATCCGGCACGCCCAAGCCGGCAGCGGTCACCGTGCCGGCCGCGGAAGCGCCCCAAACGTCGTGGAGGCTTCGGGCCAGGGCCGGCCCAGCCGCCTCCGGCCGTGCCAGGAAGGTCTTGTCGCCGTGGTTGATGGCGGCTGCCTCGACCCGGACCACCAGGTGCCCCGGCGGCGGGTCGCGCGGCTCGGGAACCTGCCGAACCTCCAGCCGGCGTTCCGCCGTGACGCAGATGGCTTTCATTTCCCGCTCCACTCCGAGCCGACGGCCGCAAGGACCACAGGGTAGCAAGGATGGGTGTGCGCTTCGGATTTGGAAATACGGGAATTTTTGTTAGCAGGACGGCCATGCCGCCGCCCAATCCCTGCCCCGTGGCCTTTGCCACCCGCGTGATCGGCGGCAAGTGGAAGCCGCGGATCGTGTGGGCGCTGATCCGCACCGAACGGCTGCGGTTCTCGGCATTGCGGCGCACCTGCCCGCCGATCAGCGACCGCATCCTGTCCAGGGAGCTGAAGGAGCTGGAGGCCGCCGGGCTGGTCCGCCGCGAGCAACGCCCGCAGCTGCCGCCCCACACCGAGTACAGCCTGACCGAACTCGGGCTCACGCTTGAGCCAATGATGGCGGCCATGGCGGCCTGGGCCTTGCGGAACAGGGCGACCATTGAGCCGTCATAGCCGGCGCGATTGACCTGCCGGTTCCTTTGACTCGCGTCCAGTCAGGTGCAACCGGGTCCGCTGCTGGTCGGCGCGAGCCGGGCGGAGCAGGTGAAGGAAAACGTCACCTCGCTCGACGTGGGACTCGGCCCCGAGCACCCTCGACGGGTCGACGCGGCGAGCGCGCTGCCGATGCTCACTCCCTACTTCACCGTCGACCTGCCGCGCGAGCGCATCGTCGGCGGCTAAGCGGTCGTACCCTAGCGGCAGCGCTTCCCATGCTCAGGTCAAGCTCATGGGCGCGTCGGGGATCATGGTGTCGCGCTGTCACAAGCGAACCGCGGCCTGTTCGGCATGGTGCCGATCGCACCCGCCGCGGAGTTCGGATCATCGGAGCGCGGGAGGCCGGGGCGGCACGCCGTGGTCCATGTCGAGCCAGGATCAATCCTGTGCGAGCTGGCAACCGTAGGGCGGCACGGCACGGGGGAAGCGTTCCTTGACACGCGCGCAGCCCCATACGCGCAACGGGTCGGGCAGACGGCGGTTCACCTCGATCCCGACCTCGTCGTAGGGGCTCTCGCCGGCGGTGACGTAGCTGTACCAGCGCCAGCCGATCGTGCCGACGCCGGCCAGTCCGATCGCGAAAGCGACCGTGGCGGCCTGCGCCACCGGCGACCGCCGTGTTTCGCCCGCCATGCCGGTGATCCCTCCCTTTGTCGCCTTATGCGGAACGGTAGCCGCGCGGGTGATGCGCGAACAGGCGCCGTGACGCCTGCGTAAGGTCCGCTCTCCCGCATCGGTTATCCGTAGGTAGACTGAGCACAAACGGTTAGGTTCAGCCTACCGGAGCGGCTTGCGCGATGTCTCACCGCTGCAAACACATCGACTAGTGGTGTGAAGCCGAAGTTCGCTGACAGAAGCGGCTGACGCTGGCCAGAATGGCGTCGGCCGACTTGGTCCAGGTGAACGGCTTTGGGTCGGCATTGGTATGCTCGATGTAGGCGTAGATGGCGGCTTCAAGCTCGTGCGTGCTCTTGAAGTCGCCGCGCTGCAGTTGCCGGCGGCTGAGCAGGGCGAACCAGCCCTCCACCATGTTTAGCCAGGAGGCGCTGGTAGGCGTGAAGTGCAGGTGCCAGCGCAGGCGCTTCAGCAACCAGTCGTGGACAAGGGCGGTCTTATGCGTGGCGGCGTTGTCCAGCACGAGATGGACATCGAGGGTGTCGGGCACACTGGTCTCGACCTGGTCCAGAAAGGCGCGGAACTCGCTCGCGCGGTGGTGCCCCTTGCAGGTGCCGACCACGGTTCCCGTTTTGATGTCGAGAGCCGCAAACAGGTCGGTGGTGCCGTTGCGCTTGTAATCGTGCGTGCGCCGCTCCGGCTGGCCGGGGCGCATCGGCAAAACGGGAGCGGTGCCCTGCGTGGCCTGGATTTGCGGCTTTTCATCGATGCACAGAACCAGGGCGCGATCGGGCGGGTTCATGTACAGGCCGACAACATCGCGCACCTTGTCCACGAACAGCGGATCGGTGGAAAGCTTGAACGTGTCGCAGCGGTGCGGCGCCAAACCAAACGCGCGCCAGATGCGCGACACCATGGTCTGGCTCATCCCGAGCTTGCGGGCCATGGTCCTTGTTGACCAGTGCGTGGCGGCTTCGGGCTGCGTGTCCAACGTTAGCGTGATCAGCCGCTCGACCTCCTCGTCGCCCACCTTGCGCGGGGCGCCCGGCCGGGGCGCGTCGCCCAGGCCCTGCAGCCCGTGCTGCGCGAAGCGCTTGCGCCACATCATCACGCTCGGCCCGCTGACGCCAAGATGCCGGGCCACGCCCATGTTGGTTGACCCCGGCTCTGCACAGGCCAGCACGATGCGCGCCCACTGCGCCATGGCCTGCCCGGTCTTGTGCCGCCGCACCATGGCCGCAAGCGCGCTGCGCTCGCCCTCGTTCAGGTCAAAGGGCACCGGCTTCGGACCTCGCGCCATTCTCGCCTCCCATCCTGCTGGGCCGGAGATGGGGCGAGCCCACCAAAACGGAAGCTTTTCTCCAACTCACACTACTAGTACTACAGTTGCGTTTTCACCGAAGTTCTAGCTCCTTGCGGCGCCATGGTTCGCGCATCGTGGACGGCTGGTGCATCGGTTGAGGCGACGCTGGAGCTGTGGGCTGCATCGCTGCGGGAGGTGAAGGGGCGGATGCGGCCGCTGTTCACCCGGGAGCGCGTGGCCGCTTCGGCGGGGGCGTTCCTGGACGGCTGCTCGGCGCGGAGCGGCGCAAGACGGGCTGGATGCGGGCCGAGGCCGCTGGCGATCCCAGGCCCTGGCGGCAGAAGGC
>CAXTNN010000180.1:0-7232 GCA_964245545.1 uncultured Acetobacteraceae bacterium | reverse complement strand
TCCGGCCTGCGCCACGGCTTGTGCGCCACGCCGCCGAGCGCGATCCGCGCCTCCGCCACCACACCGTCCTCCATTCGCAGCGCTGCGGCGACGGAAACGAGCGCGAAAGCATAGGAGAGCCGGTCCCGCAGCTTGAGGTAGGTGTAGTTCGCCGTAAACGCCTCGGCCGGCAGGTCGATGGCGGTGACGAGTTCGCCGGGCCGCAGCGTGTTGTCGCGCGCCGGGTCGTCGCCGGGCAGGCGGTGGTAGTCGGCGATGGCAATGGCGCGGTCGCCGTCCGGCCCCGTCACCTGCACGGTCGCGTCCAGCGCCGCGAGAGCCACGCACATGTCGGACGGGTGGGTGGCGATGCAGGAGGGGCTGGCGCCCAGGATGGCATGGATGCGGTTCACCCCACCGATGGCGCCGCAGCCCGAACCGGGCGCGCGTTTGTTGCAGGGCGTGCCAACGTCGTAGAAATAGTAGCAGCGCGTGCGCTGGTTCAGGTTGCCGCCGTTGGTCGCGGCGTTGCGCAGCTGCGGGCTCGCCCCGGCCAGGATCGTGGAGGCGAGCAGCGGGTAGTGCTCGACGACCAGGGGGTGCCGGGCCGTGTCGGCGTTGCTCACCAGCGCGCCCAGGCGCAGCCCGCCGTCGGGCAGGCTCTCGATCGTGGCGAGTGGGAGGCGGTTGATGTCCACGACGGTGGCGGGCCGCTCGGTGCCCTCCTTCATCAGGTCCACCAGGTTGGTGCCGCCGGCCAGGAACCGGGTCCCGTCCAAAGCGCCCGCCGTCACGGCCTCCGGCACGCTGGCGGCGCGCACGTAATCGAAGCGGTTCATCGCGACGCCTCCAGCACCGAAAGCACCGCGTCGACGATGTTGGTGTAGGCGCCGCAGCGGCAGAGATTGCCGCTCATCGCCTCGCGCACCTCGTCGCGCGTGTGCGCCACGCTCTCGTCGATCAGCGCCTTGGCAGAACATATCTGGCCCGGCGTGCAGTAGCCGCACTGGAACGCATCGTGGTCCATAAACGCCTGCTGCAGCGGGTGCAGGGTGTCGCCGCTCGCCAGCCCCTCGATGGTGGTGATGTCGGCGCCGTCGCGCGTGACCGCCAGCAGCAGGCAGCTGTTCATCCGCCTGCCGTCCACCAGCACGGTGCACGCACCGCACTGGCCGTGATCGCATCCCTTCTTCGTGCCGGTCAGCTGCTCGCCCTCGCGCAGCAGGTCGAGCAGCGTGGTCCAGGGCTCGACCTGGAGCGACCGGCGTTGCCCGTTGATGGTCAGCGTGATTGGCACGGTGCCGATCGGTTGGGCCGGGTCGACCCGGGGAGCTGTGGCAGTCATTGTCATGGTCGGGTTCCCTTGCGATGTGGACGGACGGTCAACCCCGCCATCCCTTGAGGAAGGTGAGCAGCGCGTCGTTGACGACGTCCGGCCGCTCCTCATGCGGCAGGTGGCCGCAGAGCGGGACAGACACGGTGGTGAGATCGTCGGTGATCTCGCGCCAGATGGCGGGGAAGTCCCACATCTTGCCGCCGGACTCGAACTCTTCACCCCACAAAGCAAGGGTGGGGCACGATAGCTTGGTGTCGGCATCGGCGTCGTCTTGGCGGACATCCTCCTCCGCGGCGCGGTAGTCCTCGAACGCGCCGCGCAGGGCGCCATGCTGCTCGTAGGCACGGGCGTAGGTGGCGATATCCTCCACGCTCAACGCCTGCGGGTCGTAGGTCCAGCCCTGGAGGATGAACCGGAGCCACAGCTCCTCTCGCCCGGTGACGAGCGCTTCCGGCAGGTCGCGGACGGCGTTGAACAGGAAGAACCAGTGGCCGCGCGCCACCTTGGCGTCCATCCGCTCGAAGATCACCCGGGTCGGGATATTGTCGAGTGCGGCAAAGCGGTCCGTCGCGTCGGGGAAATCTTTGGCAAACCGCAGCCCCACGCGGGCGCCGCGGTCATGACCGATGATCGGCGCCCGGGCGATGCCGAGCGCCTCCATCAACGCCTTCACGTCGCGCGCCATGGTGCGCTTGTCGTAGCCAGCGGCGGGCTTCTCCGTCGCGCCGTAGCCGCGCAGGTCCGGCACGATCAGCCGGTAATGCCGGCCCAGCATGGGGATCTGGTGACGCCAGGCATACCAGGTTTCCGGAAAGCCATGCAGCAGGATCACGGGAGGGCCGGACCCGGCCTCGACATAGTGCTGCTTGAGACCGTTCGCCTCCAGACGGTGATGCACGGGTTCCACCGCCATCAGCCCAGCTTCGCGCCGATGATGTCGAGCTTGCTGATCTCCGCCGGCTTGGCGAGCAGCGCGTCCGACCGGGCCAGCAGCCGGGCGGCCCCGCGGCCCGATAGGTGGGCACGCCGGCCGGCCTCGTCCGGGAATCGCTCGAAGATGCCGAACACGCGCTTGCTCAGCCGCACGCCGAACCATGGCGCCGTCGCGGGCTCGGCCCGCACGTCGCGCAGGATGTCGCCGACCAGCTTCTCCACGTCCGCCTCACGGCCGGGCCGGGCTTCGAGGCGGATGTGCAGCGCCTTCTCGGTCCGCCCGCCGCGGCCACCCAGCATATGCGCCGGGCGGTGATGGCGGCGCAGGCTGGAGCGCAGCAGCAGGCCGACCCCGGCCAGGACGGCAGCGGTCGCGACAGGGTGCAGCGCGGCCGTAGTATATAGGCTGGTTCGCGCTACATGACCCGGGTAGTTGCCAGTGGTCGACAGCGACTCCGTCGGCACGTCCAACCCGCTCTGGTCCTTGGCGCGACGCGGCGCCCGGCCGGTGGGAGTACCGGGGATGACGAACCTCTCCATAACCTTGTCCGTCAGGCCCGGCGCCACACGGCCAAGCAGCGAGATGAGCACGCCGCCCCCGCCCACAAACACGCTGCGAACCGGCTTGGTCGCCGACCGCAAGATCGCCGAAGCGACGACTTCCGGCGCGTAGACGGCGGGGACATGCTGTGGTTCGGACGCGAGATAGTTCTTGGCGTTCACCGTGAACGGAGTGTTGATCTGCGCCGGCTTGATCAGCGTCACCGAAACGGGCGCACCCTCGTCCTCCAATTCCATCCGCAAGGCCTCGGTGAAGTCCTTGATCGCGAATTTGGTTGCGGAATAGGCCCCCTGCAGAGGAACGGAACGCTCGGATACCTCGCTTCCCAGATTGATGATGGTGCCGCCGCCCGATTGCTTCAACTGCTTGGCCGCCTCGCGGGAGCCGTAGACCAGGCCCCAGTAGTTAACCTCGAAGGCACGGCGCATGTCGGCGATCGAGACCTCCTCCACCCGGCCATAGACGCCCGTGCCGGCGTTGTTGACCCAGGTATCGAAACCGCCAAACGCCGCCCTCGCCTTAGCCGAGATTTCCCCGGCCGAGGCCTCCTCCGCCACGTCGGCTACAACAGCGACGACGGACCCGCCATTCCTGCCGATTTCGTCAACAAGCTGCCCAAGCGCTTGCTCGCTGCGGGCCGCGAGCACGAGACGCGCACCGGCCTTCGCTGCCAGGCGTGCGGTAGCAAGACCAATCCCGGAGGTGGCGCCGGTGATGACAATCACCTGCTGGTGCAACGGCTTCAGATTATGACGCATGGAATCCTTCTGAGCGCATTCGCGCATCATGACGAAGCGGGCGGTGAAGCACCCAGAGCTGTTCCCGTTCCGTCGCTATCGGCTCTGGGAGGCTGCTGAAATCCCGGCGCAGCCGCCGCCGGGATTCCGCCCGGTGCCCCGCCAAGGGATCGTCATCCTTTGAACACCTCATGAACAGGGTAAAGGGGGCGACCACCCCTTCCCTGGTAAAACGCAGAGTCCTTCCGCGTCGCGGTCCGGACTTCGTCAGCCGTCTGCTAGGATTCGACACTGCAACCCAAACGCGTCAGCGACGCATTCACCCAGCTTCGGTCGCTCCGATTCGCCAAGATGTCGGCCATTTGTACGGCTTCCGCCGATTGCTTCGCGGTCGCGGCAGCGAGAACGGCGTCCACGTGATCGAACGGTATGCAGAGACTCCCGTCATTGTCGCCGATCACCAGGTCTCCCGGCTCGAACACCATCCCGTCGATGCTGACCGGGACGTTGATCTCCCCGGGGCCATCTTTGTAGGGGCCGCGATGCGTGACACCGGCCGCATAGACCGGCAGCGCGCCCGCCTTCAGCGCGTCCACGTCGCGGATCGAGCCGTTGATCACCATCCCGCCGACGCCGCGCTGGATGGCGTAGGACTGCATCAGCTCCCCGATGATGGCGTTGGTCAGGTCCCCGCCGGCGTCGACCACGATGACGTCGCCGGGCTGTGCCAAGTCCAACGCTTTGTGGACCATCAGATTGTCGCCGGGCCTGGTTCGAACCGTCAGCGCCGGGCCGGCCATGCCGCGCCCGTCGTAGAACGGCCGCAACCGTGCCCCGCCCGCCGTCAGCCGCGACATGCAATCGCTGACATTAGCCACGGGGAGGCTGCGCGCTCGCGCGATCTGGTTCGGACTGACTTGGCGCGTACGCGCAGCGATCTGAAGCCTATGGTCATCGTGTTTCCTTCGAGCGTTAGCCGGTGGTTTGAACGAGTTCCTTGGGATGCGGGACGAACGGCACCGCCATCCCGTCCCGTCTCGCGCCAAGGATCATGTCGGACGCCTTTTCCGCAATCATCAAGGTCGCCGCGTTGGTGTTGGCGGACACCATGGTCGGCATCACCGACGCATCCACCACGCGCAAGCCCTCGATCCCATGCACCCGCAGGTCCGCCCCGACGACGGCGTTCGGGTCAGATCCCATGCGGCAGGTGCTGATCGCGTGGTAGACGGTCGAGCCGCGCGCCCGGGCGTAGGCCAGCAACGCCTCGTCGGTCTGCACCTCCGGGCCTGGCACGGTCTCCTCGCCGCGGTACGGCGCCAGCGCCGGGCTATCCAGTAGCCGGCGGGCCCAACGCAGCCCGTCCACCGCCGCGCGGCGGTCGGCCTCGTCGGCCAGGTAGTTCGGCTGGATCGCCGGTGCGATGGCCGGTCGGGGGAACGCGCACGGACCCAGCCGCGGCTGTGCGGCCGCATCTGCCACACGCCGCAGGTCATGCCCGGGAACGGCTGCAGCTTCCCCGTGACCCCTTCGGAGTAGCTCGCCGGGGTGAACACAATCTGGAGGTCCGGCGCATCCAAGCTGGCGTGGGAGCGGATAAAGGCGCCGACATGGGCCGGGCTGAGCGAGAGCACGCCCTGCCCGGTGGCGAGCCAATTCGCCACTTCCCACCACAGGCGCGGCCCGCGCGCGCGCTCGTTCAAGGTTCTGCCGAGCACGACGCGGTGGGCCACCCGGGTGGCGAAATGGTCCTGCAGGCCTTCGCCGACGCCGGGCAGCTCGTGCAACGGCTCGATACCGATGCCTTGCAGAACCGCCGCAGGCCCGATGCCGGAGAGCTGCAGCAGATGCGGCGAGTTCACCGTGCCGGCAGACAGGATCACCTCACCGGCGGCGATGGCACGGCGCTCCTGCCCGCCCTGGCGGTAGGTGACGCCGCAGGCCCGGCGGTCCGCGATGTCGAGCCGCTGCACATGGGCGCCGGTGACGACGCGCAAGTTGGGCCGCCGACGGACCGGGGCCAGGTAGCCGGTGGCAGCGCTGTGCCGGCGGCCGTTGCGGATGGTGCGCTGATAGTGGGCGACGCCTTCCTGCTCGATACCGTTGTAGTCGGGGTTGCGCGGAACGCCCAGGCTCTCAGCGCCAGCGATAAAGGCCTCGCAGATCGGGTGCCGTTCGTTGATGTCGGACACGTGTTGCGGGCCGCCGGTGCCGTGGTAGGCGTCGGCGCCGCTGGACCGGTCCTCCGATCGGCGGAAATACGGCAGCACGTCGTCGAACGACCAGCCGCGGTTGCCGAGCTGCGCCCAGGTGTCGAAGTCCTGCTGCTGCCCCCGCACATACAGGCTGCCGTTGATTGCGCTCGAGCCGCCCAGCACCTTGCCACGCGGGAAGTAGATCGGCCGGTTATCCGCCCCGGCGACCGGCTCCGTCGTGTAGCACCAGTTGAACCGAAGGCTTTGGAAGGTCTTGATGAAGCCGGCGGGCGCCCGGATGTAGGGGTGCAGGTCGGAACCGCCCGCCTCCAGCAGCAGCACCCGGATCGCCGGGTCGGTGGACAGGCGGTTGGCCAGCACGCAGCCGGCCGACCCAGCGCCCACGATGACGTAGTCGTACGAGTCGGCCATGCCCGAGGCCTACTCGGCAGCCTGGGCGTGCGCCGCGAGCAGCGTCGGCTTCGTGCCGGCCACCGTGGTCCGCACCATATGGCGGCGCTCATTGCTGCTGCGGAAAGGCGTCGCGCGGTGCAGCACGGCCCGGTTGTCCCACATGATCAGGTCATGCGGCGTCCAATGGTGGCTGTAGATGAACTGCTCCTGCGTGCCGAACGCGATCAGCCGATCGATCAGCGCCCGCCCTTCCGCCTCGTCCATGCCCTCGATGAAGCGGGCATGGGCACCGAGGTACAACGCCTTGCCGTTCGGGCTGTCTACCACCACCGCCTGCCGCACCGGCGGATTGGCCGCGCGCTCGGCGTCGGTCACCAGCGCCGCATCGATGCGGGAGCGGGACCAGCCGAAATCGTGCACCGCGACCAGCCCCTCCACCAGGCGCTTGTCCTCGTCCGGCAGCGCGGCGTAGGCGGCGCGCATGCTGGCATACTGCGTGTCGCCACCTTGCGACGGGATCTCGCGCGCCGACAGCACGGAGGCGCGGGCCGGCATCGGCTTGAACGACGAATCCGCGTGCCAGACCTGGTTGGCCCGGTTGTTCAGCACCTGCTTGTCGGTCGGCGCACCGATGCTGCCGTCGGCCGCGATGTTGGTCAGCACGATCAGCTTGCTGCCGGCGCCATTCGCCCCGGCCCGCGTCGCCTCCAACGGCCCGAACCGCTCGCTGAAGCGGACCTGCTGCTCGTCGGTGATCGACTGGCCGGGGAACACGAGCACGGAATAGCGCTCGAACGCGTCGCGCACGGTGGCGAAGGTCGCGTCGTCCACGTCCTTAGTGAGATCGAGGCCGCCGACGCTGGCGGCGAAAAGCGGCTGGAGCGGGGTGATCGTCGGCATGGTTTCCTCCTTGGTATCTGTCCAGATAATCGGCGCCGGGCGGGAGCTTCGGTAGCCGTCGCTGCGATGAAACACTCCCCCGCTCACCGGGACAGTTGCCCGCTTGGGCGCGCCATCTGTCTGTCAAACGGCATGGAAATGGGCCCCCTCATCGGCTCCCAATCGGGACCCCCTTT
>CAXTNN010000179.1:0-7235 GCA_964245545.1 uncultured Acetobacteraceae bacterium | reverse complement strand
ACACTTCGGGGCACCGCCAAAAAGGAGCGCCGAGCCGCACCATGGCCCTGCAGGGCAACATCGAACAGATTGGGCGATCCGGGGTGCGGGGTTGGGTGCGGGATGATGCGGCGCCTGACCGGCCGGTCAGCCTGCTTATCGAGGTGGAGGGCCAATTCACCCTGCGCGTCCTGGCCAACGCCTACCGGTTGGACTTGGAGCAGGCTGGCTTCGGCATGGGCCGCCACGGCTTCAGCGCCCCGTTTGAAGGGCTTTCGCCGTTCCAGCCGCACCTGGCGCGATTGGTGCGCGAGGAGGATGGCGAGCCCCTGCCCGGCTCACCCGTGGCAATCCCAGCGCGCGCCCAGTTTGACGGCGAGGTCCAGGATTACCTCGCGGCGATGCTGGGGGACGTGGCCGAGGATGACGAGTTGCTGGCTCGCGCCGGGTTCCTGGCCCAGCAAGCGGACCGGCTGCTCCAATTGCGGGCGGACCGGCGGGGTGCCCCGACCCCGCGCCACGTCCGGGCCCGCTGGTCTGGGCGGGAGGCAGCCGCGCCGAGCCCTGGGCCGCGGGCGCTGGTGATTGACGACCGGCTGCCCGCAACACGCCGGGACGCCGGGTCGCTGGCGCTGCTGTCGCACATGAAGGCGCTGCATCAGCTCGGCTATCGCGTGGCGGTGGTTGCCAACGACGTCCGAGGGGGGCCGGAAGCAGGCGCGCTGGCGGCAGACGGGTTTACCGTCTGCCATGCACCGTGGGCCGGCTCGGTGGAGGAGGTGTTGCGCCGGGAAGCGGGCGGGTTTGCCCTGGTCTACCTGCACCGGGCCAGCAACACCCGCTATCTGCCGCTGATCCGGTATTATCAGCCGCGCGCTCGGATCGTCTACTGCGTGGCGGATTTGCACCATCTGCGGCTGGCGCGGCAGGCGGAGGTGGAGCAGCGGCCGGAACTTGCCGAGTTGGGACAACGCGTCCGCCAGACGGAGCTTGCGGCGGCAACCATGGTTGATGCGGTGATTACCCACTCGACGGCCGAGGCAGACATCTTGCGGCGGGATGCGCCCAAGGCGCGGGTTCACGTCGTGCCGTGGTCGGTGGAGCAAAGCCGGGCTGAAGCGCCCTTTGCCGAACGCCGCGGGTTTGCGTTCGTCGGCAGCTATGGCCACCCGCCGAACCTGGATGCTGCCTGGTGGCTGCTGCAGGACATCCTGCCGATGCTTCGGGCGCGCGCGGCGCCTATCGAGTGCTTCTTGGTGGGCAGCGACATGCCAGACAGCCTGCGCGCGGCAGAGCGGCCCGGCGTCGCCATGCTGGGGCATGTGCCCGATCTGGCCAGCGTGTTCGGGCGGGTGCGGCTGACGGTGGCGCCGCTGGCCTATGGCGCGGGGGTAAAGGGCAAGGTGCTGGACAGCCTGGCCGCGGGCTTGCCCTGCGCGTGCACGGCTGTTGCCGCCGAGGGGCTGGACCTGCCGCCCGCGCTGCAGGCGATGACGGCGGACACGGCGGAAGGGCTGATGGACGTCATTCTGCGCCTGCACGAGGACGAGGCGCTCAACCAAACGTGCGCCGAGGCGGGGCGGGCCTTTATCGCCGCACAATGGGCCCAACCCCGAGTGACGGCGTTGATGCAAGCGGTGGTGCAACAAACGCCGGGCTGAGGTAAAGCGGACCGCTCCGATTGCGGTGGAGACCACGAATATGGCGGACAAGCGCACGCTGACGGCCGAGGTGATGGAGGGCGTCGGCCTCATCACCATCAACATTCCCCGAACGAACGCGGCGACGGCGGAGACGTGGCAGGCGCTGACCGACTCGCTGGGCCGGTTTGCCGAGAACCGAGAGGTGCATGTGGTGGTGATTACCGGCGCCGGGCACAGCGCCTTCATCACCGACCCGGATGCCGCTGATATGGAGGCGCAAACGCTGCAGGACCAGGCGGCGCAGGAGGCGCTAGAAGCTTTGGCGGCCTTCCCCAAGCCGTGCATTGCGCGGGTGCGTGGGGACTGCATCGGCGCCGGCCTGCTGCTGACGCTGTATTGCGACATTGTTGTCGCAGCCGAAGACAGCGCGTTTGCCCTGCCCGGAGCGCGGTGGGGTGCTGTCTACCCTCCAGCCTCGATCGCCGCGCTCACCCGCTTGGTCGGGCCGCAGCAAGCACTCCGCATGCTCTATACGGGCGGGCGGCTGGAGGCGGGAGAGGCGTTGCGGATCGGGCTGGCGACGCTGGTGACGGCGGACGGCGATCTGTCGGACACAGTGGTCGACCTGGCGCAAGCCATCGCCGAGAATGGACCGCTGGCGGTACGGACGGCCAAGCAGATGGTCAACCGCCCCAACGACCCGGCTTTGGCAGACGTGGTGGAGCAATGCCGCCGGAGCGAGGATTATCGCGACGCGGTGGCGGCGTTGCAAAGCCACCGGCCGCCCCGCTTCCGTGGGCGGTGAGGCTGGCCGTGCTTGGCCGGCGCCGGATGTGGTGCAGCTCTGGCGATGGGATTTGGATGCCTCTGGTGCGGGCGGCGAGGCAGACCGAGCCGTCTTGTCGGGGGAGGAGCGGGCGCGGGCGGACCGCTTTGTTGTGCCGCAAGGAACCCGGCGGTTCATGGCTGGGCGCGCGCAAGTGCGGCGCATCCTTGCAGAGTTCGTTGGCGGCACGGCTGCGGCGCTGCCGCTGACAGCGGGGGCAAACGGCAAACCCTTTGTGCCCGGCGGGCCGCAGTTCAACCTGAGCCATAGCGGACCGCTGGCGGTGCTTGCACTGGCACCCTTTCCAGTGGGGGTGGATGTCGAGCAGTGCCGGCCGGTCGAGTCCGGTGTGGCCAAGCTGGTGTTCACGCCGGCCGAGCTGGCCGAGTGGGCCGCGGCGGGGTGCAGCGAGGCCGTGTTCTACCGCGGCTGGACGCGCAAGGAGGCGGTGCTGAAAGCGCAAGGCGCCACCCTGGCGGACATGAAAAGCGTAACCGTGTCGCTGGGCCAACCCGGCGTGCTGCGGGGAGAGCCAGCCTGGCAGATCGCCGACGTGGCCGCGCCCGACGGATACGCCGCGGCCGTGGCTGCGCCTTGCCGAGGCTGGCAGGTTCGGTGGGAAGAGCGGTGACGGATCGTCAGGCGTTCGCTAGCTCCAACGGCTCGGCCTCGCACTCGAGCGGCTGCTCCAGGCGGCGAAGCGCCTCACGGGCGAGCTTGTGGCCGCCAGCCGCAGCTTTGCCATACCAGCGCGCCGCCTCGGCGGGGGAGGGCAGAACACCGCGGCCGCGTTCGTAGAGCGATCCAAGATTAAACTGTGCAGGCAGGTTCCCCTCATCTGCGGCCAGCCGGTAAAGCTGCATGGCATGGGCGTCCGACTGCTCGACGGCGCGGCCAGCCTCGTAGAATTGGCCGAGATTGTTGCGGGCTTGGCTGCAGCCGGCGGCCGCGGCAAGGCGGTAGAGCCGGAGCGCCTCGCCGTCTGACCGCGGGACGCCGCGACCGTTGGCGTAGCAGACAGCCAGGTTGAACTGGGCGAGCGGAATGCCCTGTTCGGCAGCGAACTGGAACCAGCGCACCGCTTCGTCATCGGATTGCATGACGCCGCGGCCGGATGCATGCATGGCGCCGAGGTCGAGCTGGGCCAGAGCGTGGCCCTGGGTGGCGGCAAGGCTATACCAGTGCACGGAAGCGACCTCCGACCTGGGAACGCCCAGGCCGTGTGCGTAACATTTGCCTAAGTCGTACTCAGCATCGGCGTGGCGTTGGACGGCCGCCCTCCGGAACAAGGCGGTGGCGACCGTAAGGTCCTGCTCGACACCCTGGCCGGCGTGGTAGAGCAGGCCGAGTTCATACTGCGCCGGGGCTGAACCGTGGGCGGCCGCGGCGGTGTAGAGCCGCACCGCCTCCGCATGATTGCGCTGCACGCCGCGCCCTTTATGCAGCAGCCGCGCCAGGCGGATCTGCGCCCAGCAATGGCCCTGCCTGGCCGCCCGGCCCTAGAAGACGGCAGCACGCCGGGTCGATGACCGGGCACCGCGCCCCAGCTCGAAGAACAATCCGGTGCTGTGCATGGCAGCGACATTGCCGTGCTTGCAGGCCTCCAAATACCAGCTCAGCGCCTCGGCATCGGACTGCGCCACGCCATCACCATGCTCGTAGCGGCGGCCTAAGTCGTTGAACAGGCTGCCTTGATCGAACTCCGTCATACAACTCCATCCAACACGGTCATGCGGAGGAAGTTAGCTCGCAAGTGTTAGCACAGACTTTCCAAACCCGGCGGCCTCGGCAAATACTGTCTTATTATCCATTCAGTCACAGCGGACGGCCCAAAGAGTTACGCCGCCGTTACCGCTTGCCAGGCCTCACGCCAGATATGCGGCAGTTGCAGCCAGCGCTCGCGGCTGGCTGGGCCGGCGCGGGCCTGCCCGGAAGGATGGACGCAGCGGAACACAGCCAGCCCGGCTTGCTGGCAGGCGGGCGCGCCCCACTCCCACGCCGGATTGCCGGCAAGCAGGACGGCACGCAACTGCGGCAGCAGCCCAAGCAGGTGGGGGAGTTCGGCGGCCCCAGCGCGCTTCTCGGCGCCGGTGAGCGCCACCGTCCCATTCCACCACGGCACGACGTTCCACAGCACGATG
Source organism: uncultured Acetobacteraceae bacterium (assembly GCA_964245545.1). GTDB lineage: Bacteria > Pseudomonadota > Alphaproteobacteria > Acetobacterales > Acetobacteraceae > LMUY01. Next base: position 2,646 of record CAXTNN010000179.1, on the reverse strand, counting down.
CCGGCGCGGGGAATGGCGGCCTCACGCAGCAGACGATGGATGGTCTTGGCGGTCGGGTCGCCGGTGTTGCAACTGACAAAGCCGGAGCCCGCCGGCGGGACGGTCTTCGGGCCTGGCTTCTCCATCAGGATCAGCAGCTTGGCACTTGTTCCCCCGTCTAGGGGGTCAAAGTCCGGAACGTAAGCCTGACGGCGCAAGCGGCGGACGTAGGCGGCTAGGGGACGGACATGGGGTTCGCCGAGGAGAGCATGGCGCCGGCTTCGCACGGCCGGATCGGCAAGGGAGCCGGGGTGATCGTCCAGCGCCTCACCCCACTCGGAGGATGGCGGCGCGGCGCGGCTACTCCCACTCAATCGTGCCCGGCGGCTTGCTGGTGATGTCGTAGGTCACGCGGTTGACGCCACGGACCTCGCCGACGATGCGGCTGGCGACTCGGCCCAGGAAAGCCATGTCGAACGGGTAGAATTCGGCCGTCATGCCGTCGGTGCTGGTGACGGCGCGCAGCGCGCAGGCTTGGTCGTAGGTGCGGCCGTCGCCCATCACGCCAACGGTGCGGACCGGCAGCAGCACGGCAAACGCCTGCCAAATGGCGTCGTAGAGCCCGGCGGCGCGGATTTCCTCCAAGAAAATCGCGTCCACCTGGCGCAGCGTCTCCAGCCCCTCGCGGGTGACGCCGCCGGGCAGGCGGATGGCGAGTCCAGGGCCGGGAAACGGGTGGCGGCCGACCACCGTGTCCGGCAGGCCCAGCTCACGGCCGAGCTTGCGCACCTCGTCCTTAAACAACTCGCGCAAGGGCTCGACCAGTTGCATGCGCATCCGTGCCGGCAGCCCGCCAACGTTGTGGTGGCTCTTGATGGTGACGCTGGGGCCGCCGCTGACGCTGACGCTCTCGATCACGTCGGGGTAGAGCGTGCCTTGCGCCAGGAAGTCGGCGCCGCCGAGCCGCGCGGCCTCCTCCTCGAACACGTCGATGAACAGGCGGCCGATGGTCTTGCGCTTGGCTTCAGGGTCGGTCTCCCCGGCCAGCGCATCCAGGAACAGGGCGGACGCGTCGCGGTGCACCAGGCGGATGTTGAAGCGGTCGCGGAACACGCGGACCACCTCGTCGGCCTCGCCGCGGCGGAGCAGGCCGTGGTCGACGAAGATGCAGGTGAGCTGGTCGCCCACGGCCTCATGGATGAGTGCGGCAGCCACTGCGCTGTCCACGCCGCCCGAAAGGCCGCAAATGACCCGGCCGCGTCCCACCTGGGCGCGGATGCGGGCGGCGGCCTCCTGGCGGAACTCGGCCATGGTCCAGTCGCCGTGCAGTCCGGCCACGCCATGGGTGAAGTTGCGCAGCAGGGCGGCGCCATGCGGCGTGTGCACCACTTCGGGGTGGAACTGCACGCCGTAAAAGCGGCGCGCGTCGTCGGCCACGGCGGCAAACGGAGCGCCTTCGCTCGCTGCCACGGAGCGGAAGCCGGGCGGCAAGGCGGTCACCCGGTCACCATGGCTCATCCACACCTGTTCGCGCCCGCCCGGAGCCCAAGCGCCCTCGAACAAGGCGCAGGGTGCCGTGACGTCGAGGAAGGCGCGGCCGAACTCCTGGACGCCATGGGCCTCCACGGCGCCGCCGAGCTGGGCGCACATGAGCTGCTGGCCATAGCAAATACCGAGCACGGGCACGCCGAGCGACCAGGTGACGGCGGGCGCGCGCGGGCTGGCCGAGTCGGTGACGCTGGCGGGGCCGCCGGAAAGGATGATGGCGCGCGGTTGCCAGGCAGCGAGTTTCGCCGGGTCGGCGTTGAAGGGCCAGATTTCGCAGTAGATGCCGGTCTCGCGTAGCCGGCGGGCGATCAGTTGCGTGACCTGGCTGCCGAAATCCAGGATGAGGACGCGTTCATGCTGGTCCACAAGCTCTGTCATGGCGCGTTCCAGCATAGTTGGGAGGGTGGGGCAAGCAGCGCTATGTTACGCGGGAGTGAGCCGGCGTTTGGCTTCCTCCAGCACGGCGGTGAACATCGCTTCGGTGAGTCGGCCCGTGTTCGTGTTGTAGCGGGACACGTGATAGCTGTCGGCCAGGATGCGGCCGTCCGGCAGGGAGTGGAAGCTGCCATGGCGGAACGGCCAGGCTGACAGGCGCAACTCCAAGGCGCGCAACACGGCGGCATGGGCCAGGGTGCCCAGCGCGAGGATGACCTCCGTTGCCGGCGTGGCGGCCAGTTCGGCGGCAAGGAAGCCGTTGCAGGCGCGGATTTCCGCCGGCTGCGGCAAGTTCGCCGGCGGAACGCAGCGGACCGCGTTGATGACCCGGCAATCCTGCAACACCAGGCCGTCAGCCGGGTCGGCGCGATACTCGCCGGTGGCAAAGCCCAGCCGCAGGAGGGTTTGGTAGAGCAGGATGCCCGCATAGTCGCCGGTGAAGGGCCGGCCGGTGCGGTTGGCGCCGCGCACGCCTGGCGCCATGCCGACTACCAGCAGGCGGGAGTGCAGGCTGCCCCAGCTTGGCACGGGGGCGTTGAACCAATCCGGGTTAGCGGCCCGGTTGGCGGCACGGTAGGCGACCAGGCGGGGGCACAACGGGCAATCCGCAGGCGGCGCGGCCACGTTGCCCATGGCCGCCGCGGACACGTCCCGCATCAGCCATCCTCGGGATCGGCATAGGGT
>CAXTNN010000178.1:0-7247 GCA_964245545.1 uncultured Acetobacteraceae bacterium | reverse complement strand
GTCCCGCTGCGAACTGCGCAGGAAGAAGGCCAGCCCGACCGGGATCTCCAGCTCGTAGTTCTGGCCGAGATAGCGCATCTCGACGCTGCGGCTGATGGTGACGGCGTGATGACCCTGGGCGGCCAGCTCGGCCCTGCATTCGGCCACGAGGGTCGCCATCGCCGCGGCCGCGCGCGCAGCCGGCCTGCCGATGGCAAGCCACGACGACGGCAGCGTGGCGGCGCGGGAGCATTTCCGCACGCTCGGCGCCGGCATTTGCGAGTTCCCCACCTCCGAGGCGGTGGCGCGCCATGCCACCGCCAGCGGCGACTGGGTGGCCATGGGCAGCCCCAACGTGCTGCGCGGCGGGTCGCATATTGGCTGGGCGTCGGCCGCCGGAATGGTGGAGGCCGGGCTCTGCCGCGTGCTGACTAGCGACTACTACTATCCCGCGCTGCTGCAGGCGCCATTCCTGCTGGAGCGGCGCGGCTCCGTGGGCTTTCCCGCCGCCTGGGACCTGGTGTCGGCCAACCCGGCCGCCGCCGCCGGCCTGGCAGACCGCGGCCAGTTGGCGCCTGGGCGGCGGGCCGACGTCATCCTGGTGTCCCCAGGCGAAGCGCCCCGCGTGGCCGCCACGCTCTCGGCCGGGCGCTTCGCGATGCTGGCGGCGGGAGCGGCCGAGCGGCTGGTGTAACGGAACTATCACGCGCCTCCACCGCCCGGGCTATGGTTTGCTGGGCGTCGAATGCTGCAACTCGACAATCTCGGCAGAAGCTTTGGCGGCAAGCAGGCCGTCTCGGGCGTGTGCCTCACCGTGCCTCCTGGCGCCTTTGTCGGCGTCATCGGCCGCTCCGGTGCGGGCAAGTCCACCCTGCTGCGCATGGTCAATCGGCTGGTGGAGCCCAGCACGGGAACGGTCCGCCACGCCGGGCAAGACGTCACGGCGCTGCGCGGCCGGGGACTGCGGGAATGGCGGCAGCGCTGCGCCATGATCTTCCAGCAGTTCAACCTGGTGAACCGGCTGGACGTGCTGAGCAACGTGATGATGGGCCGGCTGGGCCACATGCCGGCCTGGCTCGCGGCGCTCAAGCTGTGGCCGCATGAGGACAAGCTGATCGCGCTCTCCGTGCTGGAGCAGATGGACATCGTGGCCCTGGCCGTCCAGCGCGCGGAGGACCTCTCCGGCGGGCAGCAGCAACGGGTGGCGATCTGCCGCGCCCTGGTGCAGGAGCCCGCCATCATCCTCGCCGACGAACCGATCGCCTCTTTGGACCCGCGCAACACCGCCGTCGTCATGGATGCGCTGCGCCGGATCAACGGCGAGTTCGGCATCACCGTGCTGTGCAACCTGCACTCGGTGGACCTGGCGAAACGCTACTGCGGCCGGCTGGTCGGCATGGCGGGGGGCCGGCTGGTGTTCGACGACGCCCCGGCCGCGCTCACCACCGATACGGCGCGCGAGCTTTACGGGCTGGAGGCGAACGAGGTGCTCGGGCAGGCGCCGCAGCGCACCGCCGACACCGTTCTGTAACGAGACTTCCCGCACCGGACGCGGCATGACGCGCTGGCCCCGTCTTTTAGGAACGACATCATGATGCTCCGTCGCCGTTCACTTCTGACTGCTATGCCGGCCGCGGCACTCGCCGGCACCGCCCGCGCGCAATCGTGGAAGGCGCAATACCCGGAGCTGGTGTTTGCCGTGGTGCCGGCGGAGAACGCATCCGGCGTGATGGACCGCTACGCGCCCTTCGTCACATATCTGACGGGCGCCATCGGCACAAAGATAACATTGCGCGTCGCCAACGACTACGCGGCGGTGATCGAGGGCCAAAAGGCCGGCAACGTGCACATCGCCTATTACGGCCCGGCGTCGTTCGCCAAGGCGCTGATCATCGGCGTGAAGACCAGCGCCTTTGCCATCGACGTGAACTCGGATGGCAGCAAGGGCTACTACTCGGTGTTCTACGTGCGGGCGAACAGCCCGTACCACACGATCGAAGACCTGACGGGCAAGAACCTCGGCCTGGTCGATCCGAACTCGACCTCGGGCTACAACATGCCGCTCTACAAACTCGACAAGCTCGGCATCAAGCCGGAAACGTTCTTCAAGCAGGTCGTCGTCACCGGCAGCCACGAGAATGCGCTGATCGCGTTGAACTCGGGGGAGGTGGATGTCGCCGCCAACTGGTGGAACGCCGATGACGACAGCAATCTCACCCGCATGCTCAACAAGGGCATGCTGAAGGACAGCAGCGGCAAGGACGACACCAGGGCCGATTTCCGCATCATCCTCAAATCCGACCTGATCATCAACTCGCCCACGGCAATGCTGGACGACCTTCCCGCCAGCTTGCAGCAGACGGTCAAGGCCGCGTTCTTCGATGCGCCGCAAAAGGCGCCGGAGGCGTTCGCCAAGCTGTCCGACGGCAAGAACCGGCCCTGGGCGCCCATCACCAATGCCGATTACGACGACACCATCAAGCTGGTCCGCTTCGTCGACAGTCTGCGCAAGGCCTGAGGCGGCGTACGGGCCGGGCTAGGTGGTGAAGCGCTTCAGCACGGGTGGCGCCGTGCTGAACGTCGCGGCGTATGACGGGCACACCTACCGCCGCCGGGTCCGTTCGGCGGCGGCGCTGTCGGCGCTTGCGGCGGCCGTGCTGCTCGCCTGCTGGGTCGCCGAGGTGCGCCCGGCCGTGTTCGTCGATAAGTTCGGCAAGCTGTTCAACTACCTGTCGGACCTGTCGACGCTTGACTCGGGGAAACGGGTTTGGACGGCGCCGGCCGAGTGGTTCTGGGGCCTGCCGCGCTGGCTGCGGGCGCTCGGCGAGACGCTGATCCTGGCTTACGCGGGCACGCTGCTCGGCAGTCTCGGCGCGCTCTGCCTGTGTTTCTCCGCCAGCCGCAACTTCGCCCGGCCCGGCGCCGCCCAATGGCTGGTGCGGCGGCTGCTCGAGTTCTGCCGCACCGTGCCGGACGTCGTGTTCGCGCTGGTGTTCGTGCTCTGCTTCGGCCTCGGGCCGCTGCCCGGCGTGCTCGCCATCGCCCTCCACACGGTGGGCACGCTGGGCAAGCTGTTCTCCGAGGTGGTGGAAAGCATCGACGACCGCCCGGTGGAAGGCATCCGCGCCAGCGGCGGCGGCTGGTTCAGCCAGGTGCGTTTCGGCGCCCTGCCGCAAGTGCTGTCCAACTTCGTCAGCTACGCGCTGCTGCGGTTCGAGATCAACGTGCGCAGCGCGGCGGTGCTGGGCTTCGTTGGCGCGGGCGGGATCGGCTACACCCTGCTGATCGCCGTGCGCAAGTTCTACAACTCCGACGTCAGCGCGATGCTGGTGCTGATCGTGGTCACGGTGATGCTGATCGACTGGGGCACGGAAAAGCTGCGCCACCGCCTGTTGAACGTGTCCGGCCGATGAACGCCGCCGGCGCCGCGCGAGCGAGACTCGAGCAGCGCCACGCGGCGCTGCTGCGCCCAAACCTGCCCGCCCGCATCGGCGCGGCCGCCGCCGCCGGGCTGGTGTTGGCCGCTCTGGTGGCAAGCCTGTGGTATGTCGGGCTGTCACCCGCCCGCGTCGTCACCGGTTTGGGCCGGCTTGGCGCGGTGGTCAGCCTGATGCTGCCCCCCAACCCGCAGAGCTGGGACAATGCGGGCTTCTACCTGCATGCCCTGGCGCAAACGGTGGCGATGGCGTTTGCCGGCACGCTGGGCGCGGCCGTGCTGGCGTTTCCCCTGGCCTTCCTGGCGGCGCGCAACGTGGTGGGCCATTGGCTGATCCACATCGCCAGCCGCCGCCTGTGCGACGCGCTGCGTGGTGTGGATACGCTGATTTGGGCGCTGATCTGGATTAACGTGGTGGGGCTCGGCCCGTTTGCCGGCGTGCTGGCGATCATCACCACGGATGTGGGCGTTTACGGCAAGCTGTTCTCCGAAGCGATCGAGACCGCCGACCGCAAGCCCACCGAAGGCGTACTGGCCGCCGGCGGCAGCGGGCCGCAGTCAGTTAGGTTCAGCCTCATTCCGCAGCTCCTGCCGGTGGTGCTGAGCCAGTTGCTCTACTTCTTCGAAAGCAACACGCGCGAAGCGGCAGTGCTGGGCGTCGTCGGCGCCGGCGGCATCGGCTTGCCGCTCTCCGAGATGATCCGCACCGACGAGTGGCGTCAGGTCTCGTTCATCGTGCTGCTGCTGCTGGTGACAGTGGCGATGATCGATTGGGGCTCCAACCGCCTGCGCTCGGCCTTGATCGGGCGGCGCTAGCGGATCAGCGGCAGGCAGAGAGCGGGGCTGAGCCTACGCCTTCTTCTTCCTCACCACGCGGCGCTTGCTCGGCGCGGGTGCGGCGGCCTTCAGCGTCTGGCACGAACCCATCTCGGGCGGCACCAGGTTCTTGCCCGCGGCGTATTGCGGCAGCTCGGTGGGCGCCGGCAGGGCCATCACCTCGTCGAACACCATCCGGTTGCGCGGGCAGAAGTCGGTGCCCTGATGCTGGCCCAACTCGCCCTGCTCGTTGGCCAGCAGGGTGATGTAGCTGTCGTATTCCTTCTGCGCCGCTCTGCCGTATTCGTGCTTGAACCAGGAGTTCACCACGCCATCCTCGCGCACCAGCTCGCCCCGGTAGCGCTCGACGAAGCTGTTGTAAGCGTCCTCATCGCTGCAGCCGACCGCGAGCACCGAAAGCTCGCTTTTCAACGCCCCCACCTCAAACGCCGACTGGTCCATGCTCGAAGGGCAGCGCAACTGCGCGTGGGCGCTGTTGGCGGCAAACAGGCCGAGGCAGGCAAGGAGGCTCGGGGCGAGGCGGCGGCTCATTTCGCAACTCCTTTGGTGGCCGGTTGAGTGCTTGCGGGTTGAACGGCATTGGCCGGTTGAACGGTGACGGCGATCATCGCATTGCCCGGGATCAGTTGGACAGCGAAATTATCCGCCACGGCCGCGGCGTCCGGCGTGTAATCCACCCGCGTCTCGTCGCCGACAGCGTGGATATACACGCGGCCATGCTCCGGGCGGCGCTCCACCAGCCCGGCGGCGTAGGGCTTGCCGCCCTCGGCCACGGAGAAGGCGCACCAGCCGCCGCCGCCCGTGGTGATGGTGGCCGTCACGGTCTTGCCCGCTTCCGGCTGCACGGGGGAGGCCGTGCACGACGCGGCCTTGCCCTGCAGGTCGGTGGCATAGACCGGAAGGCGCGATTGCGGGAGGATGGAAGCGGTCTGAGTGCAGCCGCCGAGGAGGCCGGCCCCCACCATGCCAGCGAGGAGCGCCCAGGTCAGGGCGCCCGGTTTGGGGATCATCACTCAGTGGACTCCATCAAGGATGCGGCAGCGCCCGGCCTATTAGCGCAGCGCAGGGCGGCTGCAAACTGTTTGACTTGCCCTGTTTGACTTGTCTGCCGCCGGCGCTATAACCCGCCGCTCGGCTGGGGGGCGCCCTGGCTGCCAGAACGCGCATGCGCGGCGTGGCTATATTTAGGATTGTCGTCGATGTTCGCAGTCATCCGCACCGGCGGAAAGCAGTACCGCGTCACCCCTGAGCTGGTGCTGAAGGTGGAAAAGCTGGAGGCTGAGCCCGGCAGCACCATCACCTTCACCGACGTGCTGGCGGTTGGCGGCGAGGCGGGCCTGACCATCGGCGCTCCCGTGGTGGCGGGCGCGTCCGTAACCGCGACCGTCGTGGCGCAGGACCGGCTCGATAAGGTGATCATCTTCAAAAAGCGCCGCCGCCAGAACAGCCGCCGCAAGAACGGGCACCGCCAGCATGTCACCGTGCTGCGTATCGCCGGCATCGAGGGCGCTGGCATGACCAGCAGCGAGGCGGCCACGGCCGAGGCCACCGCCGAAAACAGCAACGCCGCTTGAGATAGGGGCACGGAAATATGGCACACAAGAAGGCGGGCGGCTCGTCCCGCAACGGGCGCGACACCGAAGGCCGCCGCCTCGGCGTCAAGAAGTTCGGCGGCGAGGCCGTTGTCGCCGGTAACATCATCATCCGCCAGCGTGGCACCAAGGTGAAGCCGGGCCTGAACGTGGGCGTTGGCAAGGACCACACGCTGTTCGCGCTGAAGGACGGTCACGTGGTGTTCTCGCGCCGTGCTGAGGGCCGCGTACATGTTTCTGTGGCCGCTCCAGCGCCGGTTGCTGCCGCCGAATAGCAACTCTGCCCGCGCCACCCTAAGTCAAAGGGGTCGGCTTAGGCCGGCCCCTTTTCATTTGGACGCGCCCCGATGAAGTTCCTCGACCAAGCCAAGATCTACCTCCGCTCCGGCGATGGCGGCGATGGCGTGGTCGCGTTCCGGCGGGAACGTTTCATCGAGTTCGGCGGCCCCGATGGCGGCACCGGCGGCAAGGGTGGAGACGTGGTGTTCGAGGCGGTGCGGGACCTCAACACCCTGATCGACTTCCGCTACACGCAGCATTTCCGGGCCCGCAAGGGCGGCAACGGCGCCGGGTCGGACCGCACCGGCGCCGGGTCGGAGGACGTGGTGATCCGCGTCCCCGTCGGCACGGAGATCATGGATGAGGACCGCGCGCTGCTGCTGGCCGACCTCGACGCCCCCGGAAAGCGCATCGTGCTGTGCCGCGGCGGCGATGGCGGCCATGGCAATGCGCACTTCAAGTCCAGCACCAACCGCGCCCCGCGCCGGGCGGACAAGGGCTGGCCCGGCGAGGAACGCTGGGTGTGGTTGCGGCTGAAGCTGATTGCCGATGTCGGCCTGGTCGGGCTGCCGAACGCGGGCAAAAGCACCTTTCTGGCCGCCGTCTCCGCCGCCCGGCCCAAGATCGCCGACTACCCGTTCACCACCTTGCACCCCCAATTGGGCGTGGTCCGGCTGTCGCATAGTGAGGAGTTCGTGGTCGCGGACATACCGGGGCTGATCGAGGGCGCGCATGAGGGGGCCGGCCTGGGCCACCGCTTCCTCGGCCATGTCGAACGCTGCGCCGTGCTGCTGCACCTGGTGGATGGCGCCGCCGGCAACGTGGTGGCGGCCTGGCGCACCGTCCGCGAGGAGCTGGCGGCCTATGGCGGCGGGCTGGCAGAGAAACCGGAGCTGCTGGTGCTGAACAAGTCCGACGCGATGACCCCCCGCGAAACCTCCGCCCGCCGCAGTGCGCTGGAGCGGGCGTCGGGCGCGGAAGTGGCGCTGATGGCCGGCGCCACCGGCGAGGGCGTCCCCGCGGTGCTCCGGCGCCTGATGGACGCAACCCACGCCGCGCGCGTGCCGGCATGAGTCCAGATAACCCAAAAGCCCTCTCCCCTTGGGAGAGGGTTGGGTGAGGGG
>CAXTNN010000177.1:7087-7298 GCA_964245545.1 uncultured Acetobacteraceae bacterium | reverse complement strand
CTGCTGCGCCAGCTCGAAGCCACGCCGCGCGCCGCGACCTGCTCGCATGGCCGCGCCACTGTGCTGAAGCTCAGCCGCGGCGAGCTGGAGACGCTGTTTTCCCGGCGGTAGGACCGGCCGCAACCAGGGGATGGCCGGCGAGGTTGGCGTCCCGCGTCAGCACCCGCATGCCTTCTTCCTGCGCCTGGGCCAGCAGCAGCTCGTCAAACGG
>CAXTNN010000177.1:0-7077 GCA_964245545.1 uncultured Acetobacteraceae bacterium | reverse complement strand
GTCTGCTTTTCGCAGAGCCCGCTCTTAAGCCGACGGTCTGCTCTCGGCCAGACTTAGCCTTTCCCACTCACGGCGAACGGATGGCCAGCAAGCTTCGAGTCGCGGGTAAGAAGTCGCATGCCTTCTTCCTGCGCCTGGGCCAGCAGCAGCTCGTCAAACGGGTCCTTGTGCGGCAGGGGAGCGGCCAGGATGGCGGCGGCGTGGGTTGCGGTCAGCGGCAGCAGCAGCCAGTCCATGGCGCGAGCGAAAGCGACGATCACCGCCGGGTCGAGCGGGCCTTTGCGGCTGCCGGAGATGTGCAGCTTGTGCCATTTCAGCCGTAGCTCCCAGACTGTGACCGCCGAGAGCACCAGCTCGGTGCGGGTGTCTGCCAACTGGGCGCGCTCTGCCGCCGTCAGCGCCTGTGGGGTGAGCGCCGCCCAGACGGCGATGTGGGTGTCAAGCAGCAGCCTCACTCGGTGAGGCCGAGCACCTCGCGGCTGAACGCCGGGTCGTCAAACTCGGCCGCGATCTCCACCGTCACGCCCTCAAGCCCCAGCTCGCGGCGGATGCGGGCCGCCTTGTCGAAGTCCATGCCATGAACCGGCTGCGCCGGGACCAGCTCGACAAAGGGGCGGCCGTGCTTGGTGACCACCACGCGCTCGCCCTTGGCCGCGGTGGCGGCAGCTTCGGCAAAGTGCGACTTGGCGTCGCGGATGGAAAGCTGCATTGCCGGTCTCCTGAGGAAGATGAGTGAGATTGTATAGCACCGGCGAAGGAAGAAGGATAGTCACAATGTGACTACAACGCCAGCCGCAGCCGCGATCCCAGTTCGCCGATCACGCCACGGCGGAACGCCAGCACGCACACGACGAAGATGCAGCCTTGCACCACCGTCACCCAGGAACCGATGCCGGCCAGGTAGTTCTCCATCGCCTTCAGCACCAGCGCGCCGACGCCGGGGCCGAAGATGGTGCCCATGCCGCCCACCAGGGTCATCAGCACGATGTCGCCCGAGGTGGAGAAGTTCACGTCGGTGAGGGTGGCGATGCCGAACACCAGCGCCTTGGCCCCGCCGGCGATGCCAGCGATGAAGCAGGACAGCACGAACGCGATCAGCTTGTAGTCGTCGGTGCGGTAACCCAAGGAAGTGGCGCGCGGCTCGTTCTCGCGGATCGCCTTCAGCACCTGGCCGAACGGCGAGTGCACCACCCGGTGGATCAGCAGGAAGAACAGGAGGAACACGGCGGCGACGAAGCCGTACATCGCCCCGTCGCTGTCCAGCGGAATGGCGCCGAACAGAGCGGGGCGCGGCACTTGCTGGATGCCGTCCTCGCCATGGGTGAACGGCGCCTGCAGGCAGAAGAAGTAGTTCATCTGCGCCAGCGCCAAGGTGATCATGGCGAAGTAGATGCCTTGGCGCCGGATCGCCAGCCAGCCGAACACCACGCCCAGCAAGCCGCCCGTCAAACCCCCGGCCAGCACGCAGAGCTCGGCGCTCCAGCCCCAGCTTTTGGCGGCATAGGCCGAGACGTAGGCGCTCATGCCGAAAAAGGCGGCATGGCCGAAGCTCATCAGCCCGACATAGCCGATCAGCAGGTTGAACGCCGAGGCCAGCAGGGCGAAGCACAGCACGTTCATCAGGAACACCGGGTACACGCCCAGCAACGGCGCCAGCACGATCAGCGCCAGCAGCACCAGCAAGGCCACGCCCTGCGCGCGCGAGAAGCCGGCCATCATGCGGCGCGGCCGAACAGCCCGGCCGGCCGGGCCAGCAGCACGATCACCATCACCACGAAGATCACCGTGGCGGAGGCCTGCGGGTAGAACACCTTGGTCAGCCCTTCCGCCACGCCCAGGCCGAACCCGGTGATCACCGAGCCCAGGATGGAGCCCATGCCGCCGATCACCACCACGGCAAACACCACGATGATGAGGTTGGAGCCCATGTTGGGGTTCACCGAGTAGATCGGCGCCGCCAGCACTCCGGCGAAGGCGGCCAACGCCACGCCGCCGGCATAGGTCAGCGTGATCATGCGCGGCACGTTGACGCCGAAAGCCTGCACCAGGCCGGGGTTCTCCGTGGCGGCGCGCAGCTTGGCGCCGATCGGGGTCTTTTCGATGCCCAGCCATGTCAGCAAGCAGACCACGAAGGCCACCACCACCACCCAGGCGCGGTAGTTCGGCATGAACATGAAGCCGAGATTGGTGCCGCCCGAGAGCAGGGCGGGGATTTGGTAGGGCAGCCCGGAGGAGCCGTATTCGTTGCGGAACACGCCTTCAAGGATCAGCGCCAAGCCGAAGGTGAGCAGCAGCCCGTACAGCGGGTCGATGCGGTAGAGCTGGCTGATCACGGTCTTTTCCAGCAGCACGCCAAAGGCGCCCACCACCAGGGGCGAGACCAGCAGCGCCCACCAGTAATCCACGCCGAGATAGCTCTGCAGCATCCAGGCGACGAAGGCCCCCACCATGAACAGGGCGCCATGGGCGAAATTGATGATGCCCAGCATGCCGAAGATGATGGCCAGGCCCAGGGACAGCAGGGCGTAAAACGCGCCGTTGATGAGGCCCAGCAGGAGCTGGCCGAACAGCAGCGGCGCAGGAATGCCAAAGATGGAGTGCATGGGAGCTAGCGCCGGGTCGCTCCCTCGCCCGCGTGCAGGCGAGGGTTAGCGCGCATCATGAGCGGACCAGGGGACAGCCACCTTCGGCGAGCGGGCGGAACGCCTGCTCCGGCGGCGTGGTGGCGAGCAGGGTGTAGTAGTCCCACGGGCCATGGCTTTGCGCGGGACTCTTCACCTCGAACAGGTAGGCCGGGAACAGGCCGCGCCCATCGCTGCGGATGCTGCCACGGCCGAACGCGTCGTCATCGGTCGGCATCGCCTTCATCTTGGCCACCGTGGCGGCGCCGTCCGACTTGACCGCCGCCGCGCCCAGCGCCTGCACCGCCTTGAGGTAGTGCAAGGTGGCCGCGTAGCAGCCCGCCTGATCCATGTCGGCGCGGACGTTCGGCACGGTGTCGGCCAGCCGCTTGGAGAACGCCCGGGTGCGGTCGTTGAGGTCCCAGTAGAACGTCTCGGTCAGGACCAGCCCCTGCGCCGTCTGCAGCCCCAGCCCATGCACATCGCTGATGAACATCAGCAGCGCCGCCAGCTTCATCGTCGGCGACAGGCCGAATTCGGCGGCCTGTTTGACGCAGTTGACCGTGTCGGTGCCGGCGTTGGCCAAGCCCAGCACCTTGGCGCCGGCGCTCTGGGCCTGCAGGAGGAAGGAGGAGAAATCGGTGGTACCCGGGAACGGGTAGCGAACCTCGCCGACCACGGTGCCGCCGGCCTCCTTGACGAACCGGGTTGCCTGGCTGGCCAGTTGCTGGCCGAACACGTAGTCGGCGGTGACGAAGAACCAGCTCTCGCCGCCGGACTTCACCATCGCCCCGCCGGTGGACTTGGCCAGCATGTAGACGTCATAGGTCCACTGCACCGCGTTGGGCGAGCATTGCGCGCCGGTGAGGTCCACCGTGCCGGCGCCGGAGTTGAGGTAGACCTTGTTCTTCTCGCGGCACACCGTGTTGACCGCCAGCGCCACCGAAGAGGTCGGCACGTCGACGATCATGTCCACGCCCTCCTGATCGAACCAGCGGCGGGCGATGGCGGCGCCGAGGTCGGGCTTATTCTGGTGGTCGGCGTTGATCACTTCGACCGCAAAACCACCGGCGCCGAATTCGCGCACCGCCTGGCGGGTGCACGCCACCGAGAGCGGGCCGCCGGTGTCGCGGTAAGGGCCGGACATGTCGTTCAGCACGCCGATCTTGATGCCAGCGGGTTGGGCCCGCGCGCGTCCGGCCACGCCGGAGAGCGCGCCCGCGCCCGCGCCGGCCACCAGGGCCCGGCGCCCGATCCTAGGTGCCCCATCGGGCAGCGGCCCGATCATACGTGCACCATCGGGCAGCCGCCTTGGTTCAGCGGGCGGAACGCTTCGTCGGCGGGCGTGGTGGCTACCAGCTTGTAGTAGTCCCAAGGCGCGCGGCTTTCGGCCGGAGTCTTGACCTGGAACAGGTATACCGGGTGCAGCGCGCGGCCGTCCTCGCGGATGCTGCCGGGGCCGAACGCGTCGTCATCGGTGGGGGCAGCCTTCATGCGCGTCACAGTGGCCGCGCCGCTCTTCTTGGCATCAGCGACGCCCATGGCCGCGACGGTCTTGAGGTAGGCGATGGTGCCGCCATAGCAGCCCGCCTGACCCATGCCGGGATGGTAGCCGTTGGTTTTCTGGATCACCCGGCTGGTGAATGCCCGGGTGCGGTCGTTCAGGTCCCAGTAGAAGCTCTCGGTCAGGTTCAGCCCCTGCGCGGTCTGCAGCCCCAGCGCATGCACGTCGCTGATGAACACCAGCAGCCCGGCCAGCTTGACGCCGGCTTGGGTGAGGCCGAACTCGCCCGCCTGCTTGATCGAGTTCACTGTGTCCGACCCGGCGTTGCACAGGCCGATCACCTTGGCGCCGGAGGATTGCGCCTGCAGCAGGAAGGAGGAGAAGTCGGCGGTGGGGAACGGCGACTTGACGCTGCCCAGCACCGTGCCGCCGGCTTGCTTGACGAACGCCGTGGTGTCGCGCTCGAGCGCGATGCCGAAGGCGTAGTCGGCAGTGATGAAGAACCAGCTCGTTCCGCCCGCCTTCACCAGGGCGCCCCCGGTGGAATGCGCCAGCGCCCAGGTATCCATGGTGAAGTGCACCGTGGTGGGCGCGCATTGCGGCCCGGTGAGATCGGCGATCATCGCCGGGCTGTTGATGTAGACCTTATCTTTCTCGTGGCAGACGCCGGCGACCGCCAGCGCCACCGCGCTGTTGGGGCAATCCACGAGCATGTCCACGCCATCCCGATCAAACCACTGCCGGGCGATGGAGGCGCCGACGTCGGGCTTGTTCTGGTGGTCGCCAGTGACCACGTCGACCGTCACGCCCTGCAGATGCGGCTGCATTTCCTCGATGGCTTGGCGCACGCAGGCGATCGCCACGGGGCCGCTGAGGTCACGGTAGACGCCGGATTGGTCGCCCAGCACGCCGATCTTGAGCGAGCTCGATTGGGCGCGGGCGCGGCGGCCGGCCACCCCGGTGAGCGAGGCCGCGGCGGAAGTGGCGAGTAAGCTTCGGCGCTTGAGCATGAACATCCTCCAATTCGTTGTTTGGCGCCGTTCTGGCGCATCAGCCGGCCGCGCAGCTAAACGCCCAGATACTCGTGCAGCTTGCCCATTTGCGTCGTAACCTCGGTGTTCGGGATCATATCGATGATCCGGCCATGTTCCATCACGTAATGGCGGTCGGCGACGGTGGCGGCGAAACGAAAGTTCTGTTCCACCAGCAGCACGGTGAAGCCCCGGGCGCGCAGCTCCTGGATGGTGCGCCCGATCTGCTGCACGATCACGGGCGCCAGCCCCTCGGTCGGTTCGTCCAGCAGCAGGAAGCGCGCGCCGGTGCGCAGGATGCGCGCGATGGCCAGCATCTGCTGCTCGCCGCCGGAGAGCTTGGTGCCCCCGGAGCCGGCGCGCTCGCGCAGGTTGGGGAACAGGGCATAGATGGTGTCCAAGTCGAGCCCGCCGGGCCCGATCCGGGGGGGCAGCATCAGGTTTTCCGTCACGGTCAGGCTCGCGAAAATTCCGCGCTCTTCCGGGCAGAGCGCAATGCCAGTGCGCGCCACCCGATCCGGCCGCAGGCGGATTGTCTCCTGCCCCCGATAGATGATCGAGCCGGCGCGCCTGGGCACCAGGCCCATCACCGCCTTCATGGTGGTGGTTTTGCCGGCGCCGTTGCGGCCCAGCAGCGTCACCACTTCGCCCTCGCCGACTTCGAAGTCCACGCCATGCAGCACGTGGCTTTCGCCGTACCAGGCGTTGAGCCCGCGCACCATGAACATCGCACCGGTTGGCGATCCGATGGGCGACCCCGAGGTCGACGCGGCGTCAAGCATCGGCGGCGGCGGCGGTGCCGAGATAGGCTGCGATCACTTCGGGGTTGCGGGACACGGCCGCGTAATCCCCCTCCGCCAGCACGCGGCCGCGGGTCAGCACGGTGATGGTGTCGCACAGGCCGGCCACCACGGAGAGGTTGTGCTCCACCATCAGGATGGTCCGACCGGTGCGGATGCGGCGGACTAGCGCCACCACGCGGTCGACATCCTCATGCGTCATGCCTGCGGTCGGCTCGTCCAGCAGCAGCATGCGCGGTTCCAGCGCCAGCGTGGTGGCGATCTCGAGCGCGCGCTTGCGGCCATAGGGCAGCAGGGCGGCGGGCGTTTGCCGGTATTCGGACAGCCCCACGTCCTCAAGCAGGCTGGCCGCCTGGTCGTCGTAACGGGTAAGCAGGCGCTCGGAGCGCCAGAAGTCGTAGGAGCCGCCGCGCTTGCGCTGCAGCGCCAGGCGCACGTTTTCCAGCGCCGTCAGGTGGGGGAACACGGCGGAGATTTGGAACGACCGCACCAAGCCGCGCCGCGCCACCTGCGCCGGGCTGAGCCGGGTGATGTCCCGGCCCTCGTAGCGGATGGTGCCGCGGGTTGGCTGCAGGAACTTGGTCAGCAGGTTGAAGGTGGTGGTCTTGCCGGCGCCATTTGGGCCGATCAGGGCATGGATGGTGCCCGGCATCACCTGCAAGTTGACGTTGTTGACAGCAACAAAACCGCGGAACTCGCGCGTCATGCCTTCGGTTTGCAGGATTGGCTCTGCCACTCTCGCTACGGTTCCCTCGGGCATTTTCAGTGATTGCCCCGTGCTTGGCATATCGGCGGAGGGCGCGCAAGATTGCCGCATGAAGCTGCGATCGCTGCTGTTTGCCCCCGGCGACTCCGAACGCAAGGCTGCCCGTGCCATGGCATGCGACGCCGACGCAGTGATCCTGGACTTGGAGGATTCCGTTGCACCGGTGAACAAGGCGGCGGCGCGGGCGGCGGTGGCGGCCATGCTGCCGGCCGCCCGGCCCGCCATGGTGCGGGTGAATGCGCAGGGCACCGCCTGGTACCTGGACGACCTTGCCGCCACCGTCGGGCGCGGCCCCGCTGCCATCCTGCTGCCGAAATGCACCGGGCCGGCCGACCTGCTGGCAGCGTGCCACCAC
>CAXTNN010000176.1:0-7315 GCA_964245545.1 uncultured Acetobacteraceae bacterium | reverse complement strand
GAGCAGCTTGGCCTGGCCCGTTCCACCCACTTCGGCGAGCAGGATGTTGCGCGAATAACGGGTGATCTGCTCGTCGGTGAAGTCGAGGTCCATGGTCGCAGCCCTTTTCGTCTGATCTCCCTCTCCCATCCTTTACGGGAGAGGGAGGCGACAGGTGAGGCTAGACCTTTTCCACCTGCCCATACTCCAAATCCACCGGGGTCGACCGGCCGAAAATCGACACGCTCACCTTCACCCGGCCCTTCTCCTCGTCCACCTCTTCCACCGTGCCGTTGAACGAGGTGAACGGACCGTCCGCCACGCGCACCTGCTCGCCCACCTCGAACAGCACGGCGGGGCGCGGGCGCTCCACGCCCTCGGCGGATTGCTTCAGGATGCGGTCGGCTTCGGCCTCGCTGATCGCTTGCGGCTTGGTTTTGCTGCCCAGGAAGCCGGTCACTTTCGGCGTGTCCTTGATCAGGTGCCAGGTGTCGTCGGTCATCTCCATCTTCACCAGCACGTAGCCGGGAAAGAACTTGCGCTCCGCCTGCACCTTCTGGCCGCGTTTCAGCTCCACCACCTCTTCGGCGGGCACCAGCACGTCGTCCACCAGATCAGCCAGCCCCTTGCGGGCGGCCTGCTCCTTCACCTGCTCGGCGATCTTCTTCTCGAAGCCCGAATAGACATGCACGACATACCAACGCTTCGCCACGGCTTGCTAACCTCACGCGCCTGAGCCTTGCCGGCCCGGCGTACCAATGTATTACAGCGAGCTGCCGAACAGCGCCCGCACGCCTAGACCGCCGATCTGGTCGACGATGAAAAAGAAGATCGCCGCCGCCGCCGCCATGGCAAACACCAGCCCCGTGGTCACCAGCGTTTCCTTGCGGTTTGGCCAGGTGACCTTGGCGACCTCTGCACGAACCTCGCGCAGGAACTGAGCCGGTGCGAATGCCACCCTAGTGGTCCGATGCTGACGCGCGACTCACCGCGTCGGCTGAATCGGGCCACCAAATCAAGCTA
Source organism: uncultured Acetobacteraceae bacterium (assembly GCA_964245545.1). GTDB lineage: Bacteria > Pseudomonadota > Alphaproteobacteria > Acetobacterales > Acetobacteraceae > LMUY01. Next base: position 6,313 of record CAXTNN010000176.1, on the reverse strand, counting down.
GTGCTTCGACGCATGCTGAACCACCTCCATGAGTCGAAGCACTAGCACGCTCCCAGAGACACGACATGTATGACGCTCTGATACATAACCGGCGGCCCGGGGCTGGCAGGGGCGGAGGGTCTCGAACCCGCAACCTCCGGTTTTGGAGACCGGCGCTCTAGCCAATTGAGCTACACCCCTGCACGGCCCAAGCGCGCAGGGGCGGTATCAAGAGCGGACCGCCGGCGATGTCAAGACGCCTCTTGCTGGCGGCGGCCTGGTCCGCTACCTGGGACCGGCCGCGGGCGTAGCTCAGTTGGTAGAGCGTCAGATTTCCAATCTGAATGTCGCGAGTTCGAACCTCGTCGCCCGCTCCCGTCCTCTCCCGGTTTGTTGTGCCCGCATAGTGTGGCACGCTTGCCATAATACGGTAACACCACCACCGAAGCTTTGGCTCACCCGCCTTGGCGCACGGCGGCAAACCATGCTAAGCGCCCGCCTTGCTTCGACCATGCCTCCGTTCGAGGCGCGAACCAGCCTGATTTCGGCATCTGGCCGACATGATTGGAAGAGAGATGAGCGAGATCGCCGACAAGGTTAAGAAGATCGTGGTCGAACACCTCGGCGTCGAGGAAAGTAAAGTCACACCCGAGGCTTCGTTCATTGACGACCTCGGTGCCGACAGCCTCGACACTGTCGAGTTGGTCATGGCGTTTGAGGAAGCGTTCGGCGTCGAAATCCCGGAAGATGCCGCCGAGAAGATTGGCACCGTCAAGGACGCGATCGACTACATCGAGAAGCAAAAGGCGGCCTGAGCCTCGCATAGTCGGGGCTTGAGGGACGGTTTCGGGCTGGGAGACAGGGTATGAGGCGCGTCGTGGTCACGGGGATGGGCATTGCCTGTCCGCTCGGCGTTGGCGTCTCCCACGTCTGGCGCCGGCTGATTGAAGGCCAGTCCGGCATCAGCGCCATCCAGAGCTTCGACACCGCCGATCTCACCGCCAAGATCGCCGGCCAAGTGCCGCCTGGCACGCGGGCGGACGGCGGGTTGGACGTGGCCGAGTGGGTCCCGGTGAAGGACCACAAGAAGATGGACCGCTTCATCCATCTGGCGATGGTCGCGGCCAGCGAAGCGGTGGAAGACTCGGGTTGGGCGCCGCGGACCGAGGACGACCAGTGCGGCACCGGCGTGATGATCGGCTCCGGCATCGGCGGGCTGCAGTCGATCTATGAGGCGTCCGTCCAGGTCAGCCAGGGCCGGGCGCGGCGGCTCTCGCCGTTCTTCATCCCGTCCGCGCTGATCAACCTCGCTTCCGGCCATGTCTCGATCAAATACGGCTTCAAGGGCCCGAACCACTCCGTGGTGACCGCCTGCGCCACCGGCGTGCACGCGCTGGGCGACGCGGCCCGGCTCATCATGCTGGGCGACGCCGAGGTGATGGTAGCGGGCGGGGCGGAAAGCGCCGTCAACCCGCTCGGCATTGCCGGGTTCTGCGCCTCCCGCGCGCTGTCCACCGCGTTCAACGACCGCCCGCAACAGGCCAGCCGCCCGTGGGACCGGGATCGCGATGGCTTTGTCATGGGGGAGGGCGCCGGCGTGGTGGTGCTGGAGGAGCGCGAGCACGCGGTAGCGCGGGGCGCCACAATCTACGCCGAAATCGCCGGCTACGGCATGTCGGGCGACGCCCACCACATCACCGCACCCGCCGACGGCCACGAGGGCGCGTTGCGGGCCATGCGGGCGGCCCTGAAGAATGGCGCGATCCAGCCCGGCGACGTGCAATACGTGAACGCGCACGGCACCTCGACGCCGATGGGCGACGACTTGGAGCTGGAAGCGGCCGAGCGGCTATTCGGCGACGCGGCCCGCGGCGTCGCCATGTCCTCCACCAAGTCCGCCACCGGGCACCTGCTGGGCGCGGCCGGCGCCATCGAGGCGATCTTTTCCATCTTGGCCATCCGCGACGGCGTGGCCCCGCCCACCCTCAACCTAGACCATCCCAGCCGGGCCAGCAGCATCGACCGGGTGGCGCGGGAGGCGCAGCCACGCCGGATTGACGTGGCGCTGTCCAACAGCTTCGGCTTCGGCGGCACCAACGCCAGCATCCTATTCCGCCGCGCCGCCTAACCCGCCGGCCGCCCGCATAAAGCCCTCTCCCGCTGGCGGGAGAGGGTCGGGTGAGGGTGGAGGCCGCCAACAAATTCCATTCGGTCCACAGAGACTTTGGTAACCCGCCAAACTGATGCGCCGCCTCCTTCTCGCTTCCGCCCTGCTCGTCCTTGCGGCCAGCGCCGGGTCGCTATGGCTGCGGCGGCAATGGACCGCGCCGGGCCCATTGCCGGCCGCCACCGCCATCGTGGTGCCTCGCGGCGGGGATGCCGACGTCGCGGCCACCCTGCTGGAGCACCACGCCATCCGCAGCGCCTTGCTGTTCCGCGCGGTGGCGCTCGCCACCGCCGAGCGCGGCCCGCTCCATGCCGGCGAGCTGGCGTTTCCCGCCGCGGCCAGCCTGCGCACCGTGCTGGACGTGCTGCGCACCGCGCGCCCGGTGCAGCACCATCTCACCATTCCCGAAGGGCTGACTGCCGCCCAGGTCGCCCAGTTGATGGATGCCGCCCCCGCCCTGGCCGGGGATGCGCCCGTGCCGCCGGAAGGCAGCATCCTGCCCGAGACCTACGACTATGAGCTGGGTACCACCCGGGAAAAGCTGCTTGACCGCGCGCGCGCGGCGATGGACCGGATGCTGGACAAGCTGTGGGCGGCACGCAGCCCCGGCTTGCCGCTTGCCAACAAGCGGGAGGCGGTGATCTTGGCCAGCATGATCGAGCGCGAGACCGCCAAACCCGAGGAACGCCCGCTGGTGGCAGCCGTGTTCCTCAATCGGCTGCGGCTCGGCATGCGGCTGCAGTCCGACCCCACGGTGATCTATGCCGCCAGCGGCGGGTTGGGCGTGCTCGACCACCCGATCACCCGCGCCGAGCTCGACCATGACGACCCTTACAACACTTACCGCATCCCCGGCCTGCCGCCGGCCCCGATCTGCATGCCTGGCGCCGCCAGCCTGCGCGCCGCTGTGGAGCCTGCCACGTCGGACGCGCTGTATTTCGTTGCCGACGGAACTGGCGGCCATGCCTTCGCCCGCACCGAGGGCGACCAGCAGCGCAACGTGGCACACTGGCGAGACCTGGTGCATGCTCGCGGGGCTCTCGGGAGAGATCAGCCGTGACATGGTCCATTCTCGCGCGTGACCCGGCGACTGGGAGCTTGGGCGCGGCCGTCGCTTCGCGGTTCTTCGCCGTGGGGGCGCTCTGCATCCATGTCGAGGGCGGCGTCGCAGCGCTGGCGACCCAGGCGCTGGTCAATCCGCTCCATGCCGAGGGCGCATTCCCCCGCTTACGGGTGGGGGCCGACCCGGCCATCGTCGCGGGCGACCTGCTCGGCCCCGACCCTGGCGCGCCGCAGCGCCAGTTGCACATCCTGGACGCTCAGGGCCGCCTGCACCAGCACACCGGCGCAGAGTGTGTGGGCTGGGCCGGGCACGTCGCGGGCGCAGACGTGTCGGTGGCCGGCAACATGCTCGCCGGCCCGGACGTGGTGGGGCGCACGCTGGCGGCCTACCTCGCCGCACAAGGTGGCATGGCCGAGCGGCTGCTGGCGGCCATGGCGGCGGGCGAGGCCGCCGGCGGCGACAAGCGAGGGCGCCAATCGGCGGCGCTGAAGCTCTGCACCGCCGACAGCTACCCCGACCTCGACATCCGCGCCGACGACCACCCCGACCCGCTGGCCGAACTGCGCCGTTTGTACCGGGTCAGCCTGGAGCGCTACGCCGTGTTCCGCCGCTTCATGCCCGGCAGCGCCAACCGCTTCGGCACCCTCGACCGCGCCGCCATCGAGGCGGCCATCGCGCGGGACGGGCTGCCGCCCGGAGCCGGCTGATGGTGCCGCGCCGAGGCCTTTGCCTGGTGCTGTCCGCCCCCTCCGGCGCGGGCAAGAGCACCATCACCCGCTCCCTGCTGGAGAGCGACGGGGCGCTCAGCCTCTCCGTCAGCGCCAGCACCCGCCCGCCGCGGCCCGGCGAGCAGGAGGGCGTGCACTACTTCTTCCGCAGCCCCGACGCCTTCGCCGCCATGGTGGAACGGGGCGAGCTGCTGGAATGGGCCGAGGTGTTCGGCCGCCGCTACGGCACGCCGCGCGCGCCCGTGGAGCAGGCGCTGGCCGCCGGGCGGGATGTGGTGTTCGACATCGACTGGCAAGGCCACCGCCTGCTGCGCGCCGCCCTGCCCGGCGATGTGGTGAGCGTGTTCATCCTGCCGCCCTCCCTGGCTGCGCTGGAAACCCGCCTGCGGGTCCGTGCCGGCGACAACGAGAGCGAGATCGCCCGCCGCATGCAGGCCGCCCGCAGCGAGATCGCGCATTGGCCGGACTTCGACCACACGGTGGTGAACGACTCGCTGCCGCACGCAATCCGGGCGGTGCAATCGGTGCTGCAGGCGGCTCGGCTGGCAACCGCGCGCCAATCTGGGTTGGAAGCGTTCGTCGCCGGCTTGGGCGGCTGACGCAAAGCTACTGCCGCACTGCCCGTTGCAGCTCGGCCTTGCTCATCTTCGACCGCCCCGGCACCTTCTGCGCCGCCGCCTTGGCATAGAGCTCGCGCCGGGTCTCGCTGCCGCCCGCACCGGGGGAGCCGCCCTGCGACCGGGTCCGATCCAGGTTGTGCTGGTTGCGTTGCGGGCTGTCGCGGTTGGACGCGCCGGCCTCGCTCAGCCCGATGGCGATCGCCTGGCGCGGGTTGCGCACCTTGCCGCCGGTGAACTCGAGCTTACCCTCCTTCCACTCATGCATCACCCGCGCGACGATGCGCTTCTGCTCCGAATTTTGCTTGGTCGGCTTGGCCATGATCCCCTCCTCCGGCGCGCAACGGTCCGGCGTGACGCGGGTTGCCTTGACGGAGGCGGCTGCCCCCGGAACACTGGCGCTTCACGCCCAGGACCCCCGCATGACCCCACTTGCCGCCGGATTGCTCTGGAACCGCCTGATTGCCGTGGTCGAGGAGCAGGCGCAGATCATGATCCGCACCGCCTTCTCCACCACTGTGCGCGAGGCGGGCGACCTATCGGCCGGCGTGTTCGACCTGGGGGGCCGCATGCTGGCGCAGGCCGTCACGGGAACGCCGGGCCATGTGAACTCGATGATGGAGAGCGTGGGCCACTTCCTGCGGCGTTTTCCTGCCGAGACGATGCGGCCCGGCGACCACTACATCACCAACGACCCCTGGCTCGGCACCGGGCATCTGCACGACCTCACCGTGGTCTCCCCCGCCTTCCACGGCGGCCGCATGGTGGGCCTGTTCGCCAACACCGCCCATGTGATCGATGTCGGCGGCCTCGGCATGGGCCCGGAGGCGCGCAGCGTGTTCGAGGAAGGGCTGTATATCCCCATCGTGCGCTGCTTCCAGGGCGGCGTGGCCAACGAGACCTTCTTCGACATGCTTCGCGCCGGCACCCGCCTGCCGGTGGAGCTGGAGGGGGACGTCTACTCGCTATGCGCCTGCAACGACGCCGGCATCCGCCGCCTGGACGAGATGATGACGGAGTTCCATCTCGAAGGGCTGGATGCGCTGGCCGAGCATATCTTCGCCAAAAGCCGCAGCGCCACCGAGGCCGCGATCGCCGCGCTGCCGCCGGGCACCTTCCGCAACACCATCGGCAGCGACGGCTATGAGGCGCCGATCACGCTGGAGGCCGCGCTCACCATCGGCAGCAGCACCATTACGGTGGATTTCACCGGCACGTCGGGCCTGTCCAGCCGCGGCATCAACGTGCCCGCCGCCTACACCCGGGCCTACACTGCATTCGGGCTGAAGGTGGTGGTGGCGCCGGAGATCCCGAACAACACCGCCTCGCTCGAGCCGTTCCGCTGCTTCATCCCAGAGGGCTGCATCCTGAACGCTCCACGCCCGTATCCGGTGGCGGTGCGGCACGTGGTGGGCCAGTTGCTGCCCGACCTGGTGATGGGCTGCCTGGCGCAGGTGGTGCCGGACCGGGTGGCGGCGGAGGGCTCCTCCTGCCTGTGGAACCCGCCCTTGCGCGGCGGCGGCTCGGTGTCGGGGCAGGGCTCCCCCAACCGCCCCGTGCTGCCTGATTTCGAGGTCATCACCTTCAACTCGGGCGGCACCGGCGCGCGGGCGGAGCAGGACGGGCTGGACGCCACCGCCTTTCCCTCCGGCGTGCGCACCATGCCGGTGGAGGCGACCGAGGCGGTCTCCCCGCTGGTGTTCTGGCGCAAGGAGCTGCGGCCCGGCAGCGGCGGGGCGGGGCGCACCCGCGGCGGGCT
>CAXTNN010000175.1:0-7375 GCA_964245545.1 uncultured Acetobacteraceae bacterium | reverse complement strand
CCGGGGAGCGCCCGGCCAGCGCCACCAGCATCATCGCAGTGATGAACACCGGAACCGCCTGCAGCACGGCCGACACGCGCAGCATCGCCTCGGGCGTGGTGTTGCGGACGTACCCCGCCAGCAGGCCGATCAGCGTTCCCACGACGCAGGACAGCAGGGCGGCCGAGAGCGCGATGGTCATGTCCATGCGCGGGGCCGCGAGGATGCGGGAGAAGATGTCGAAACCGGACTGGTCCGTGCCCATCCAGTGGGGCGTCTTCGCCAGCGTGCCGCGCACCATGCCTGCGACCAGTCCCGGAAGTTCGTGTAGGCTCGGCGGCGGCAGGGAGATGTCGTCGCTGGCGACGCTAGGGTCGTACGGCGCGATCATCGGCCCGAAGGCGGCCAGCACCAGCGACAGCGCGATGATCACGACGCCGACGCCCAGCAGCGCGCCGCCGCGGCGTGCCCGGCGCCGCAGCCCGCCCGGCGCATCCCCGGCATGGGCGACGGCGGGATCGACGTGCTCGTCGAGGTCCTCGGGATTGGTGGTGGCGTGGCTCATGCGGCGCCGTCCTCAACTGCGGATGCGGGGGTCGAGATAGGCGTGGGCGATGTCCAGCAGCAGGTAGATCAGCAGCGACACCATCGCGACCACCAGCACCGTGCCCTGGATGGCCGGGTAGTCGAAGGCCAGCACCGAGCGCACGGCGTATTGGCCGATCCCATTCAGCGAGAACACGATCTCCACCGTCACCGCCGAGGACAGCAGCACTCCGTAGAAGATGCCGACCAGCGTCACCGCGGGCGTCAGCGCCGCTCGCAGCGCGTAGCGCGCCACCATGGCCTCCGGCAGGCCGGAGGCGCGGGCATAGAGCATGTAGTCCGATTGCAGCGCCCGCATAGTGTTGGTCCGCACCATCTTGATGATGGCGCCCGACACCACGAAGGCCAGCGTCAGGATCGGCAGGGCCAGGTACTGCAGCGCCATCCAGAAGGCAGGCAGGTCGCCGGCCAGCAAGCTGTCAACCGTGATGAACCCGGTGATCCCCGCCGGGGCCGTCATCAGCGGGTCGAACCGGCCCATGGGCGGCGGCGCGATGTTCAGGATGAAGAAGAACACGAAGACGAACAGCAGTCCCCACCAGTAGTCGGGCTGGGCGCCCGCGAACAGGCCCCACACCAGCGAGGCGCGGTCCGCGACGCCGCCGGGCCTGCGGGCGCTGGCCAGGCCCAGCGGCAGGGCGACCGCGAAGGCCAGCAGCAGCGCGATGGTGACGATCTCCAGCGTCACCGGCAGCGCCTCGATGATCTCGTGCCCGACGGGCTGGCTGGTGACCCAGGAGTTGCCGAGGTTGCCCTGCAGCAGGCCGCCGCCATTTCCGCCGAGCCCCAGGAAATCGAGGAACTGCCGCCACATCGGCTTGTCCAGCCCCAGCGCGTGCTCGGACTGCAGGTAGGCCTCGCGGCTGGCGTTCATGCCGACCAGCTGCGCCACCGGGTCGGCCGGCAGTAGGCGGATCACGACGAACACCGCGGTGGTGATGCCGGCCAGCTGCAGCACGAAGATGGCCAGGCGGCGCAGGATGAAGCGGACGATCATGCGGCGCGCCCTAGCGGTGCAGGTACTGCCAGATCAGCACCTGGCTCGGATGCAGCACCACACCCTTCACGCTGTCCTGCACCGCATACAGCAGCTTGGTTTCCAGCACCGGGACGATCGGCAGCTTGTCCGACAGGATGTTTTGCATGGTGTCCAGCGTTGCCTGGCGCTTGGCCGCGTCCGTTTCCAGCAGCACGGCGTTGAACAGCTTGTCGAACTCGGGGTCGGAGAAGTTGGTGGCATTGCTGACACCCTGGGGCGGGGTCACGTAGTTGAGCTTCATGGAATAGACCGGGTCCACCACGATCGGCTTGGACTGGTCCGACAGCGCGAAGCCCAGGTCCTTCTTCACCAACTGCCGGTCCGCATACTGCGTCGCCGGCAGCGGATCGAGCTGCACCGGGATGCCCAGCGCCTTCAGCCGCGTCTGCATCAGTGTCGCGACCGGCCCCAGGATGCTCTCGCGCTCCGCCACGTAGGCCAGCTTGAAGGCGTCGGGGAACGCTTCCAGGCCGCGCCCCTCGGGGAAGCCGGCCCGCGCCAGCATCGCCTTGGCCTTCTCGGGGTCGTAGGCGTAGGTGTGGTCGGGCTTGACGTAGCCGGGGTAGGTCGGCGGGATCAGGCCGATCCACTGCCGCGCATCGCCGTAATAGGCGTTCCGCGCGATGTCGGCATAGGGCACGGCATAGGCGATGGCCTGGCGCAGCGCCACGTTGTCGAACGGCTTGGTCTTGTAGTTCAGCAGGACCGAGAGCGAGGAGTTCAGGTAGCCGCCGGCCACCCGTAGGCCCGGCGCCTGGCGCAGGCTGTCCAGCTCCTTGGGGTTCAGCCCCTCCGCAACCTGGGCCCGGCCGGTGCGCAGGATGGCGATGCGGTTGGAGCTCTGCGGCACCTTGCGGTAGATCACCCGGTCGTAGAACGGCTTGTCACCGGAATAGCCGGGGTTCTGCCGGACGGTGAACTCTTCGTCCTTCTTCCAGCTTTCCAGGCACCAGGGGCCGAAGCTCGGCGCGTTGGTGGTGTTGGCGTAGCCGTGGCTCCAGGGGTCCTCGGCCGTGGCGTGGGCCTTCATCTCCTTGCTGTCGTAGATCAGTAGGCCGAACACGCTCAGCACGCGCGGGAACAGCAGATTCGGGGCTGACAGGGTGAAGCGCACGGTGTTGTCATCGAGCTTCACCACCTCGTCGCCGAGCTTGCGGGCTTCCAGGGCCTCCGGCGTCTTGGCAAACAGGGCGGGGGTGAAGTTCTTCAGCGAGCCGACCGAGGACAGGAAGTAGCCGATCGGCGCCTGACCGCTGATCGATTTGGCCCGGCCAAAGGTATAGAGCACGTCATCGGCCGTCAGCGGGTTGCCGGCGCAGCTCCTGGCCCTGGGGTTCAGCTTCATCGTCCAGGTGTTGGCCGCGGCGTCGAAGCTCCAGGACTCCGCCAGTGCCGACTTGAACTTCGAGACGTCGAAGGTCTGCACCCCCTCGGCGTTCGCCGGCATGACCGGATAGTCCAGCAGCGGCGCCATCAGGTTCAGCAGACCCTCCTGCGTCGGCGTGTAGGTGCCGGATGGCCCGTCCGTGTCCAGGCTGGCGGGCACGCCGTCGCCCAGCACGAACAGCGTGTTCTCCGCCCGTGCCGCCCCCGCCCATGAAAGGGCCAGGGCGGAGGCGAGGGTCAGGCGGCGGAGGGGCTGAGCCATCACGGAGTCCTTTCTGGGGTATGGTCGGCCGTGGCCTGCAGCTCGGCCAGCGTCATCAGGTCGGCATACTTCTGGCCCATGTCGAACAGGTTGGCCTCGTGCGGCGCCATGGCCCGGTCGCCCACGCAATCCGTCACCAGCACGGTGCGGAAGTCATGGCTGCAGGCATCCACCACCGTGGCGCGCACGCAGCCGCTGGTGGTGCAGCCCGCGACCAGCACGGTGTCGATCCGGCGGAACGTCAGCCATCCCGCCAGCCCAGTCTCGAAGAAGGCGCTGGGCATCCGCTTGCGGATCACCGCCTCGCCCGGCGCCGGTGCCAGCTCCGGCACGATCTGCGACAGCAGGCTGGTTTCCGTCAGTCCGGCGAGCGCAGGCACCTTGCGCACGAAGGCGCCGCAATCGGCACCGTCATCGGCATAAACCACGCGGGTGTGCGCCACCGGCCAGCGCCGTGCCCGGGCCAGCGCCAGCAGCGCCACGGTCCGCTCGATGGCAGGGCGGATGTTGCCGCCGCCAAAATGCGCGGGATCGGTGAAGCCCAGCACGAAATCCACGATGACCAGGGCCGGCGCCCCACCGATGCCAGTGATCTTCGCGAAACCCTGGCTGGCGTAGATCCCGGTCTCGTCGGAGGCACTCATGCCGCACCCCCGGCACAGGGCTCAGCCGGCAGCGCGTACCATGCCCGCCGCCCACCGGGTGCGATGGCGGTCGCTGTCGGGCATGCGCCACATCGCCTCGTTGATCGCGAGGGCCTGCTCCTGCAGGGCGGACAGCAGCTCGGGCAGGCGCTCATCGGACAGCCTTTCCGGGATGCCGTTGATGGACAGGGTGCCTTGCGGCCGTCCGCGCCGGTTGGTGAGCGTCACGGCCAGGCCGAGGATGCGCCCCATCGGCTCCTCCGGCGCCAGCGCGTAGCCCAGCGCACGGCATCGCTGCACGGCGGCCCTGATCGTGTCCGCATCCTGGCCCGGCGCTTCCGCCAGCCGCCTGGCCGAGCGCTCGAGCGTCGCCTCCATCTCGAAGTCCGGCAGGGCGGCGAGCAGGGCGATGCCCGATGCCCCGGCCCCCACCGGCCGGCGGGAGCCGATGTCCATCGGCAACGCCTTGACCGGGAAAGCCCCGGTCTCCACGTCGATGCAAACCAGCATCAGGCCGGAGCGCAGGCACAGCGTGGTGGTGTCCCCGGTCTGCGCGCTCAGCGCCTGCAGCGCCGTCCGCGCCACCTCCGCCACGTCGTAACGGTTGGAGGCGGCCGCCGCGAGGGTGAAGAAGTCCAGCCCCAGCGTGTAGCGCTTGCTGACCACGTCCTGGTCCACCAGCTCGTTCGCCACCAGGCTGGACAGCAGCCGGTGCGTGGTGGCCCGGTCCAGGCCCCCGGCCTCGGCCAGGTCCGACAGGCGCAGTCCCTCGCCCGGGGCGGCGGCCACCAAGCGCAACAGTCCAAGCGCCCGGTCGACCGCCTGCGTGCCGACAGCCCCCTTCGGCCCTGCCGGCTGTTTCATGCTGCTCATCCTCGCGGCAGGCAGGCCGGAGATGCGGAGGATTGAAGCATGAAAGACCTTTCTGCGTCTGGGGGCCGCAGGACATGCCATGTCGCTTCAGGCTGGCACAAGCCGTGCGTCGGCGGTCCAGGCTCCTGACTGATCGGGGTCGCCCCAAGTTCATATCGTGAAGTGTTCCAGCAATCTGTTTCACATGTTGAAAAACTTCTCGACACGAACGCAAGCTTTTTCGTAGGGTCCGGCCCGAAAAGCCTGACAGGATCCGCCATGGCCGGCTCGATCGACATCGTCTGCAACCTTTACACGCCCGAGGAGGTCCGAAACGGGCAGACTGGGCTGGACGACAGCTTCAAGTCCCAGGTCCGCATGTCCGACGCGATGCGGCACGGCGTTTCCGTTGACGACTACCTGGGCAAGATGGATCGCGCCGGCATCGACCGTTCGCTTCTGATCGCCGTCCGTGCCGGGGATCTGAACGTCCGCGGCTCGTTCGAAATCCCCTACGCTCGTGTCGCCGAGGTCTGCACCGCCCACCCTGCCCGCTTCTCCGGTCTGGCCGGCATCGACCCGTTCCGTGGCATGCAAGGGTTGCGGGAGCTGGAGTCCGCGGTGCGCGACCATGGCTTCGTGGGTGCCCATCTTTATCCGCACTGGTTCGGTCTGGCGCCGGACCATGCCAAGTACTACCCGTACTACGCCAAGTGCTGCGAACTCGACATCCCGATCATGATGCAGGTGGGGCAGAACCTGGTCTATTCGCAAGAACGCCGCCTGCCCAGCGTCGGCCGGCCGATCACGCTTGACCAGGTCGCCATCGATTTCCCGGAGCTGAAGCTGCTGGGCATCCATATCGGCGTGCCCTGGGCCGAGGAGATGATCGCCATGGCCTGGAAGCACGCCAACGTGTTCATCGGGGTTGATGCCTACGCCCCCAAGCATTGGCCGGCGCCGCTGGTGAAGTACCTCGACAGCTATGGCCGGGAAAAGGTGCTGTTCGGCACCGACTGGCCGGTGATCGACCCAGAGCGCGCCATCCGCGAGATCAAGGAACTGGCGCTCCGGCCCGAGACGATGCACGCGCTGATGCGCGACAATGCCCTGCGCGTGTTCCGCCTGCCGGAAAGTCCGGCGCTGTCGGTCGCGGCGGACTGACGCCATGTCCGGCCCTACGTTTCCGCTGCCCGACACATTCCGCCACGTCACCATGGCCGCCGGCATCCGCACCAGCATGGCGCGCGGACCCGGCAAGACCGCACTGATCTGCGGCGACCGGTCGCTCAACTATGCCCAGCTGGTGGACCGCATCGACCGCGTCGCCTCGCTGGCCACGGGGCTGGGGCTGCGGCCCGGGGACCGCGCGGCCATCGTCGCCGGCAACTGCCTGGAGTATCTGGAGATCGTCGATGGCCTCGCCGAAGCCGGCATCGCCGTCGCGACCCCGAACCCGCGCCAGACCGCCACCGAGCTGGGCTTCATCCTAGAGGATTGCGGCGCCCGGGTCGTCTTCGTCTCACCGGAGGTTGAGCCGCTGGTGCGGCAATGCCCCAACGTCACGCGCATCGTGGTCATCGGCCCCGAGTACGAGACGCTGCAGCAGCAGGCACGCCCCGCCACCCCGCCGAACGTCGCGGAGTGGAGCGCCTTCTCCATTCCCTACACATCCGGCACCACCGGCAAGCCGCGCGGCGTGGTGCTGCCGCACCGCTCCCGCGTGCTGACCGGCTTCTGCATGGCCTCGGAATACGGCTGCTACGGGCCTGACGACCGGTTCCTGGCGGTGACGCCGATGTTCCACGGCGCCGGCTTCTCCTTCGCACATGCCGCGGTGTTCTTCGGCGGCACCTGCGAGATCATGGCCGGGTTCGAGGCGGAGCAGCTGCTGCGGCGCATCAGCGAGGGCGGCGTCACCGGCACCTTCCTGGTGCCCACCATCTTCAACGCGCTGTTCGCGCTGGAGAAGCCGGTGCTGGCGCGCTACCGCAGCCATCGCCTGCGCGCGCTGATGTCCAATGCCGCGCCGCTGCCACAGAAGACCAAGGAGGTCATCGTCGACCATTTCGGCGAGGGCCTGCTGCACGAGCTGTACGGCTCCACCGAGGCCGGCATCGTCTGCAACCTCCGCCCGCGCGACCAGCTGCGGAAAGAGCGCTGTGTCGGCCATCCCTTCACCATGAACGAGGTCAAGCTGCTGGACGCCGAGGGCCGGCCCACGCCGACTGGCGAGGTCGGCGAGCTGTTCAGCACCTCTCCCACCCTGTTCCTCGGCTACTGGAACCAGCCGGAAGCGACCGCCGCCAGCATGCGCGCCGGCTGGTTCTCCGCCGGCGACATGGCCTGGCGGGACGAGGATGGCTGCCACTACATCGTTGATCGGAAGAAGGACATGTACATCTCCGGCGGCGTCAACGTGTACCCCCGCGAGATCGAGGAGTTGCTGTTTCGCCTGCCCGGCGTACGCGATGCCGCCGTCGTGGGCGTGGCCGACGAGTATTGGGGCGAGTCCGGCAAGGCCTTCCTGGTGCTGGCCTCCGGCGCCGCCGTATCGCCCGAGGCGGTGATCGCCGCCTGCTAGGAGAAGCTGGCTGGCTACAAGGT
>CAXTNN010000174.1:432-7408 GCA_964245545.1 uncultured Acetobacteraceae bacterium | reverse complement strand
GGGATGTAGGGGTAGGCGGAGAGGTCGCCGCGCCAGCAGTCCGCAATCACCTTCAGGCGGCTGCGCCAGTAGTTCACCGCCAGCACGCGCAACAGGTAGCCGTCCAGCGCAGCCGGCGGCGGCGGGCTGAGCTCCGGATCACGCGCCGGGTCCTGGGTGAAGCGGTGGTGGGCGAGGTGAAACAGCGCGTAAAAGTGCCAGTTCAGCAGCGAAGGGCAGGCCGCGAGCCAGCCAACCACCGCATTGACCCGGCGGTTGCGGAAAGCGGTGAGATGCATCGTCTCATGCACGGGGGCGAACAGGGCGGACTGGGCGATGCCGAGCAGGACCACCGCCGGCACCTTGGCCCAGAGCGGCGCCACCGCCAGCAAGGAGCCCGCCGCGACGATCAGGGCCAGGTGCACGCCCAAGCGGCCCGCCCCCAGCGCATCCGACCGCACGGACAGCGCACGGACTTCCGGGCCAGACAGCACCCGGGGTGTTGCAGTGTTCATCAGGAGCCCTTCCCGCCACGCTTGCCGGTTCCAATTCGCGCTGCAACGTGGCACGGTCAAGGGATGGATATGCCCTTTCCCACCGGGCGCACGATCCGCGGCTCGGTCTGCCCGCATGATTGCCCCTCCGCCTGCGCGCTGGATGTGGAGGTGGTGGACGGCCGCATCGGCGCGGTGCGCGGGGCGGACAACCCGTACACCGCGGGGGTGATCTGCGCCAAGGTCTCGCGCTATGCCGAGCGGGTGCACCATGCCGACCGCCTGACGCACCCGCTGCGGCGCATCGGGCCGAAAGGCAGCGGCCGGTTCGAGCGCATCACCTGGGACGCGGCATTGGACGCGATTGAGGCGGCGTTCCGGCAGGCGGCGGCGGAACACGGGGCGGAGGCGGTGTGGCCGTATAACTCGGCCGGCACGATGGGGCTGGTGAACCGCGACGGGCTGCACCGGCTGACCCATGTGATGGGCTATTCCCGCCGCAAATCCACCATCTGCAGCGCCATCGCTGCCGCGGGATGGACGGCGGGCGTGGGGCGCGTTGCCGGGCCGGACCCGCGGGAGATGGCGTTGAGCGACCTGGTGGTGGTGTGGGGCGGCAACCCCGTCGCCACCCAGGTGAACGCGATGAGCCACATCAGCCGTGCCCGCAAGCAACGCGGGGCGAAGCTGGTGGTGATCGACCCCTACCGCACCGGCACCGCGGCGGCAGCCGACATGCACCTGGCGCCGCGGCCCGGCACCGACGGCGCGCTGGCCTGCGCGGCCATGCACGTGGCCTTCCGTGATGGCTATGCCGACCGCGAGTACATGGCATGCTATGCCGACGATCCGGCGGGGCTGGAGGCGCACTTGGCGTCGCGCGGCCCGGCTTGGGCGGCGGCCATCACGGGAGTGTCGGAAAGCGAGATTGAGGCATTTGCCGCATTGTACGGCCGAACGAAGCGGGCCTACATACGCTGCGGCTTCGGCTTCACCCGCGGTCGCAACGGCGCCACCAACATGCACGCCGTCACCTGCCTCCCCACCGTCACCGGGGCATGGGCGCACGAGGGCGGCGGCGCGTTCTGGCTCAACCGGGCGATCTATAACTGGGACAAGACGCTGATCGAAGGGTTGGACCAGCGAAACTTGGCCACCAGGGAACTGGATATGAGCCGGATCGGCCCAATCTTGACCGGCGATGCGGACGCGCTACGGGGCGGCGGCCCGGTGCATGCCATGCTGATCCAGAGCACCAACATTGCGGCCACCGGGCCCGACAGCAACCGCATCCGCGCCGGGCTGCTGCGGGAGGACCTGTTCGTGGCGGTGCACGACCAGTTCATGACCGACACCGCCCGGCTGGCCGATATCGTGTTGCCGGCGACCATGTTCCTCGAGCATGACGACGTCTACCAGGCCGGCGGCCACAGCCACATCCAGGTCGGGCCCAAGCTGGTCGAGCCGCCCGGCGAGGCGCGCTCCAACCACCAGGTGGTGTGCGCGCTGGCGGAGCGGCTGGGGGCGGCGCATGCGGGGTTCGGCATGACCGAGATGGAGGTGGCGGACGCCACGCTGCGCCGCTCCGGCTGGCCAGGGGCCGCGGCGGTGCAGTCGGCGCGCTGGGTGGACGCGCAGGTGCCATTCGCCAGCGCACACTTCCTCGACGGATTCGGGCATGGCGATGGCCGGTTCCACTTCCATGCCGACTGGGCCGCACTGGGCGAGGCCGAGGGGATGCCGAGCCTGCCAGACCATTGGGAGGCAATCGACGCCGCCAGTGCCGACCACCCGTTCCGGCTGGTGGCCGCACCCGCGCGCCAATTCCTCAACTCCACCTTCTCCGAGACAGCGGAATCGCAGCGGCGCGAGGTGCGGCCTTCGGCCTTGCTGCACCCGGAGGATGCGGCGCGGCTCGGAGTCGCCGATGGGGACCGGCTCGAGCTGGGCAATGCCCAGGGCACGGTGCGGCTGCATGCACGCTTGGGCGCCGGGTCGCAGCCGGGCGTGGTGGTGGTGGAAAGCGTGTGGCCCGGCGGCGCGTTTGCGGGCGGCATCGGGATCAACGCGCTAATCAGCGCCCAGCCCGCCGCCCCTGCCGGCGGCGCCGTGTTCCACGACACCGCCGTTTGGATTCGAAAGGTGGCTTAGCCCGGGCGTTGGTCGCCGTTGTCGGGGGAGAACAGTTCCTCCCCTGCATGCTCGGTGGCGACGTTGGCGGCCTGGATGTAGGGCAGGTTGGTCAGCGACTTCAGCGCCTGCGCCCCGCCGGCAGGAAAGGCCGGGTTGGTCAGAGCCGCCTCCGCCGCCGCGGCGTTGCCGGAGGCCAAGTCATTACGGGCGGCCACCAAGCTGTCCACCACCAGTTGCGAGGGCGCGTTGGGGGCAATGCCGACCGCCTGGCGGGTGGCGACCCGGCCTTGCAGGAGCTGCAACTGGGTAATGGCAGGGATGTTTGCCCAACGCGGGCTCGTGTTCAGCTCCCCGGCGATATAGTCCATGGCCAGCACCGCCTGCGCGCCTGCGACCGGGTTGCCGTAGGTGCGGGACGGGTCGGCGAAGGCATATTGGGCGTAGAGCGCAGCCGGAACGTCCTGGTCCAGCGGGCTGAACACGCCAGGGGGCAGACGGGCAGTGTCGGGCGGAGGCGGCAGCGGGCCGCAGGCGGCCGGCAGGACGGCCACGGCGAGCAGGGGAAGCAGGCGGCGCATTGTTGGTCCTCTCCGCAGCCGTTTAGCGCACTGGGACCAATCCCGTGCGGAAACGCTGTGCCAGATCAACATAGTGTTGCGCGCCGCCGTCCCAACCGGCGCGCTCCTCGGCCGACATCACGCGCTTGAGACGCGCCGGGCTGCCGGCCCAGAGCTCATTGGGGCCGATGCGCTTGCCGGGGGTGAGCAGGCTGCCCGCCGCGAGCATGCCGCCCTCGGCGATCACCGCGCCGTCCAGCACCGTAGCGCCCATGCCAACGAAGGCACGGTCCTCCAGGGTGCAGCCGTGGATGATGCAGGCATGGCCCACCAGCACGTCTTGGCCGATCAGGCAGGGAAACGCCCCCGTGGCGATGTGGATGACGGTGCCATCCTGGATGTTGCTGCCAGCACCAACGCGGATGTGGTGGGTGTCGCCGCGCAGCACGCAATGGAACCAGACACTGGAGCGGGCGCCGAGCACGACGTCGCCGATCACGCAGGCGGTGGGCGCGACCCAGGCGTCAGGGGCGACCGTGGGGGCGACGCCCTCGAACGCCCAGAGCGGGCCCTCATTTGGCAAGGGCAAGCTCGGCGGCGGCAGGCAGGCCGAGCATCAGCCGCAGGTTCTGCACCGCGGCTCCGGAGGCGCCTTTGCCAAGATTATCCAGCCGCGCAACCAGCACGGCATGGCCGTGACCGGGATTGGCGAACACGCGCAGTTCCATGATGTCAGTGTTGTTCAAGGCCTGCGGCTCGAGGCGCCCCTCCCGATCGGCCGGCACGACGTGGATATGCGGAGCGTACCGATAATGATCGCGCAGGGTTTGGACGAGGTCGGCGGCGCCCGGATGGCCTGGCAATGCGTCAAGGTGCAGCGGGATGGACACCAGCATGCCCTGGGCGAAATGGCCGATGGAAGGGACGAAGAGCGGGCGCCGGGTCAGCCGGGCGTAGCGTTGCAGCTCGGGCACGTGCTTGTGCTCAAGGCCAAGTCCATACAGCTCGAAGACGGGGCCGCCGGTGGCTTCGTGCGCCTCGATGACGGCACGGCCGCCGCCGGAGTAGCCGCTGACGGCGTTGACGCAGATGGGGTAATCGGGCGGCACCAGCCCGGCCGCAACCAGCGGGCGCAGCAGGCTAATGGCGCCAGTGGGATAGCAGCCCGGGTTGGCCACGCGGCGGGCTTGGGCAATGCGATCGGGCTGCCCCGCATCCAACTCAGGCAGGCCGTAAACCCACTCGGGATCGACCCGGTGTGCCGTGCTGGCATCGAGCAGCTTGGGGGCGCCGCTGCCGAGGGCGGCTGCGAGGGCGGCGTATTCAGGGGCAGCGTCGTCATGCAGGCAGAGAATGGCGGCGTCCACCTCCGCCATCATGTCCTGACGGGCCGCCGGGTCCTTGCGGCGGGCGGGGTTGATGGATCGGAGGGTGACGCCCGGAACAGCGCTCAGGCGCTCGCGGATGCCGAGCCCGGTGGTCCCGGCTTCTCCATCGATGAAGACGCTGTAGCCCATGCAGCCCTCCGCTCCTGCCCTCTCACCTCAATGCAAGCCCTCTCCCTGCGGGAGAGGGTTGGGTGAGGGGCCCTACCCGCATCGACATCCCGCTCGTGCCCCTCACCCCGACCCTCTCCCAAAGGGAGAGGGAGATCAAGGCAGAAGGATGGGTAGCGGCCGGCTGTTTACCGCTTGGAGAACTGGTAGCTGCGGCGGGCCTTGGCCTTACCATACTTCTTACGCTCGACCACGCGGCTGTCGCGGGTCAGGAAGCCGGCAAGCTTGAGGATGCCGCGCAGGTCGGGCTCGTAATAGGTCAGCGCCCGGCTGATGCCGTGGCGCAAGGCACCAGCTTGGCCCGACAGGCCGCCGCCGTTCACCGTGCAGTACACGTCGAACTGGTTGTAGCGGTCGGAGATCAGGAACGGCTGGGTGATCAGCATGCGCAGCACCGGGCGGGCGAAATACTGCGTCACCGTCTTGCCGTTGACTTCGATGTTGCCGCGCCCCGGCTTGATCCACACCCGGGCGATGGCGTTCTTGCGGCGGCCGGTGGCGTAGGAGCGGCCCTGCGCGTCCCGCTTCGGCTCGACGCGGGTGGGGGCCGCCTCGGATGAGGCCGTGGCAGCGGGGGTGAAGTTCCGCAGGTCGGCCAGCGTGCCGGTGCGCTCTTGCGTGTCGGACATCAGAGCCTCGTATTCTTGCGGTTCAGGGCGGCGACATCGAGCTTCTCAGGCTTCTGGCCGTCGTGCTTATGCTCGGCGCCGGCATAGACGTAGAGGTGCTTCATCTGGGCACGCTGCAACGGGCCGCGGGTGATCATCCGCTCCACCGCCTTCTCAATCACCCGCTCGGGGTGCCGCCCGGTGAGTATCTGGCGCACCGACCGGCCCTTGATGCCGCCGGGATAGCCGGTGTGGTAGTAGAACACTGATTGGTCGGCCTTGTTGCCGGTCACGCGCACCTTGGCGGCATTGACCACCACGATGTTGTCGCCGCAATCGACATGAGGGGTGAACTGCGGCTTGTGCTTGCCGCGCAGGCGCTGCGCGATGATGGCCGCCAGCCGGCCGAGCACCAAGCCGTCGGCGTCGATCAGCGTCCAGTTCTTGCTGACCTCCGCGGGCTTGAGGGAAAGCGTCGTCTTCATCACGGGCATCCACCAATCATCAAGGGTGCCGCGTATCGGCGGTTCCGCCAGCCGAGTCAAGGCTCAGCCTATGTGGTAAGCGGGTGCCACATGTTCCGTGCGGTGATTTCGGCTGCTAAAACAGCGGCATGAACCCTTACGTGATCGGCGCCAGCGGGCGGTCGGGCGTGGCGTTGTGCCGGGCCTTGGCGGCGGACGGGCAGAGCTTCGTCCCCGTGGTGCGGGACCCGGCGAAGTGGCAGGCGGCCGGCCTGCCAGGGGCGGCGCGGGTGGCCGATTTGCGCCAAAGTGCCGCGTTGGAGCGGGCGCTGACCGGGGCGGAACTCGTGGTGTCGTGCGCGCACGCCCGGCACGCTGCCGCGGTTCTGCGCGCCGCCCCTGCCCCCGCCCGCTTCGTGTTGCTCGGCAGCACCCGCAAGTTCACCCGCTGGCCGGACGCGCACGCATTGGGGGTGATCGAGGGCGAAGCCGCGTTCCTGCAGTCCGGCCGGCGCGGCGTGATGCTGCACCCGACCATGATCTACGGCGCGCAGGTCGGGCTCGTCTTCGCCCATCTGCTTCGCCGCTCGCATCTCCTGTAGCTGCATGTTGAGTTCAAAGACCTCTTCCAGCAGCTCGGGCGGAACAACCTGCTTCTTTTGTCCGCCGCTCGCCCGCGCCGCATCGGTCGCGGCGCGCGACTGCTCCTCCATCTCCACACCCTCAAGCGTCAGCAGGTACTGTGTCCGCCCAATCGGGTCCTTCAGCGTCCGATAGGCGTCGTTCAGATCGGAGCTCGCCCGCAGCGCGCGTTCCTGCTCCTCGACAGGCTTGGCCGCGAATCGGTCCGGATGCAGCCGCCGCGACTGTGCATAGAACGCCTTCTCCAGCGCCGGGAGGTCGACATGGAGATGCCGCGGAAGGGAAAACAGGGCAAAGTAGTTGGTCGAATCGACGTCACTCATCAGATTCAGGGTATCCGTTTCTGCCGGAAGCGGCAGAACCCGCCTCCGAAGCGCCGTATCCTTGGAGAATGCGATCCGCCGCTGCCTGTTTGACCCTCACCCTCGTCGCCGGCGTTCTCCTGGCGCAAGGCGCCGCGGATGCCGGCCAGAGCACCTGGAAGCAGGACGGAGAGCGCCGCCGCACCGAGCTCATCGCCAGGAACGGCCCAGGCACGGACGC
>CAXTNN010000174.1:0-422 GCA_964245545.1 uncultured Acetobacteraceae bacterium | reverse complement strand
CGTCAACCTGAGCGAGATTGACAAGGCTCTCACATCCGAGCTTAGAACCATTGTGGAGGCGCATGGCTGGCCCACGATCGGCCTGGTCGGCCTGGACGCCTCAAACGCGGCCATGCTGGTGCTCACGCACACTGCGGACCACGAGTGGCAGCGAACGCTTCTGCCGCAACTGGAACAGCTCGCCGACCAGCAGAAGATCGACGGTGCTCCGCTGGCGATGGTGGTCGACAAGGAGCTCCTCTCGGAGGGCAAGCTGCAGCGCTACGGGACGCAGTTTCGCCACGTCGGTAATGAGATGGCGCTGGTCGGTGTCGAAGATCCGGCGGGACTCGACCGCACGCGCGCCCGCCTGCTGCTGCCGCCCATGGAGGTGTACGAGCAGCAGCTGATCAGTCTGTATCACCTCGCGGTGAGCAAAAAGA
>CAXTNN010000173.1:6868-7437 GCA_964245545.1 uncultured Acetobacteraceae bacterium | reverse complement strand
CGCCGGCGCCCACCGCGGCGACCGAGCCGCCGCCGGCGCCGATGGTGCGCATCTCCACCATCGGCAAGCGCACCGGCAGCCGGTCCACCTCGCCCTGGGTGACGGTGGCAACGCGGCCGCCCTGCACCACCGAGACGTCATAGGAGGTGCCGCCCATGTCGACGGCTACCAGGTTCGCGCGGCCCAGCAAATGCGCCAGGCGCTCGGCCGCCAGGGCGCCGCCGCTGGGGCCGGAGAGCAGCAGCCGGGCCGGCTGTTCGGCGGCGCGTTGCAGGGTGCAGGCGCCGCCATTGGACTGCACCAGGAACACGGTGGGGCTGAAGCCGTCCCCGCCCAGCCGCGCCTCCAGCCGGCGCAGATAGGCCTGCACGACCGGCATCAGCAGCGCGTTCAGCACGGTGGTGGAGGTTCGCTCGTACTCGCGGATTTCCGGGCTGATCTCGCTCGACAGCGACACGGCCATCCCCGGCTTGGCAGCGAGCAAGGCGTCCCGCAACGCACGCTCGTGCGCTGGATTGGCGTAGGCGTGCAGCAGGCAGACGGCGACGCTGTCGACGCCGAGGGCAGCC
>CAXTNN010000173.1:0-6858 GCA_964245545.1 uncultured Acetobacteraceae bacterium | reverse complement strand
TCGACGTCTCCGAGGCGCTCGATCAGGGCGGGAAGCGCCGCCGGGTCGAGCGCGCGTTCCACCGAGCCGTCGGCGCGGATGCGTTCGGGCACGCCGAAGCGGCGGTCGCGCGCGATCAGCACCGGCGGCGGATCGGGGTCGAGCGCGTAGAGGTCCCGCCGATAGTGGCGGGTGATTTCCAGCACGTCCTCGAAGCCCGCGGTGGTGAGCAAGGCTCCCCGCCCGAGCCGCCGCTCCAGCACCGCGTTGGTGGCGATGGTGGTGCCGTGCAGCAGCAGCCCGACGTCCCCCAGGCTGAAACCGAACTGGCCCGCTGCCTCCCGCACGCCGCGCATGAGGCCTTCGGAGGGGTCGTGCGGGGTGGTGGGGGTTTTCCACGCCTGTACTGACCCGGTGCGGCCGTCCAGCACCTGCAGGTCGGTGAAGGTGCCGCCGATATCGACGGCGATGCGGATGGGGCGGTGTTTGGGCGCTGGAGTCTCACTCACGCCTATCGGCTTCCGACAGGATCAGCCTCGCCAAACCTCTCGGATCGGTAGCCGACCCGCCTAGTTGCGTCGTCTTCTTTGTTCCAGTTATCGCGCTTCTCACGACTATAAGGTTACCATCGACTGCGTAGCTGCCGAGAGTCCTGCCACTGTCATCCTGGATGACGCTCCAGGATAGTGCCTTTGCCTTTTTCGCCATAGCGACCTCCAAGAACGAAGATAATGCAGCTTCCGTTTGAGTCCGAATAGCCTGGAAACTAAACTGCTTGCTCGACGAAAGAGGACGCCTCCAATGGTTGACGCCATCTCCGCCGACCGCTCGTTCCACCCGCCAGCCCACCCTGGCGAGCTGTTGCGTGAGGACGTGCTTCCGGCGCTCAACCTCTCCGCGGCCAAAGCAGCAGGGCTCTTGCGCGTGTCCCGGCAGGCGCTGCATGCCGTATTGAGCGAGCGGGCTGCCATCACCCTGGAAATGGCAGTCCGGCTCGGCAAGCTATGCGGTAACGGCCCAGGTCTTTGGTTGCGCATGCAGCGGGCGCGCGACCTGTGGCTGGCGGAACGGGACATGGCGAACGTGGTGGCTGCCATCCCCACCATGGGGGCGGCCTAGCACGAGGCTGGCACACCCCGTGCTTGGCCTGCACGCCCCAAGGAGACACCCGCATGCCCGCCAAGCCGTTCCATCTCGCCTGGTTTCTCCAAGGCTCCAGCATCCAAGCCTGGGGCGAGCAGTGGACGGGCAATGTCGCCGACGAGTGGATGTCGGCCAGCAACTTTCTCGACCTGGCGCGCGCCATCGAGCGGGCCTGCTTCGACTACCTGTTGCTGGAAGACTCGATCTACATCGGCCAGAACTGGGAAAACTCGCGCGACATGTTCCTGCGCAACGGCATGTCGGTGCCGCGGCAGGAGCCCTCCGTCATCGCCTCGCTGATGATGGCCGCCACCTCCCGCCTGGGCATCGTGCCGACGCTCTCCACCTTCGCCTATCACCCTTACCTCACCGCCCGCATCGTCGGCACGCTGGACCAGATCTCGGGCGGGCGCGCCGGGTGGAACATGGTCACCGGCAGCTCCGACCTGTCGGCGCAGAACTTCGGCCTGGAGCGGCTGCCCGAGCACGACACGCGCTATGAGATGGCCGCGGAATACATCGACGTGGTCACCAAGCTGTGGGACTCCTGGGAACCCGGCGCCATCGTGGCCGACCACGAGAGCGGCACCCTGATTGAGCCGAGCAAGGTGCACACCATCGACTACCAGGGCAGCTTCTACGCCAGCCGAGGCCCGCTGAACTCGGGGCCGTGCCCCCAAGGCCGCCCGGTGATCGCGCAGGCGGGCGGGTCGGCCAAGGGGCGCGGGATTGCCGCCCAATACGCCGATACCATCGTGGCACACCCGAAAGGAACGGCGGCGATGAAGGAGTACCGTGACGACGTGCAGCGCCGCATGCGCGACGCGGGGCGGGACCCGCGGGATTGCAAGGTACTGTTCATGGCCACTCCCATCCTGGCCAACACCGACGAGGAGGCGCAGGCCCGGGCCGCGTTGCGCGGCGTCGCCACCGATGCCGAGGTCAAGCGCCGGCTGGCCCAGCTCGGCTGGGTGACCAACATCGATTTCTCCGGCCATGACCTGGACGCGCCGGTGGCCGAGCTCACCACCAACGGCCACCAGTCCAGCTTGGCCAACTTCCTGCGCAAGGCCGGCGGGCGGACGCTGCGCGAGGCGATCCTGGCCTATACCAGCCATGGCGGCAGCGTCGACCTGGTGGGCAAGCCCGAAACGGTGGCGGCGCAGATGGATGAGGTGATGCAGGAGGTGGGCGGCGACGGCTTCCTGCTGGTGCTGCCCAATGTGAGCCGCAAGACGGTCGCGGAGATCACCGACGGCTTGGTGCCGGCGCTGCAGCGGCGCGGGCTGACCCGGCGCGCCTACGCCCACACCCATCTGCGGGACACCCTGCGCGAGTTCTAGGCGTCATTTCACTTCCGCGCCAAGGCTGTCGAGCGCGCCGAGCAAGGGGGAACTACCTAGCGGCGCATCCGCGGCTCCCCGGGCGCTGGACAGCCCGGCGGCGCGCGGTTAGGAGACTGCGCGAGGGCGGGCGCGTAGCTCAGCGGTAGAGCATTCGCTTCACACGCGAAGGGTCACAGGTTCAATCCCTGTCGCGCCCACCACCTCAAGTTCGATTGGTAATCCGTCCTTGATCACGGCCGAGACCCATCCCGCTCAGCAGACCGTGAAGGATCGCCGGGCTGAAGGCGCCGGGTTGCGCAAGGGCGTGCCCCGCAGCGCGCATGGGGTCTGGGAGTTACCGCCCACCCGCCGTGACCCGGTGCAGGTGCTGCAGGCCCAGGGCGCGGGCCGCATCAGCCGGCTGCTGCCGATGCGGTACGCGCGCATGCGGCCGAGCCCGTTCACCTTCCTACGCGGCGCCGCGTCCGTGATGGCCGAGGACCTGTCCAGCACCCCCAGCAGCGGCCTGCTGGTGCAGGCCTGCGGGGACTGCCACCTGGCCAATTTCGGTGCCTACGCCTCGCCCGAAGGCATCCCGGTGTTCGACGTCAACGACTTCGACGAGACGCTGCCGGCGCCGTTCGAATGGGACGTGAAGCGTCTGGCCACCAGCCTGGTGCTGGCGGGGCAGGACCGGGGACTGCCGCACCAGGCCTGCGATATCTTGGCCTTCACCGCGGTGCATGCCTATGCCCACGCCCTGCGCCACCTGGCGGACATGGCGCCTCATGCAGCCTGGAGCACGCGGGTGGATCTAGCGTCCGCGGTGACCGCGGTGGCCAAGGCGCGGGTGCGGGCCGAGGAGCGGCGGCGGTTGAAATCCGCGCTGGACGGCAGCCGCGCCGCCTATGGCTTGGCGGTGCAGGAGGACGGGCGCTGGCGCATCCGGGACAAGCCGCCTGCCGTGTTCCGCCTGGCTCCTGGCGAAGAGGAGGCGGTGCGGTCGCTGTTCCACAGCTTTGTCCGCAGCCTGCTGCCGGAGCGCCGCGTGCTGCTGGACCGGTATGCGTTGCGGGATGTCGCCTTCAAGGTGGTGGGGATCGGCAGCGTCGGCACGTTCTGCGCCGTGGGGCTGTTTACCGATGCCGACGGCCACCCGCTGATGCTGCAGGTGAAAGAGGCGCAGCCCTCGGTGCTGGCGCCCTTCGCCGGGCCCAGCCAGTTCGCCAACCAGGGCGAGCGTGTGGTGGTGGGCCAGCGCATGCTGCAGGCGGCGTCGGACATCTTCCTCGGCTGGACCAAGCCTGAGGCCGATGGGCGGCATTTCTACGTCCGCACGCTGAAGGATGCGCGGCTGGCCGCGATCGGGACCACCATCGAAAGCAGCCTCGGCTTCTATGCCGATCTGTGCGGGCGCACGCTGGCCCGGGCGCATGCGCGCACGGGGGATGCGGCGGCGATCAGCGGCTATGTCGGCCGCGGTCCCAGCTTCGGCAAAGCGGTGACCCGGTTTGCCCGCGCCTACGCAAAGCAGTCCGAGCAGGACTGGCGGAGGCTGTGCGAGGCGGTGGACAAGGGCGTGCTGCCGGCGAACCCCGCTCCGCCGCCACTGCACGAGGGCGCCGGATAACAGGCTTGTCAGCCCCAGCGGCGGAACATTCGCATCGAACCGTTCTTACCGGTGGCCGAGCCTTCGCCATGATCCGGCCGGGGCAGGGGAGGTCGTCGCGATGAAAGTGAAACTCAAGCCGCTGCACGAGCAGGCGATTGTCATCACCGGGGCAACCTCCGGCATCGGCCTGGCGACCGCGCGAATGGCGGCGAAATCCGGCGCCCGGCTGGTGCTGGCCGCCCGGAGCGAGGCCGCGCTGAGCGAACTGGCCGCTGAGATCGGGGCGGCGGGCGGCCAAGCGGTGACGGTTGTGGCCGATGTGGCGGAGCAAGCGGCCGGCGCTGCCATTGCGGCCAAGGCGAAGCAAGCGTTCGGCGGCTTCGACACCTGGGTGAACAATGCCGGCGTCGGCGTGTACGGCCGGGTCGAAGAGGTGGCGATCGCCGACATGCGGCAGGCCTTCGAGGTGAATTACT
The DNA here is from genome assembly GCA_964245545.1 of uncultured Acetobacteraceae bacterium. Lineage (GTDB taxonomy): Bacteria > Pseudomonadota > Alphaproteobacteria > Acetobacterales > Acetobacteraceae > LMUY01. Next base: position 2,323 of record CAXTNN010000173.1, on the reverse strand, counting down.
GGGGCTTGGTCTATGGCTCGCTGGAGGCGGCCAAGCAGTTGAAGCAATCGGGCGGGGGCGCCATCATCAATCTCGGCAGCGAGGTGTCGGAGCGGTCGGTGCCGCTGCAGGGTGCCTACTCCGCGACCAAATTCGCCGTCAAAGGCTTCACCGAGGCGCTGCGGATGGAGCTGGAGGCGGAGGGCGCGCCAGTCTCGGTCACGCTGATCAAGCCCGCACAGATCAACACGCCATTCACCGTCAACGCCAAGAACTACTTGCCTTCCGAGCCGCAGCATGTGCCCGCCGTGTATGCGGCCGAAGTGGTGGCCGCGGCGATCCTGACGGCGGCGGCCAAGCCGGTGCGCAGCGTGTTCGTGGGCGGTGGCGGCGCGCTGGTGGCGACGCTGGGCCGGTTGGCGCCGGGCCTGACCGACCGGTTGATGGAGCGCATGGTGATCCCCGGCACCCCAACCGGCCGCCCGCCGCGCCGCCCGAAGGACCAGAGCGCCCTGGATGTACCGACCGAGGCGCTCACCACCGTGGGCAACTATCCCGGCCACGTGGCCCGCTCCAGCCTCTACACCATGGCCGCGCTGAACCCAGTGGTGACGGGAGTGGTGCTGACCGGGCTCGGGCTGCTGCTGCGCGCGGGCTTGCGCAACGGCCCGCACCGTTCGGCCCGGATGACGGGCCGGCGCGGCGGCCGCAGCGAAAAGGCGCTGCACATCCGGCTGGAAGCACGGCGGGGCCGCGAGGCGGAGGTAGAAAAGCTGGTTCGCGAGATCCTGCATGACGTGGAGGGGGAACCAGGCACGGGCCCGTGGTTCGGCGTACGGCTGAATAAGCGGGTGTTCGGCATCTTCGAGCGCTTCGCCGACGAGCGCGGGCGCCGCGCCCATCTCACCGGGCGCGGTGCCCGGCGGCTGATGGCGCAATCCAATACGCTGCTGGCCCGGCCGGCGGAGATCAGCCGGCTCGACATCATCGGGCAGAAGTTGTCGTGAACCGAGTCAGGCATCACCGGGTCACGGCCAACGGGTTGAAGCAGCACGTTGCCGAGGCGGGGCACGGCATACCGGGCTCAGTGGTTCAGCACCTTCGATAGGAACTGCTGCGCGCGGGGCGTCGCCGGGCGGGTGAAGAAGCTGTCGCGGGGCGTGTCCTCCAGCACCCGCCCTCTGTCGAGGAACAGCACCCGATCCGCGACCCGGCGGGCAAAGCCCATCTCGTGCGTCACCACCATCATCGTCATGCCGTCCTGCGCCAGGCTCTGCATCACGTCCAGCACCTCGCTCACCATCTCGGGGTCGAGCGCGGAGGTGGGCTCGTCGAACAGCATCACCGCCGGGTCCATGGCGAGCGCGCGGGCGATGGCAACGCGCTGCTGCTGCCCACCAGACAGGGTGGCGGGGCGGCTCTGCGCCTTGTCCGGCAAACCGACCCGGCGCAACAGCGCCATCGCGCCCGCTTCCGCCTCCGCCCGGCTGCGCTTGAGCACGTGCACCGGGGCCAGGCAGATGTTCTGCAGCACGGTCATGTGCGGATACAGGTCAAACTGCTGGAACACCATGCCGATGCGGGCGCGCAGCTTCGGCAGGTCGGTGCGCGGGCCGACCACCATGCCATCCACGGTGATGCGGCCGCCCCCGTATGGCTCGAGCCCGTTGACGCACTTGACCAACGTGCTCTTGCCCGAACCGGACGGGCCGCACACCACCAACACCTCGCCCCGCGCCACCGCCGTCGAGCACTCCACCAGCACGGGGGTGCGGCCGAACGACTTGCTCACCCGCTCCAGCGTGATCACCGCGGGCTCGCTCACCGGATCGCCTCCGCCCGCCGCTGTCCGGCCAGCGCCGAGCCAGCCAGGCAGATGACGAAATAGACCAGGGCGACGAGACCATACACCTCCACCGGGCGCGCATCGCGGCTGGCGACGATGCTGGCGGCGGTGAGGAAATCGCGCAGCGCCACCACGTACACCAGCGCGGTATCCTGGAACAGGATGATCACCTGGTTGACCAATAGCGGGCCCATCGCCGCCAGCGCCTGCGGCAGTACCACCAGGCGCACCACCTGGGAGGGGCGCAGCCCCGTCGCGGCGGCGGCGGCGGTCTGCCCGCGGGGCACGGCGCCAAAGCCGGCGCGGATGATCTCGCAGTAGAACGCGGCCTCGAACAGGGCAAAGGCGGTCAGCGCCGCAGGCAGCGCGCCGATCGGATGCCCGGTAAGCAGCGGCAGCATGAAGTAGAACCAAAACAGCACCAGGATCAGCGGCACCGAGCGGACCACGGCGACATAGGCGCCGGCGGGCCAGCGCAGCGCGGCGTAGGGCGAGAGG
>CAXTNN010000172.1:0-7480 GCA_964245545.1 uncultured Acetobacteraceae bacterium | reverse complement strand
CCGCCTCGCCCGCCACCACGCCAGCGCCGATGCCCGACCCGCTGGTCTCGCCCGACCTGCAGGTGACCCGGCATGCGCCGACGCTGGACCAGATCGTGCAGCAATCCGCCTGGCAGGAGCCGGTGCTTGCCGCCGCACGGGACCAGTACAAGCAACTGCCGGGAAGCTGTGCGACGGCCAAGTTCACGCCTTCGGGGCAGCTTGTGCTCTACGCGCCGACCCGCTTCGCGCCAGACGGAACGATCGTGTCCGGTCTTTGGTCCGAAGGCGTCAAGGTCTCGGGCTGCGCGCCGCTGCCGGACCAATTGAACGTGCTGACAGTGGTGCAGCCGGGGGCGCCGCCCGCGCGCATTCCAACCATGCCGGGCGACTCCCACGCCGACCCGGAAACGCAGAAGAACGCATTGCAATATGCTCAGGCGATCGCTGTGCGGGCCGCGCCAACGGGATGCACCCGCCAGACCTTTGTCGATGCCAAGTTCGATGGCTACACCGGCCTGCCCGCAGCGGACGTGCCGAACGGCCGGGAAAATCGCGCCTGGCGCGAAGCCTGGTACCTGTCGGCGTGCGGCGCCCTCTACGTGATCGAGCTGACGTTTAGCCCAAATGCCCAGGGCATCCAGCTCAGCGCCACCAATCCCATCAAAAAGTCCTGATGGCGGCGGCCACCGTTATCACTCTGGGCTGCCGCCTGAACATCGTGGAGAGCGAAGTGATTCGCGGGCTGATGGGGGAGCAGCCGGGTGTGGCGGTGGTCAATACCTGCGCGGTGACGGCCGAGGCGGAACGGCAGTCAGCCCAGGCCATCCGCCGCCTGCATCGGGAGCAGCCAGGGGCCGCCATTGTGGCCACGGGCTGCGCCGTGCAGGCCGACCCGGCGCGCTGGGCGGCGCTCCCCGGGGTGGCGCGCGTGCTGGGCAATGCGGACAAGCTGCGCCCGGCGTCCTGGGCTCCGGATGCCGGCAGCCGGGTAAGCCCGGTGAGCGAGATGGGCGCCGACGCTGCCGTCACCGGCTTTGCCGCCCACACCCGCGGCTTCGTCCAGGTGCAGGCCGGGTGCGACCACCACTGCACCTTCTGCAGCATCCCATACGGGCGGGGTGCCAGCCACAGCGTGCCCGTGGCGGAGGTGGTGCGGCGGGTGGCGGCCATGGCGGATGCCGGAATGCAGGAAGCGGTGCTGACCGGGGTGGACATTGCGAGCTACGCCGGCGGCATCGGCGCGCTGGCGGAGGCGGTGCTGCGCGGCGTGCCGTCGCTGCCGCGGCTGCGGCTGTCCTCGCTTGACCCGGCGGCCATCGACGACGGCGTGTGGCAGCTTCTGGCCAGCGAGCCGCGCTTCATGCCGCATTTGCATCTGTCGGTGCAGGCCGGCTCCGACCTGATCCTCAAGCGCATGCGGCGGCGGCATTCGCGCGCGGTGGTGCTGGCCACCATCGAGCGGGCTCGCGCGTTACGCCCTGGGATCGCGATTGGGGCGGACCTGATCGCCGGGTTCCCGACCGAGAGCGATGCCTTGTTCGAGCAGACTGTGGATTTCACCCGGGAGGCGCGCATCCCCTACCTGCACGTGTTCGCCTACAGCGAACGGCCCGTCACCCCGGCGGCGCGCATGCCCCCCGCGCCGATGGCAGTGCGGCGGGAGCGGGCGGCGCGGCTGCGGGAGGCCGGGTCGGTGCAGGCGCTGGACTTCCACCGCGGCTTTCTAGGCCAAACCGTGCGGGTGCTGGCTGAGCGCGGCGGGCGGGGGCATAGCGAGCAGTTCAGCCCCGTGCGCTTCCTCGCCGAACCGGGCGCCTTGCTGGCAGCCCGGGTGGTTGCGGCCGACGCGCATGGCCTGGTGGCGGAGGCGGCCTGATGGCGCTGGGCGGCTTCTTCTCCAGGCTGAAGGCCGGGCTGAGCCGCTCGACCGAGAAGCTGGCCGGCGGGCTCACGGCTGGCTTTGCCAAGCGGGTGCTGGATGACGACGCGCTGGCCGAACTGGAAGAGCTGTTGCTGGGCGCCGACCTCGGCCCGGCGGCGGCGGCAGACATCGTGGAGGAGTTCCGCCGCAGCCGCTTCGGCCGCAGCGTGACGGATGCCGAGGTCAAGGAGGCGCTGGCCGAGCAGATTGCCGCTATCTTGGCCCCGGTGGCCCAGCCCCTGGTGATCGACCCGGCGCGCAAGCCGCATGTCGTGCTGGTGGTGGGGGTAAACGGCACCGGCAAGACCACCACCATCGGCAAACTGGCGCTGCAGTATCGGGAGCAAGGATTGCGGCCCATGCTGGTGGCCGGCGACACGTTCCGGGCAGCGGCCGTGGAGCAACTGCAGATTTGGGGGGAGCGCACCGGCGCCCCCGTGATCGCCGGCCCCCCGGAGGCCGACGCCGCCGGGCTCGCGTTCGATGCGCTGGTGCGGTCGCAGGCTGAGGGCGCCGATGTGCTGCTGATCGACACCGCCGGGCGGCTGCACAACAAGGCGGCGCTGATGCAGGAGCTCTCCAAGGTGATCCGCGTGATGCGCAAGCGGGACGCGTCGGCGCCCCACTCCGTGTTGCTGGTGTTGGACGCCACCACGGGGCACAACGCGCTGGAGCAGGTGCGGGTGTTCAAGGAGATGGTGGACGTCACCGGGCTGGTGGTGACCAAGCTGGACGGCAGCGCCCGCGGCGGGATCGTGGTGGCACTGGCCGAGGATTACGGCATCCCGGTGCACGCCGTGGGCGTGGGCGAGCAGGCGGGCGACCTGCGGCCCTTCGCCGCCATGGAGTTCGCCCGCGGCCTGGTCGGTGCCGACCCAGCGGCAGGGGGCTAACCCGGCATGGGCCTACGCTTCATCGAGGCGAACGGGCTTCGTTTTGAGGTGGAAGAGACAGGGCAGGGGGACCATCTCGCGCTCTGCCTGCACGGCTTTCCGGAGCACCTGGTTTCCTGGCGCAACCAAGTGCCGCTGCTGGCCGAACTCGGCTACCGGGTTTGGGCGGTCAACCAACGCGGCTATGGCCGCAGTTCGCGCCCCGCCGGGGTGGCAGCCTATGCGCTCCCCAACCTGATGGCCGATGTTGCCGGCCTGATTGACGCGTCCGGCGCCCGGCAGGTGACGCTGATTGGCCACGATTGGGGCGCCATGGTGGCGTGGTGCTTTGCTGCGGCGCAGATTCGCCCACTGGAGCGGCTGGTGATTATGAACGTGCCGCACCCGCTCTGCTTCCGCGCCGCGCTGGCGCATTGGCGGCAGCGGCGGAAATCCTGGTACATCGGCTTGTTCCAAATCCCATTGCTGCCGGAACGGCTGCTGTCGGCTGGCGGCGGCCGGGCGGTGCGGCGGATGTTCCGCGGCCTGCCGATCGCCCCCGACGTGGTGGACGTCTATGCCCGCCAGATCGCTGAACCGGGCGCGGCCACCGCAATGCTTAACTGGTATCGCGCCATGCGCCTGGGCGGGAGCATGCCCCGAATGGACACGCCGATCACCGTCCCGACGGTGGTGATCTGGGGCGAGCAGGACGTGGCGCTGGACGTGATCTGCCTTGAGGGGACGGAGCGTTACGTTACGGACCTGCGCATCGAGCGGCTGCCTGGCGTGTCGCACTGGGTGCAGCAACACGCCCCGCAGCAGGTGAACGACGTGCTGCGGGGGTTTCTGCCGGCCGGTTGATGGTTACTTCGTCATTTGGCCGCGGATTTCGCCCCCGGGGTTGGCCGCCGTGTGGACGTTGGCGTAGACTTTTCCCTGCGTGAAGTCGGCAACTTGGGCGTCGGTCAGCGGCGCCGTGCCCTTGATGGGGCTGGCGAGCGGCGGCGAGATCGGGATGAGCACACCCGCATTGGCGCCAGGATCAGCCGGACCGTGGAAATGCGCGGCCGTCGCCGGGCCGGTCAGGTTGGCGTAGGTCATCGTGTAGGTCAGCGTCTTGGCCGCCGTGTCGACGGTGGCCTCCACGCTGCCGGTGCCGTTGGTCGTCTTCGGCGGCACTTCCGTGGCCCCGTTCATGGTGGCATGGAAGGTCATGGTTTCGGCACGGGCGGCCGGCACGAGCAAGGCGGCGGCGAGCGCAAACGCAAGGGAGTGGCGGAGCATTGGAAAACCCTTTTGATCATGAGCGGCTGGGTGCTGCGGGGGATCGTTTCCGCCCCTGCAAGATAAGCCAGCGATGAGTTCTGTCGACCCGGCACCAAACCCGCCGGTCGGGCCGGAGGTCGACACCACGCCCCGCCCGCTGCCGGCCCGCATGCGGCTGAGCGGGCGCGAGGTGGAGCTGGAGCCGTTGCACGTGCGGCACGCCCGCGACCTGTGGGATGCCGCCCGCGGCGCCGAGGCAAGCTGGGCCTATCTCGGCTACGGCCCGTTTGCCGACCAAGCCGCCATGACCCGGCACGTTGCCGCTTTCGCCAGCACCCACGACCCGATGGCGTGGGCGGTGCGGCCGGTCGGCGCCGGCGTGGTCTCGGGCTGGCTCACGCTGATGGATATTGCCCCCGCCCATGGCGCGATCGAGCTGGGCCACATCTGGTTCGCCCCGCGCATGCAGCGAACCCGTGCCGCCACCGAGGCGATGTTCCTGCTGCTGCGGCTGGCGGCTGACGAACTTGGCTACCGCCGCCTGGTTTGGAAGTGCAACGCGCTGAACGCGCCCTCGCGCCGCGCTGCGGAACGGCTTGGCTTTACCTATGAAGGCACTCTGCGCCACCACCAAGTGGTGAAGGGCCGGCTGCGCGACACCGCATACTTCTCCATACTGGCGGAGGAATGGCCCAGCCGGCGCGACGCCATCCTGGCCTGGCTCGACCCGGCGAACTTCGACGGCAGCGGCACGGCACGGCGCGGGCTCGCCAGCTTTCGCGATACCAGCTTGCGCAGCGGCTGACGTGCTGGGGTACCATACCTTCGACCATCTGTTGGGCGAGTACGGTTACGGACTGGTGTTCACCGTGATCGGCCTGGAGGCGATGGGCTGCCCACTGCCGGGCGAAAGCATGGTGATCGCCGCATCCATCTACGCCGCCACCACAGGCAAGCTCGATATTGCCGGGGTGATCGGTGCGGCGGTCGCGGGCGCCATCATGGGCGACAACGGGGGTTACCTGATCGGGCGCTGGGCCGGGTTCCGCCTGCTGCGCCGCTATGGCCGCCGGGTCGGGCTGACCGACCAGCGGCTGCAACTGGGCCGCTACTTGTTTCAGCGCCAGGGCAGCAAGGTCGTGTTCTTCGGCCGCTTCATCGCCATTCTCCGCACCTTCGTGGCCCTGCTGGCTGGGGCAAACCAGATGGAGTGGAAGCAATTCCTGCTATGGAACGCCGTTGGCGGCGTGGTTTGGGCAACAGGCTATGGCACCGCGGCCTACCTGCTCGGCGACGCGATCCGCAAAATCGAGGGCCCAGTCGCCGAGGTTCTGGCCGGGTTGGCCGTGGTGGCGGTGGTCGCCGGCATCATACTGCTGCGCCACAACGAGCGCCGGCTTGAAGCCAAGGCTGGCCTCGCCATGCGCCAGGACGGCTCCGAAGATTTAAGCTAACTCGGCCGCAGCTTGCGGACCAGATCGTCTGGCGGCAGCACGGAACCACCGTCGACATACCGCCAATTGGTCATCAGCCCATGCTCGCCCGCCTGCGCCAACTGGCCGACATAGCTACCCATTGTGCTCTGGTGGTCGATGGCCCGGAAGCGGCAGATGCCGAATGGCGTGACAAAGCTGGCGTCACCAAACCCGTCCGCCATCGCCTCGCTGTTGATACTGCCTGATTTCAGCACCCCCGAGGCGATCGCGTTCACCATCGCTGCACCAATGGCCGAACCGGTGGTCGGATTCTGATGGTACTGGTCGAGGTAGTTGAACACGAACTGCTTGTTGTAAGGGTCGTCCGACACATCCCATGGATAACCGGTGACGGTCCAGCCAGTGGGCACGTCGCTGCCGAGCGGGGCGAGATATTCCGGGTCCCCGGTGAGCATCGATACGACGGTGCGCTTGCCGAATAGCCCCCCGGCATTGCCGCTGCGCACCAAGGTCAATAGGTCGGGGCCGAACAGCGCATTGAACACTGCGTCCGGCGCGGGCTGGCTGAGCGCGCTGACCACGGCGTTGCCATCCATTCGCCCCGGCGCCGGCCATTGCTCGCCCACAAACTGCACATCCGAGCGCTTGCCGGACAGCAATTGCCGAAACCAGCGCACGGCGGAGCGGCCGTAATCGGTGTCCGGCGCCACCGTCACCCAGCTTTTCGCCGGCATAGCGGCGGCGGTCTCCACCAGCATGGCGGCTAGCATGAAGGTCGAGGGCCGTACCCGGTAGGTGTAGCGGTTGCCATGGTCCCACACCAAAGCGTCGGTGAGCGGCTCGCCCGCCACGTAGAGGACCTTGCGCTGCAGGGCGAAGTCACTGATGGCCAGCGCGACCTCGGAGGAGAAGCCGCCCGCCAGCAGGTCCACCTTCTGCTCGTCCAGCAGCTCGGCCGCCAGTTGCACGGCGCGTTCGGGCGAACCCGCATCGTCGCGGGAGATGAACTCCAGCGGCCGGCCGTTCACTCCGCCCAGGTTATTCACTTGCTGGATCGCCAACTGCCAGCCCATCCGATAGGGCCCGGTGGACGCTGGCTCGGTGGAGTAGCTGTTGATCTCGCCAATGCGCAGCGGCGGCGCGGCCTGGGCGCGCAGGATGGCGGGGCGGGCAAGGGCAGCCAATGGTGCCGCGGCGATCAGGCCACGCCGGGTCAGCACGGGCCAGGTCAGCCGGGGCGGTGTCACGCTCGCCGCGCGGCGAAGGTGCCGAAGGCGACGCTCGCTGCCAAGGCGGTGATGGCCAGCCGCGGCAGCACCAACTCGGCCTCACGGTGGCGCAGTTCGGCGGCTAGCATCAACGCGGAAACCGCCGCCAGCCCGGTGGCGCCAATCGGGCGCGTGCGCTCGTTGGCCACCAGCATGGCGCCGGCCGTCTCCACCAGCCCGATGCGGCGCATCTGCCGGGTCGAAATGCCCCAGCGATGGAACAGCCGCGCCTCCAGCCCCAGCAGCTTGAGCAATCCGGACAGGGCGAAGCTGATTTCGAGCAGGGCCAAGCGCCCCTCATCGTTGCGCGTCATAAGCAAATCTCCTCGTGCGGAGGTTGCAACGCAGCTTGTCGGGGCGGGATGCACTCGGCACTGTGGCGGCTGCACTGGGGGGCACAGATGAGGATGCGGGTGATGCTGCGCGCGGCGCTGATACCGTGCCTGCTTGAGGTTGCCGCCGCCGGCCCGGCCGTACCACCCCCGCCAGCCGAGCTGACCAAAGCCGACGCCACCGGCGTGCTGAGCCGCATGGTGCTGGACGATAGCGGGCGGGAAATCGGCCGCATCGTCGATGTGGTGGTGGACCCAACCGGGCAGCCGCGCGCGATCGTGGTCGATGTCGGCGGCTTCATGGGGGTCGGGTCACGCCGGGTCGCCGTGGCGTGGAGCGCCGTGCACGTGCCGCCGCCGGGAGCCGCCGACCCGCGCGTGACCATCGACATGACGGACG